>DATJIR010000385.1:0-11428 GCA_035493135.1 Verrucomicrobiia bacterium
GCCCTCGCGCGCGAGCAGCGCGGCCAGGAGCCCGTTCATCGCCGCCTTGCCCGGATGGAGCGGCTTGCACATGGTGCCGAGCGATTGCTCGAGCCCGGCGGCCTGGGTGCCCGCGATGCCGAGCGCCCGCCCGAGCTGCTCGGCGGTGAGGCCCAGTAGCTTCCCGGCGGCCGCGACCGCGCCGAAGTGACCGAGGATCGCGGTGACGTGCCAGCCGCGGTCGGCGAGCATCGGCCCGACGACCCGCCCGATCCGCGTCTCGACCTCGAAGCCGGCGACGAACGCCGCGAGGGCGGCGGCACCGGGCCGGCGCTGCCATTCCGCGATCGCGAGCACCACCGGGGCCACCGGCGCCGAGCCGTGGACGATGGAAGCCAGATGCGTGTCGTCGAAGTCGAGAGCGTGGCCCTGGGCGCCGTTGGCCAGCGCGGCCAGCAGCGCGCTCGTCCGGCGGCCGCGGCCGAGGACCGTCGCCTGCGGGTCGCCGCCGGTCGTCGCGATCACCGCGTCGAGCGCGCCGGCGAGCGGCTCGGTCGATCCGCGGATGGCGGCGCCGATCCAGTCGGTGAACGAGAGACCCGCGGCCTCGGTCACCGCGTCGGGGAGCGACCGGAGCTCGAGCCCGAGGACGAAGTCAACCAGCGCGTCCGCGACGGGCGTGCGGGCGGCCGTCATCACGCGACGATCACGTGCTCGGTGGTGATGATGAACGGCGCGTCGCCGGGCGCGATGAAGTTGGGCTCGTCGGCCCGGACCCGCGGGTACTGCGCGCTCGCGGCGGAGGCGCGCATCGCCCGGGTGTCGTCGAACCACGTGATGGCCACGCCGTCGTAGGCCGGCGTCCGCCCCCGCTCGTAGGCGGAGGCCCGCGTGTGGCTCTGCACGTAGCGCCGGATCACCGGGATCTGCGCCGCCAGCGGGCCGTGGACCTCACGCCAGTAGCGCCGGAACTCGTCCACCGCGAGGCCCGGCTTCCGGGTCACGAACTCCACGTTCTTGACGCCGCCGGGCGGCGCGGGCCCGTCCTTGATCACGTGCTCGTCGGTGAGGATCAGCCCCATCGTCCCGCGGTCGATGAAGACGGCCTCGTCGGCCGCGACGGCCTCCATCTCCGTCGTGCCGCGGAGCGCGTGCATCGCCTTCGTGTCCTCGAACCAGAGCTCGGCGATGCCGTCGTAGATCGGCTCGCCCTTGCGGTACCCGGCGAGCAGCGTGTGCGACTGCACGTACCGGCGCACCCCCGGCAGCCGCACGACCGCCGCGGGGTGGGTGCGGAGCCAGTAGGCCTGGAACTCCTCCACCGGCATGCCGGCCTTCCGCCTGAAGAAGGACACCGCCTTGACCACGCGGGGACTATAGCAGGACCGCTATCGGCGGGAACAGGTCCCGGTCACCGCGCGCCCTCCCGCGCCCGATGCCGGCGATAGCAGCGCGACGCGTTGTCCCAGAGCAGCTTGCGCCGGGCCGCCTCGGGGATCGACGTCCATCCGAGCACCGCGTCCACCGACTTCGGGAACCAGCTCTCCGAGTGTGGGTAGTCGGTGGCGAACATCAGCGTGTCCTCGCCGAGCGCCTCGATGACGTGGCGCAGGGACTGCTCGCCCTCGTGGAGCTGGATGCTCTGGAAGTACCGCGGCCCGCGGATGTACTCGCTCGGCCGGTGGCGCAGCGGGGCGATCGCGTGCCGGCACATCTCGGCGTGCTCGTCGAGGCGCGCGGCCCAGAACGGCAGCCAGCCGTGGCCGCACTCGAGCGGGGCCAGCCGCAGCTCGGGGTAGCGGTCCAGCACCCCGCCGCCGATCAGCGCGGCGACGTTGCGCTGGGCGTTCCACACGTGGCCCGCGGAGCGCTGGAGGAAGACGTTGTCCCAGGTGTCCCACATGCCGGGGGGATAGGGCGCGGTCATGGTGAAGGAGTGGACGACCACCGCGAGATCCTGGGCCTGCGCCTCCGCCCAGATGGGCTCCCACGCCGGCTCGTCCAGGCTCATGGCCGGCGGGCAGATGGGAAAGACGGCGACCGGCCAGTCCTCCCGGCCGCAGCGCCGGATCTCGGCGACCGAGGCCGCGACGTCGCGAGGCGAGGCGAGGACGACGCTGGTGAGCCGGTCGGGATAGGCGCCGCAGTAGTCGCCGAGGAACCGATGGTAGGCCTGGTACGCGGCCAGCTCGAGCGGGACGTCGTCGAGGCCGCAGAACGCGGGGATCCCGCCCGAGGGCAGGATCATGTTCACGTCGACGCCCTCGATGTCCATGTCCTTCACGCGGGCGTGGGGATCGAAGCTCACGCGGTCGCTCGGGAACGGCGGTCCCTGCCACCTCACGTCCCACGGTGTCCCGCCATCCCGTACGCGTCGCTCGACCGCCGCGTCGAGGTCGACCCGCTCCCGGGAGCCCAGGCGTCGGTTCAGCTCCGGGCGCTTGCCCACCCGGAAGCGGGACATGCCCCCCTTGCCCGGCGAGCGCTGCACCAGCGGGCCGAGCGCGGCGAGCCTGGCCTGATCGGCGCGGGAGAGGTAGGCCTCCACCGGCTCGACCGGCTCGATGATGTGGGTGTCGGCGTCGAAGATGCGGTAGCCGGCGCGTGCCATGCCCGTCACACCCTCGCCGAGAGGGACTCCTTGAGGACCTCGTGGACCGCGATCGTGATGTCCTCTCGCCTCGGCAGCGCGGCTCCTTCGAGGGTGGGGCTGTACGGCACCGGCACCGGAGCGGCGCAGACCCGGCGGACGGGGGCCTTCAGGGCGCGGAAGGTCTCCGGGTCCTCGGCGATCAGCGCCGCGATCTCCGACGCGGCCGAGCACGTGGCGGGGGCCTCGTCCACGATCACCACCCGCCCCGTCTTCCGCGCCGAGGCGCGCACCGTCTCCACGTCCAGCGGGACCAGCGTCCGCGGGTCGACCACCTCGACGTCGATGCCCTCGCCCGCGAGCGCCTCGGCCACCGCGAGCGCCTCGTGCACGTAGTAGGCGAGCGCGACGATGGTCACATCCGTGCCGGCCCGTTTCACGTCCGCGACCCCGATCGGCACCAGATGATCCCCGTCCGGTACCGGACCGGTCACCGCGGCCAGACGGCTGCACTCGAAGGAGACCACCGGGTTGTTGTCGCGGATGGCGCTCTTGAGCAGACCCTTGGCGTCGGCCGGCGTCGACGGGAGGATGATCTTGAGGCCGGCGAGATGCATCCACATCGAGTACGGGCTCTGGGAGTGCTGCGCGGCGAGGCCGATGCCGCCGCCGGTGCTGCAGCGATAGGTCACCGGGAAGTCGGCCTGCCCGCCGAACATGTACCGGATCTTGCTCGCCTGGTTGACGATCTGATCCATCGCCACGAAGGAAAAGGTCACCATCCGCCAGTTCACGACGGGGCGGAAGCCGCAGCCGGCCGCCCCCAGGCCCATGCCGGTCAGCACCGACTCGGAGATGGGCGAGAAGCGCACCCGCGCGGGGCCGAACTCCTTGAGCGGATCGCCGGTGAAATCGGTGGCCATGGTGATGACCCGCGCGTCGCGACGCATCTCCTCGGTCACCGCCTCCTCGAGCGCCTTCTGGAAGCTGATCTCTCGCATGCGGCTCCTCGTCGCCTCAGTCGGCGAACATGTCGATCAGCAAGTCCTTCGGATCGGGGAACGGGCTCTGCTCGGCGAAGGCCACCGCGGCGTCGAGATCGGCCTTCACGCCCTCGCGGATCGCGCCGATCTCGCCGGCCGAGAGCAGACCCCGGCCGAGCACGTGCTGCTCGAGGCGCGCGATGGGGTCGCGGGCCTTCCAGGCGAGGATCTCGCCGGCCGGACGCGTCTCCGGGGGCGGGGTGGCCCGCATGGCGTGGAAGTGCCAGCGATACGTCTTGCACTCCAGCAGGGTCGGCCCGTCGCCGTGGCGCGCGCGCGCCACCGCCTCCTGCGTCGCCGCCTCGACCTCGAGCACGTCGTTGCCGTCGGCGATGACCCCCGGCATGGCATAGGACGCGGCGTGGGCCGCGATGTCGGCCCGCGGGTGCTGGACGCCGACCGCGTTGTTGGCCGCGTACTGGTTGTTCTCGCAGACGAACACGATGGGCAGCTTCCACACCGAGGCGATGTTGAGGGCCTCGTGGAACTCACCCTCCGCGGCGGCGCCGTCTCCGAAGAAGCACACCGTCACGTGGCCCTGCCCCTCGAGCTGGGCCGCCAGCGCCGCCCCGCAGGCGATGGGCAGCCCGCCGCCGACGATGCCGTTGGCACCCAGCATCCCCACCGCGAAATCGGCGATGTGCATGGAGCCGCCCTTGCCCTTGCAGTAGCCGTCCACGCGGCCGAATAGCTCGGCCATCATGCGCCGGATGTCGGCGCCCTTCGCGATGCAGTGCCCGTGGCCGCGATGGGTGCTGGTCACGCGGTCCTTCCCCGTCAGGGCCGCGCACACCCCGACCGCGACCGCCTCCTGACCGACGTACGGGTGCACCGCGCCGTAGATCTTGCCCGCCACCCGGAGTGCGATGGCCCGCTCGTCGAACTCCCGGATCAGGATCATGGTGCGGAGCATTCGAGCCAGCTGCGGCGTGTCGACGGTCACGGTGTGCCCCCTCTCTCCTGCCGATCGGCTAACCGCGGAGCCGGCCCGCGATCCGCTCGACCGCCTCGGCGCTGTCGGCCTGCGAGCCGAACGCGGTCACCCGGAAGTAGCCCTCCCCACTCGGGCCGAAGCCCGATCCCGGCACGCCGACCACGTGGGCCTCCGCCAGGAGGCGGTCGAAGAAGTCCCACGACGACGTCCCCGCCGGCGTGCGGATCCAGATGTAGGGCGCGTTGCGCCCGCCGTACACGGTGAGCCCGGCCTGCTCCAGGCCCTCGCGGAGGATGCGCGCGTTCTCCATGTACTGGTCGATCAGCCCGCGGACCTGCTTGCCGCCCTCCGGGGTGTAGACGGCGGCGGCGGCCCGCTGGATCACGTACGGCGGCCCGTTCGACTTCGTCGACTGCCGTCGCAGCCAGAGCTGGTTCAGGCTCACCGCCTCCCCCGCCGCGGTCCGCCCTCGCACCTCGCGCGGCACCACGCTGTAGGCCATGCGCAGGCCGGTGAATCCCGCGTTCTTCGAGAAGCTGCGGGATTCGATGGCCACCTCGCGCGCCCCCTCGACCTCGTAGATCGAATGCGGGATCTCGGGATCCCGGATGTAGGCCTCGTAGGCGGCGTCGTAGACGATCACCGCTTCGTGGCTCCGCGCGTAGTCGACCCAGCGCCGGAGCGACGCGCGCGTCATCACCGCGCCGGTCGGGTTGTTCGGATAGCACAGGTAGATGAGGTCGACGTGTCGGTCGGGCAGGGCGGGCTGGAAGCCGTTCTCCGCGGTGCACGGCAGGTACACGAAGCCCGGGTAGCGGCCGGTCGCGTCCGCGGGGCCGGAGCGCCCCGCCATCACGTTGGCGTCCGCGTAGACCGGGTAGGCCGGGTCCATCAGGGCCACCACCGCGTCGGCCGCGAACAGCTCCTGGATGTTGGCCGCGTCGCTCTTGCCGCCGTCGCTGACGAAGATCTCGTCCGGGCCGAGCTTCACCCCGCGCGTGGCGAAGTCGTGCGTCGCGATCTCCGCGCGGAGGAACTCGTAGCCGACGTAGGGTCCGTAGCCCCGGAGCGTCTCGGCCCGCGCCTGCTCGCGCGCGGCCTCGACGAGCGCCTGCACCACCACGTCGGGGAGCGGCAGGGTGACGTCGCCGATGCCGAGGTCGATCAGCCTGGCCCCGGGGTGCGCGTCGCGGTGCGCCTGGGTCCGCCGCTTGACCTCGGCGAAGAGGTAGCTCGGCCGCAGATTCAGGAAGGCCTCGTTGATCCTGGGCACGTCGCGGCTCCCTTCCCCCGATGCGCGCGATTCTATGCGATCGCGGCGGGCGGCGCCACGGCATCATCGGGGGCCGCCTCCTCCCCGTCCCGGGAGTCGGGCACGGCGCACGCCGGATCGGGCAGAACGCCCCATCCCGGGCCGTCGTACTTCTCGGAAGGCCTTGTCCCGTCGCACCTTTGCCGGTGGCATCTCCCTTGCCATGAAACCACCGCGGCACATGTTCACGCACTGTCCAATGCCCGCGACTCTGGCGAGGTGACCAACCATGGGCGCGACGAAAGGGACATTGACCCGCTGGGCTAGTCTTCTGGCTCTCCTTGCCATCCTGGTGTCTCCCGGTCCCGCCCGAGGCGCGGAACGAGAGGTGGTCGGAATGGTGACCGAGATTCACCCGGGGGAGGGCCAGGTCGAGGTCAGGTCGGCCGAGACCGAGCGCTGGCGTCCCGCGATGCCCCTGCTGACCCTCCGGGAGGGGGACACGGTGAACACGACGCAGGATGCGTGGGCCGTCGTCGTGCTGACCGGCGGACGGGGAACCGTCCGGGTCGACGAGGCGAACGCGCCATTCAACGCGACCGCGCCGCCCATGGACCGCAGCCGGCTGCACAAGGGGCTGAAGATCCTCGAGGCGAGCCTGCAGTTTCTCTCGACGACTCCGAGAGAGCTGCCGGTCGGGACCCTGGGCACTCGAGGCGGGATGAAGCCGCCGGTGATCCTGACGCCCCGCAACGGTCTCGTGCTCGCCGACTCGCTGGTCTTCCAATGGCGCGGGAGCCGCGCCGCGCTCGTCACGATTCGCATCGTGGGGCCGGAGGCCCTGGTGCTGGAGCGCGCGAATCTCGCGGGCACCCGCTTCCAGTACCCCGCGAGCGCTCCGCCATTGGTGGCCGGTGTCCGCTACCGGTTCCAGCTCCTACCGGCCTGGGCGCCGCCCCAGGAGGTCTGGTTCGAGCTGGTCGACCCGAGGGAGGCCCAGGCCATCCGCCGGGACCTGCAGGACCTGGAGGAAGCGCTCGCCGCCGCACCGCCGCCTCCAGCCACGCTCGCGGCGCTCCGGGCCGGGGTGCTCGCGGGCCATGGTCTCCTGCACGACGCCCGTCTCGGCCTCGCCGAGGAGCTCGTCCGGCACCCGGACGACCCGACCCTCCATTTCCTGCTCGGCGACCTGTACGCGCGGCAGGGGCTGTCGGAGGAGGCGGCCGAATCATTCGAGGAAGCGCGGCTGCTCATGAACGCGGTCAGTCGGGCCCACTGATCACCGGCCGGTCCCGATTCCGGTGAAGCCCTCGATGAAGCGGTCGAGGACGAGGCTGTAGAGGAGCGCGATCGGCAGGCCCACGACCAGCGCCCCGGCCATCAGCGAGCCCCAGAAGAAGATGTCCCCCCGGATCAAGGCGGTCGCGAGCCCGACCGTCACCACCTTCTCGCTCCGGGGGGCCACGTAGGCAACCGCGTACAGATACTCCTGCATGGCGAGCGAGAACGCGAAGACCGCCGAGATCGCCACCCCGGGCCGGCTCACCGGCACCACGATGCGGTAGAGGCCCTCGAGCCGGCTACAGCCGTCCAGCCAGGCCGCCTCCTCCACCTCCAGGGGCACGGTCTTGAAGTAGCCCATCATCTTCCAGGTGCAGAACGGGATCGTGAAGCCCGGGTACACGACCACGAGCGCCCACCACGAGTCGAACAGCCCGAGCACGCCCACCACGCGCGCCAGCGGGATGAAGAGGATGATGGGCGGGACGAGATAGGTCATGAAGATGGCGATGCCGAGGTTCTCGGCGCCGGGCAGTCGCAGGCGCGCGAGGGCATATCCGGCGGGCACCGCCATCAGCACCGTGAGCGCGACCACGTAGACCGCCAGCTGCACGGTGTTGAGGAGCTGCGCGGTGAAGTACGTCCGCCCGAAGAGGCGCGTGAAGTGCTCGAGCGTCGGGGGCAGGTGGAACCAGAACGGGCTCCCGTCCATCCGGTAGAGGTCCGCGTCCTGCTTGAAGGCGGTGATCACCATCCAGCAGATGGGAAACAGCGCGATCACCACGAACGGCGCGAGGCCGGCGTAGATCAGGCCCTGGCGGCGAATCTCGCGGAGCGTACGGGCGGCAGTCACGTTGCGCGAGTATAGAACAAGCGGGAGCTCTCCCGCGTGGCTCGCCATGGAGCTGTTGACGCGAGCGAGGCCACCGTGCAGTATCGGTCTCGTCATGGCTGGCGAGCCAACCGGACGAGTCGTCGACGCCGACGGGCACGTGCTGGAGCCCGCCGACACCTGGCTCCGGTACATCGACCCGACGTACCGCGACCGGGCCATCCGGATCGACACCGATCCCGAGGGGTACGAGGTGCTACTGATCGACGGCCGGTCGCTCAAGACGCTGCGCGGCCAGCTCGGCTCGCTCGGTGGCATCGAGATGGACACCGAGCGCCTCCTCACCCGGGGCCAGGTCACCTACGCCGAGGGTAGCCCGGCCGGCGGCTACGATCCGCGCGCGCGGCTCGCGGTGATGGATGCCGAGGGCATCGACAGCGTCCTCCTGTATCCCACCATCGGCATCTGCTGGGAGGGGCACGTCACCGACCCCGGCCTGGCCACCGCCTACACGCGGGCCTACAACCGATGGCTGGTCGAGTTCTGCCAGGCCGATCGCACGCGCCTGCACCCGGTGGCGCACATCTCCCTTCTCGACCCCGAGGGCGCGGTGGAAGAGACGATCCGGGCGCGCGCCGACGGCTGCGTGGGCGTCTTCCTCTCGCCGGACGTCGCCGCGCGTGCCGGCCGCCACTTCGACGATCCCGCATTCGCCCGCTTCTGGGCGACGGTGCAGGATCTCGAGATGCCGATCGCGTTCCACGTGGTGGTGCGCGACCGCCAGTGGTTCCGCCCGTGGCAGCGCTACGATCCCTCCGACGGCCTGTTCGGCTTCGCCTTCCTCGCCATCGACGTGATGGCGGCCTTCACCCAGATGCTCGCCTCCGGCATGTTCGAGCGCTACCCGCGCGTCAAGTGCGCGGTCCTGGAGGCGGGGTCGAACTGGATCGCCTCCTGGCTCGACCGGCTCGACCACAAGCATCGCGTGATGGCGCACCGAACGCCGATCCGCATGGCGCCCAGCGAGTACTTCTACCGCCAGTGCCTGATCTCGGCCGACCCGGACGAGTCCCTGACCGCCCAGATGGTCGAGCACCTGGGGGCCGACTACTTCATCTGGGCCTCGGACTACCCCCACATCGACGCATCGATGGGCGTGGTCCGCGAGCTGCGAGAGCGCCTCGCGCCACTCTCCGCCGAGGCGCGCCGGAAGGTGCTGGGCGACAACGCGGTTCGCTTCTACAACCTGACCGGGTGACGCCGCAGGCCAAGGTGCCGGTGAATCACGGCCATCTTCCGTTGGCCGGGACGCTCAGTCGTTCGCAGGAGCCCGATCCTCTTGCTCTTGCCGGAGGCCGGCCGCACGTGGCAGCGAGCCGTTGGCGGTGAGAACGGCTGCCACCACGACGGGGCACTGCGGGTTGCCGCATCCGCAGCCCAGGGCGTCGCAGGCGATGACGGCCAGGGTGTCGTTCATCGCGCTGTAGCGGGCGAAAGTCCGCTCGATCTTTCGACAACGCGGACACGCGTCGGCGGTCCGGAACCAATGCAGGTGCGCGAACGACCGCTTCCGTAGCCGTGCCGGTACTCGCCGCGATATCCCCGGCCATGGTCGCCTCATCTCGTTCGAGTTCTCCTCATCGCGGCGGCTCCTCTCCGGGGCTCGTGTGCGCCGAGGTCCGAGGAGCAAGGACTATGCCGCGGCAGGAAGCTATGGCCGACGAATGCTTGGGCTCGACCGACCCGCCACCGCTGTAAATTGAACCTGGTAAGAACTACCGGAGCATCACTCGTCGCGGTCGGAGTAGTAGATCCCGTGATAGTCTCGCGCCATGCCGCCGCGCCCGCTCGTTCCGTGACCGCACGCACTGGACCGGGCGCGCGTGTCACCTGGCGAGCGCGGGTCGCCGACCCGATGATGGGCGCGGTGCTCGCGCTCGGCATCACTCAGATCACCGCCTGGGGAACGAGCTACTACTGTCTCGGCGTGCTGGCAGGGCCGATCAGCCACGACACCGGCTGGAGCCGGGGCTTCGTCTTCCTCGGCTTCACCGTCGCCCTGCTCGCCATGGGGCTCGTCTCGGGCACCGTGGGTCGTGCCATCGACCGACACGGCGGGCGCGCGGTCATGACGCTCGGCACCGTCCTCGTGTCCGCGGGCCTGTTCGCGCTCGCCCACGTCCGCAGCGAGCCGGCGTACCTGGCGGTCTGGGCGTTCCTCGGCCTCGGCATGCGGCTGTGCCTCTACGACGCCGCGTTCGCCGCGCTGGTGCAGGTCGCTCCATCGCGCGGGCGCACGGCGATCTCCTACCTCACCTTGTTCGGAGCGTTCGCCTCGTCGGTGTTCTGGGTGGTCGGCCACGCCCTCAACGAGCAGGTCGGCTGGCGACAGACCCTCGTCCTGTTCGCCGTCATCAATCTGGTGGTGTGCTTGCCGCTGCACTGGCTCGGCCTCGCCCGGCGCGAGTCCCCCGAGGCGGTGGCTGCCCCGACGGGCGGCGCCGCGGCGTCCCCGGACGGCCCCCCGCTCGAGGGGCGCGCCCGCTCGGTCGCCCTCGTGCTCTTCGCCCTCATCATGTCGCTCAACGGGTTCGTGTTCGGCGTCATCTCGGTGCAGCTCGTCCCGCTGCTCGAAGCCGCGGGCCTGGCGACGGCCGCCGCGGTCTGGGTCGCCTCGACGAAGGGCGTCGCCCAGTTCGGGGGACGGGTGGTCGAGATCCTGTTCGCCCGCAATCTGCGCGCGATCACCGTGGGCCGCATCGCGGTCGGAATCCTGCCGCCGTCCCTGCTCTTGCTGCTGTTCGGCACCGGGAGCCTGCCGATGGTCGTCGCGTTCACCCTGCTCATGGGCGCGTCCCAGGGCGTCATCACCATCGTCCGAGGTGCGGTGCCCCTCGCGCTGTTCGGGGTAAAGGGATACGGAGCCGTGCTCGGCGTCATCGCCATGCCGGTGCTCATCGTCAATGCTGCCTCCCCCACCGCCTTCGCGTGGATCGTGGACCGCTGGGGCTGGGGGACGGCGCGCGTGTTCCTTTTGGTGGGCTGCTCGGCCGCGTGGCTCGCCATGGAGCTGATGTCGCGCTGGTACGAGCGGCAGCGTGGGTCCCTCGCCGGCGGGACGCACCAACGCGCGGCGCGGGCGGCCGGCACTCCGCGGGAACGTCTCCGCGGCGGGTAGACCGCTCCGTCCAGGTAGAGCTCGCCGACCGGCCAACGTTGGCGAAGGGCCCGACGAACGTATGTCGGCGAGCGTAGCCTCCGGCACGCCCCAGTCGGTCCGCAACACCTGCCACAGGCCCACGCACGCGACATGCAAGTGGAGCGTTTGTCCGTTCTCGAGCTCGACCTCGTACTCCACTTCCTTCGGCTGGATGCTCATGTCGCACGCGTCGCAAGAGTCCCGTTCCCGAACCCCGCCCAGGTCATGACGGGCTCGCAACTGGGCAGGATGCCGTACCGGAGCTTGTCGCGGATGCGTTGCGAGGCGAGATCCATAGGCGCACCCCGTCCCTTCTGC
>DATJIR010000386.1:0-63683 GCA_035493135.1 Verrucomicrobiia bacterium
CGGGGTGGCCTCACAGCTCCTGGTGGAGATGCTGGGGCTCGATCCGGAGGCGGGCCACAACCGTCTCACCCTCACGCGCCCGGTCTTGCCGGCGAGGCTGCCGTGGCTGGAGGTGCGCGGCCTGCGCCTGGGCCGCTCGCGCTTCGACGTCCACGTCACGCGAGGGCGCGAGGGCGCTGCGGTCGAGGTGCTCGACCGTCAGGGCGACGCCGAGCTCGTGGTGAGAGGCTAGCGGCGTGCGGGGGCCATCTTGGAGCCCCGCCCCGTCTTGTCCGAGTCGGTCCTCCCGCAAAATGACCCATTCCGAATCTTTCCCCAAGCAGGTCCTCCCTGGGTAGAGTGGTGTCCTTACTCGGTAGAGGACGCACCAGGGGCAGTGCACCGACGATTTGCCCATCGGACATGACCAGCTCACAAGGGGGGACTGCGATGCCCAAGACGACCCAGCTCTCGCTCAGCCTCGAGTCGCGACCCGGCACGCTTGCCGCGCTGGCCCGCACGCTCGCTGACGCCGGCGTCAACATCACGGCACTCAGTGCCGCCGAGGCGTCCGGCCGCGGGAAGATCCGGCTGCTGGTCCACGACCCGGTCCGGGCCAAGCGCGCGCTCCGCATGGCCAAGTATCGGTTCAGCGAGGAGCCGGCGTTCGCGTTGCGGCTCCGGAACAAGCCGGGTGCGCTCGCTCGGGTCTCGGCCCGGCTGGCAAAGGAGCGGATCAACGTCCGATCGATCTACGCCACCACGGCAGGCCGTGGCTCCGCCATGGTCGTCCTGACATTGGGGGGCAAGGCAAGCAAGGCGCACAGAGTCCTGGGTCGCTGACCGCTGGCGGCTGTCGCGGCGCGCATAGATCGGCGCCTTGACAGGCGGCCGGGGTGGCGTTCTACTGACCCCGCGATGGGGCAGGATGGCTCATCGTGATCGGTGCGTCATGGAGGTAGGGATGGATACGCCACCGGACCACCCAGTCGCGTCATCGGCGCGGTAACAGGCCGCCGATGACGCCGCGGCAGCACGACAGCCTGTACTGAATCCCGACTCGTGCCGGGGCGCGCAGCGGGAGCTGCGCACACACCTGAGGGACCCGCGGGCGGGGCACTCGTCCCGCCCGCCCCCTCTACCGTTGCCTCCCCGCGCTCCGCGCTGTGCACCCTCACCTCGGCAAGCGGCTCATCGTGTTCTGCCGGAACCGTGGGCGACTTGCGACGAAGCTTCGGGAGACCCCAGGCGGCTCAGTCGTCGATCGCCTGGTAGGCGGACGTCCAGAAGTCGAGCACGGCCGGCGGCAGACGCAACGCTCCTGGACGGCACTGCGCCATGAGGACACCGACCATCTCCTCGCGTGGGTCCACGTACAACGATGTGCTGAAAGCACCGTCCCAGCCGAAGCGTCCGGGCACGCCGGCGACAGCGTCGCGCCGGGTCACGATCGAAAGGCCCAGGCCCCAGCCACGCGAGTCCCAGAAGTGTTCGAAGAACGGCGAGGCGACCTTCTGCTCGGGCGTCAACTGATCGGTGGTCATGAGCTCTATCGACAGCCGCGACAGAATCCGCTCTCTACCGTATACGCCTCGATTCAGCATCATCCGGCCGAACGCGAGCAGATCATCAGCTGTGGAGACGAGCTGGTCTCCCGCGCCGGACTCGAAGACGCACGGACGCGCGAGGAGGTCGCTGCGAGCCTCTTCGAGCACCGTGATCTCGCCGCTCGAAAAGTCTGTCTGGTAGCAGGTCGCGACCCGGTCGAGCTGTGCCTCCGGCACGGTGAAACCGGTGTCGTTCATCCCCAGAGGCTCGAAGATCCGCTTGCGCATGAAGGCCGACAACGGCATGCCGGAAACGCGGGCAATTAGAACACCCAAGATCTCCGCGCTCATGTGATACAGCCATCGCTCGCCCGGTTGATTTGCGAGCGGCAGGCCGCCGAGGCACTGCATGAAATCGTCGGGAGTCCCGGGGAACATCCATGCGCTCAACGGTAGGCGAGCTTCGATCAGCGCCCTCTGGAGCGGGCACGTCGGCGAGAGGAACGCCACTTCGCCGTACCCCGAGCGAAACGTCAACAGGTCACGCACCGTGATCGGGCGCTTCGTGGGCACCGTATCGTCGAGCTCGCTGTCGATCGTCCGCAGGACCTTCCGGTTCGCTAGCTCCGGCAGGAATTCATCGACGGCATCGTCGAGCCTGAGCTTGCATTCCTCGACGAGAATCATCGCGGCCACCGCCGTGATCGGCTTCGTCACCGAGGCCAGGCGGAAGATCGTATCGCGCCGCATCGGCGCCTTGCGGTCGAACGCCAGGCCCCCGATAGCGTCCACGTGCTCCGCGCCACGCCGGCTGATGAGCGCGACGAGGCCAGGCAGTCGGCCGCGGTCCACGTGGCGGACCAGGGTGTCGTGCATCCTCGCCAGCCGCGTGGGGGAGAATCCGCTAGTCATCGACCGCGGCGTGGGGATGATTCTGCCGTCTTCGGTGACGTGCCGATGTCGAGTGCGCGTGACTTCATGCTCTGCTCCTCTCGCCGAGTCGGCACGATGCGAAACAACACGCGTGCCTCGCGCGACATCGGGTCTGACCGCCGGAGCGCGCAGCGGCTGCGCGAGATCGACCCCTCCGTAAGCGAGCCAAGGAGAGCCGAGTCGCTGACGTGAGAAGCGCTCGTGTTCGATGTGTTCTTTGGCTTCCTAGCCACTCACCCGGCCGCGGGTCAGGAGGGCTCAAGCGGAGAGGAAAGATCCCGCGCGGGTTGGGCGTGGCCCGTCACCGTTACCCCTTCGTCGCCCCGGCCGTAAGGCCGGCGATGTAGTAGTCCATCAGGAACGCGTAGATGAGGACCGGCGGCGCGGCGGCCACGAGCGCGCCGGCCATCAGCCCTCCCCAGTGGTACACGTCACCGCGGATCAGCGTGGCAACAGTGCCCACGGTCACGACCATCTCCGCCGGGTTGAAGATGAACGCGGCCGGGTACAAGAAGGCGGCCCAGGAGACCGTGAAGGCGAAGATGGTGGCAGCGACGATCCCCGGGAGCGCGACGGGGATGAAAATCTTGAACAGCATCTGGAATTCTCCCGCGCCGTCGATCAATGCCGCTTCGTCCAGCTCCTTGGGAATGGAGGCGAAATAGCCGATCATGATCCAGGTGCAGAAGGGCACCGCCAGACACGGATAGACCGCCACCAGTGCCCACTTCGTGTTCAGCAGTCCCAGGGCGCCGAGCACCTTGAAGAGCGGGATGAACAGCAGCCCCTCCGGCACCAGGTAGGTGAGGAACACCCCGGCCGCCAGTGCCCCCGAGCCAAAGAAGCGCATGCGCGCCAGCGAATAGGCGGCGATGACGCTGATGCACATGGACAGGATCACCGAACAGAGGGTGACGATCACGGTGTTCAGAAAGAACGTGGGGAACCGGGTATTGGTCAGCAGGTTCGTATAGTGATAGAGCGTCGGGGCCTGGTTGATGATCCAGGGGCTCCCCTTCAGCGTCGAGATCTCCACGTCGGTCTTGAAGGACGTGATGATCATGTAATACGGCGGAAACAGGAAGAACACCGCAAAGATACCCAGGAACACGTAGGCCAGGATCAGCGCCCAACGCCGGCTGCGCCGGATGCTGCCGCCGCGGGCCATGACATTCGCCTCGACCACGGGAGCGCGGGAGATGGCTCGACTGTTCATAGTTCCCTCAGATTTCCCGGGTGCGGCGCGAAACGTCGCGCAGGATGAAGATGGCCAGGATCGCCAGCAGCGGGAACAAGAACAGCGAGACGGCGGCGGCCAGCGGAATGTCGCCGGAGCCGATGCCCAGCTTGAACGCCCACGTGCTAAAGAGATCCGTCGTGTTGCGCGGGCCGCCGTACGTCAGCACCCGCACGATGTCGAAATTCGCGAAGGTCACGATGGTGGAGAACAAGACCGTGATGGCGATGATGTTCCGCATCATCGGGATCGTCACGTAGATCAAACGCTGGACCGCGTTCGCGCCGTCGATGGCGGCCGACTCGTACAGCTCGGCCGAGACGGACTTGAGCCCGGCCAGGTACATGATCATGAAGAACGGCGACCCGTACCAGATGTTGACCAGGATCACCGAGAAACGCGCCCAGAACGGCTCGCTCAACCAGGGGATGCTGATCCCGACGGTAGCGCGGAGCAGCCAGTTGATCGCGCTGTAGGTGGGGTCGAACAGCCACCACCAGCCGAGGGTGCTGAGGGCCGGCGGAATGACCCACGGCACCAGCAGCATCCCCCGCCAGATCCGCTGTCGCCTGTTCGGCAAGACATCCACCAGGTGCGCGAGGACGAATCCGATCACCGCCTTGAAAAACACTGCGGTCAGGGCGAACAGGAAGGACTGCTGAACGACCATCCAAAACGTGTCGCGTTTGAAAAGAAATTCGAAATTCTTGAAGCCGACGAACGCCGTCTCCGACTTGTTGAGCAAGCTGAGCCGGATCCCATAGAAGAACGGGTATACGACAAACCCTCCGATCAGCGCCAGCAGGGGCACGACGAGCAGGAACGCCAGCGTGGAGCGGGCGGAAGCGAACTTGCGGAGCCGATAACCCAGCCGCGCCCGCTGGCTCTCACTATTCAGCAGAGCCGCGGCAGAGTGGGTGATGTGCTGGGTCATGGGAAGATCCCCTCGTGGTGACTCGTCCAACGCTTCGCCCGGCCCCCCTCAGAAAGCGGGAAGGGCTCCGCCCCCGGCCCGAGGGCCGGGGGCGGAGATGCACTCGCGAATCAGGCTTCCCGCAGGAAGCCGTCCAGCTCGTTCTCCGCCCACTTGATGGCTTCGTTCATGGACATCTTCCCGGCGGTGTAACGCGCCGTCAGGTTGCCAAAGGTGGACTGGGCGTAGATCTGGCCACCGACCCCGGAGGGTGCCGGCATCCCGCCCATCCAGGGAATTTCATCGCCGCGGATCGGATAGTTGTACTGGCCGCCCGACGGAGGACCCGCCTTGACCCAGGCGTCGTGAGTCAGGAAGCTGGCGATCTGCGGCATGTCGTAGCCATCGGAAGCAGTCAGGATCTGGAAGACCTGTTCCTTCTGGTTGATGTGGCGCACCAGGTCCTTGGCGGCCGACTTGTTCTTGGCGAAGTTCCAGACGCCCAGGTTGTACATCAGGGAACCCCGATAGCGGCCGTTGGGGCCGCGCGGGGTGTCGTGATGCCACATCTGTGCGGCATTGGCGGGCTGCGTCTTCTTCGCCGCCGCCCAGGCGCTGGGGGGATTCTGAATGCAGGCGCCTCGGCCCGAAATGATGTGCAGGTTGTTGCCCGCATCGTCCCAGGAATATATCTCCGGCGGCATGAACTGGGTCAGCTTCTTCATGTACTCCAGCGCCGCCCGAGTGCCGTCGGAGTTGACGGTGATCTTGCCGCTTTCGTTCACCAGTTCGCTGCCGAAGGACTTGAAGAGTGGCCCCAGCCAGGAGTTGGTGTCACTCGTTTGGCCGATCGGGTTGCCAAAGGGCACGCCCGCCTTGTGCAGCTTTTCCGCGTAGACGAGGAAGTTGTCGTAGTTCCAGGCGTCGACCAGTTTCTTGTCGCGCTGTTTCACATCGGTGGGGAAGACCTTTTGCAGGTCCACGCCGCAATGCTTCTGGAAGAGATCCAAACGCGACACCATGGGGTAGCTGTGTGATCCCGTCGGAGCCGGGACGGCCCGCCACACTCCTTTGATCTTGCAGGCATATTCCGCCACGAGGGAATACTTCCCGTAGGCTTTCTGCATCTCGGCGGCGATATCGTCCAGGGGCTCCAGCGAGTCCCTCAGGATCGAGGGATACTGCTGAGGCAGCATGAAGACATCATGACCCTCCTTGGCCCGCGATTCCGCCACCGCCATCAGAGTGTTGGAGTTGCCCTGGGAGGTGACGAAGTCCACGGAGAGGTCGACCTTGTTTTTCGCCGCCCAGTCCATCATCAACTTCTTCTGGACATCGTTCGAGGCTGGCACCCAATGGTCCCAGAGGGCCACGGTCAACTTCCCGGCCGCATGGGATCGGCGGATGAACGGAGGTGCGGTCAGTGCCGCGGTGGCGAGCGCTGCGGTCTCGATGAATTGCCGTCGGGTGGTCTTCAAATGCTTCATTGGGATCCCTCTCTTTCTTCGAAGACATCTGCGGACGATTCTCCCTGCACGCTGGCGGATTTCCGCCCTTGCCTTGAAGTCACGGCATGGCAGCAATCGAGGTGCCAGGCCGACATTGCAGGGGATTCGCGAGGTTGCGAGCAGGGCAAGTTGGCCGGAGTGGGGCAGTGTCGCGACTCTGCGGCATGGCCGCCCCACACGCTTGGTCCCGCCAGCCTCTTCGCGTAGCACTCCGCCCGGCGCGAGGGCGGGGAGCTAGCCCTGCGCTGGGAGATCGTCGAGCCCAGGAGCCTGCCCTTGGAGGGCGAGCTCGCCGGCATCATCGCCCGCCGGTGGGCGGCGCGGGTCGTGGGCGCGAAAACGACGCTTCGCGGGTAGTGGCGTGACGCCGGAACGTGATCCGCGCGGGCGTGAGCGAACTGGTGGCGTTGTCGATCTCGGGCCACCGAGGCGGTGGGGTCTTCCGCCCGCTACACCATCACCACGACCGCGAACCAGCGTCAGCACTCCTGCAGACCGCGGTGAAGACACCGACAGATCGAGCCCTCCGGTGCGTGCGCGCTAACCCGGCGTCAGATCACGAGCAGCCGGTGGTGGTGCCACAGGTGATGCACTTGAGACAGGTGCCGTTGCGCACCATCGTGAACTGGCCGCACTCGCCGCACGGATCGCCCTCGTAGCCCTTCAGCCGGGCCATCTCGGACGCCGAGGGGCTCTTCCACGTCGGGCCCGTCGCGGCCACCGGCAGGGGCGCCACCGGCATGGGCGCCGCCCCGCCGCTGCCTCCGCTCATGGGCGCGATGGTCCGGACCGTGCTGGCCTGGGGGGCCGCGGCCGGCGCCGGCGGCGCGGCCGCCACCGGCCCCTCGCCGGGCTTGCTGCCGATGGCGTCCGCACGCAGGTCGTCGTCGGGCACGTGCGAGAGATCGGTACGTCCGAGGTAGGTGATGGCCAGCTCGCGGAAGACATAATCGATCACCGAGGTCGACATCTTGATGCGGTCGTTGCCCTTCACCATGCCGTTGGGCTCGAACCGCGTGAAGACGAAGGCGTCCACGAACTCCTCCAGCGGCACCCCGTGCTGCAGCCCGAGCGAGATGGCGATCGCGAAGCAGTTCATCAGGGAGCGGAAGGCCGCCCCTTCCTTGTGCATGTCGAGGAAGATCTCGCCGACCTGACCGTCCTCGTACTCCCCGGTGCGGAGGTAGACCTTGTGGCCGCCCACCACCGCCTTCTGGGTGTAGCCCTTCCGGCGGTCCGGCAGCCGGTGCCGCTCGCGCAGGTACTGGGTCACCACCCGCTCGGTCATCTTCTCGGCCACCGCCTCGACGTCGGCGGCCACCGCGCGCTCGTCGTCCTCGTCGGTGGTCGAGTTGAGCGGCTGGGAGAGCTTGGAGCCGTCGCGGTAGAGGGCCACCGCCTTGAGCATGCCCAGCCAGGCGAGGTCGTAGGCCCACTTCACGTCCTCGATGGTGGCGTCCTGGGGCATGTTGATGGTCTTGCTGATCGCGCCCGAGATGAAGGGCTGGGCCGCCGCCATCATCCGGATGTGCGCCTCGGTGGCGATGTAGCGCACCCCCCGCTTGCCGCAGCGATTGGCGCAGTCGAAGATCGCCAGGTGCTCGGACTTGAGGAGCGGGGCGCCCTCCACCGTCATGGTGCCGCAGCAGTAGTCGTTGGCCGCCTCGATCTCGGCCGCGGTGAAGCCGAGGGCCCGCAGGAGATTGCCGTTCCACTCCGCGAGCTGGGCCTCGTTCAGGCCGAGACGGGAGGCGATGTAGCCCTCGCCGAGGGTCCACGCGTTGAACGCGAAGGAGATGTCGAAGGCGGTCTCGATCGCGGTCTCGACCCGCTGCAGGCCCTCGTCGTCGAAGCCCTTGGCCCGCAGGCTCTCGTGGTTGATGGCGGGCGCGCCGCGCAGCGTCTTGTGGCCCACGCAGTAGGCCACGATGTCGTCGATCTGGCCCGCGGTGTAACCGATCGTCTCCAGGGCCACCGGCAGGCTCTGGTTGATGATCTTGAAGTACCCGCCGCCGGCCAGCTTCTTGAACTTCACCAGGGCGAAGTCCGGCTCGATGCCGGTGGTGTCGCAGTCCATCACCAGGCCGATCGTCCCGGTGGGAGCCAGCACCGTGACCTGGGCGTTGCGGTAGCCGAACTGCTCGCCGAGCGCCACCGCCCGGTCCCAGGTCTCGCGCGCGGCCTGCAGCAGCGGCGCGGGGCAGTGGGCCGGGTCGATGCCGTGCGGCGCGATGCTCAAGCCCTCGTACTCCGCGGCGGGGCCCCGGTAGGCCGCGCGCCGGTGATTGCGCATGACCCGCAGCATGGCGGCCTGGTTGCGCTGGAAGCCCGGGAAGGGGCCCAGGTCCCGGGCCATCTCCGCGGAGGTCGCGTAGGCCTCGCCGCACATCACCGCGGTGACCGCCCCGCAGATCGCGGTCGCCTCCGGCGAGTCGTAGGGGATGCCCTTGCGCATGAGCACGGTGCCCATGTTGGCGTAGCCCAGGCCCAGGGTGCGGTAGTCCCAGCTCCGCTGGGCGATGGCCGGGCTCGGGTAGGCCGCCATCAGCACGCTGATCTCGAGCACCGCCGTCCACAGCCGGCACGCGTGCCGGAAGCCGTCGACGTCGAAGGAGCCGTCCTCGCGCAGGAACTTCACGAGGTTGATCGAGGCCAGGTTGCACGCGGTGTCGTCGAGGAACATGTACTCCGAGCAGTTGTGGACGACCAGGCCGCCCGCAATGAAATGCTGGGTGACCTCCTCGGTCAGATCGAAGACCGGGGCGTCCCCGGCCGGCTCGACGGACGCGACCTCGTCGGTCAGATCCTCGGCGGCGGCCGGCTCTTCCCCGTTGATCCGGGCCAGCGCGGCGGCCTTCGGGCTCTCCGCGTAGAAGCCGATCTTCTGCTCGAACAGGACGCGGGAGCTGCGGCTGATCCGGAGCGAGTGCGTCGGATGCGGCCGTGACGGCTGGGCCTCGGCCAGCTGAGTGTCCTCATAGAGCCGCGCCTTGATGCCGAAGCCCAGGAGCAGCAGCTGGGTCTGGCGGAGCAGCTCGAGCGAGGTCGAGTCGAGCGAGATGTAGCGCGACTGCTCGCCGTAGTTCGCCACGCTGGCGTCCGCGGTGAACAGGCCGCGGAGCACGCCGGCCAGGGCGGGCCGGTCCAGGTCGAAGACCGCCGGGGTGAACCGGATGTTGGCCGCGCCCTCGTCGAGGACCGCGAACTCGCGGAAGAGGTCGATGGTGGCGGTCTCAGTCAGGACGAGCCGGGCGGCCGCCGCGGTCCGGGTGATGATCCCCGCGTCGTTCGATCGGCCCGCACCCACCGCCTGCAGCGCGGCGCGCCCCGCGTTGACCGCGCTCGCGACGGCCGCCAGCACCGGCGACTCGCCGGCGTCGGTGGTGAGCACCAGCGTTTCCTGGGCCCGCCCGCCGATCACCGAGTGCGAGAGGTGGCCCTCCGCCGCCGAGACCCCGACGCCCAGCGCCTGCCCGGGGGCGAGGCGGCGTCGGCCGAAGCCCGGCCCGCGGAGCAGGACCCGGTTGCCCGCGGTGAGCTCCTGCACCGCCACGTCGCCGCGGCCGACGGTCAGGACCTTGTGGTCGCCCGTGATGCGCACCCGGTAGCCGAGGCGCGTCCGCAGGTCGAAGATCGGCTTGTGGCCGGTGGGGAAGATCCGGCTCACCAGGTGCGGCTGCCCGTCGGAGCCGATCACCCGCGCGCTGCCGCCCACCAGCGCGTCGATCCGCTGCCAGCCCTCGGCGGTGGCGACCAGGGTGTCGCCGGTCACGCACGGGTTGCTCGCGTTGATGCGTCCGTCCTCGGGGCAGGTGTGCCACTCGTTGATCGTGGTGTCGTATTGCACCCCGGGATCGGCGCACGCCCACGCCGCGTGGGCGATCTCGTCCCAGAGCTGCTCGGCCGGGACGAACCCCGCGCTCTTGCCGTCGGTGCGGCGCTTGAGCTCCCACTGGCCGCGGCGCGCCAGCACGTCGTAGAAGGCGTTGGGGACCCGCACGCTGTTGTTGGAGTTC
Organism: Verrucomicrobiia bacterium; assembly: GCA_035493135.1. GTDB lineage: Bacteria > Methylomirabilota > Methylomirabilia > Rokubacteriales > CSP1-6 > CAMLFJ01. Next base: position 10,134 of record DATJIR010000386.1, read on the forward strand.
TGCCCGGAGACCGTGTAGTACGCGTCGCTGTCCCAGTCGGTGTCGTACTCCGGGAAGTCGAGCTCGCGCACGCCCTGGCCGGCCAGCTGCAGCACGCGCTGGATGTAGCCCTCCGGGACCATGGCCGCGCGCGCCTCGCGCACCGCCGAGCGGAGCGCCGGGTTCCTGCGCGGGTCGGCCTCGAGGCCCGCCGGGGTGCGGGCCGCGCCCAGCACCGCCTGGAGCCGCCGCTTGGTCAGCCGGGAGCCGGTCACCAGCGCCGCCACCTTCTGCTCCTCGACCACCTTCCAGCGGATGAAGTTCAGGATGTCCGGATGGTCGAGATCGAGAATGACCATCTTGGCCGCGCGCCGCGTGGTGCCGCCCGACTTGATGGCGCCCGCCGCGCGATCGCCGATCCGGAGGAACGACATCAGGCCCGAGGACTTGCCGCCACCCGACAGGGGCTCGTTCTCCCCGCGGAGGTTGGAGAAATTGGTGCCGCTGCCCGAGCCATACTTGAAGATGCGGGCTTCCCGGGTCCAGAGGTCCATGATGCCGCCGTCGTTGACCAGGTCGTCGGCCACCGACTGGATGAAGCAGTTGTGGACGATCACGTTGTTGGAGAGATACTGGCCGCTCTCGGTCTGGATGTCGTAGACCGGCTGGACCCCGATGCACTCCACCCGCACCACCGTCTCCTCCCGCAGCGCGCCCACGTCCTGGCCCGCGAACTGGTCGGAGCAGGCGATCTCGAGGCGCTCGCGCTTGTCGTCGGAGACGAAGCCCACGAGGTCGCGGAAGCGCGCGCGCGGCCCGGCGTGCGCGATCGAGATCACGTACGGCGTCCGGCGGCTCTCCCGCGTCTCCGCGCCGCGCCCGAGCCGCGAGTAGATGCCCAGGTTGAGCAGGAGCGCCTGGACGCCGTGCGCGAGAGCGGCCGAGGTGGTGGTCAGCCTGATGTCGGCCAGGCGCGCCCAGTACGAGCGCAGCCGCACCGTGCCCTGGGCCTGGAAGAGCGCGCGCAGGTAGGCGGCCTGAGCCTCCCGGCCGGCGCGGAGGATCATGGGCGGCACCGTGTGGTCGGCGCTCGAGCGGAGCAGGCCGTACTTCTCGACGAACGGGCGCAGCCGCTCGCCGTAGAGGCGGACGCGGTGGATATCGAGCCCCGGGGTGCGGGTCTCCACCGAGCGGTCGTGGTAGTGGACGCCCTCGAAGACGCGGTGCACCCGCTCCACGACGAAGTCGAGCTCGTCCTTGTCGATGGTCGTGAACTCGACGGCCAGGCTGTGATCGGTGCCGAGCCCGTCCTGGCCCACGAAGCCGTCGCCCTGCAGCCACCCCACCAGGATGGCCTCGTCCACCTCGGCCTCCTGGGAGGCCCGGCGAACCTCGGTCCGCGTCGAGAGGCACAGGGCCGCTCCCGGCTCCACCTCGTCCACCCGGCGCCAGGCGCCGATGCCGTTGGCGATGGCCCACACGAGGTGGTCGCCGGTGGCCTCCACGGTCACCCCGTTCTTGAGTTCGATCCGGAAGACCGCCTTCTCGCCGTTCTCCTTGACCGCCACGATCCGGGTGGTGCCGATGCCCTCGTCCCGCCCGTCGTAGACCTCCAGGCCGACCAGCCGCTTGGTCACGATCTGGCCGATGGGCAGGGGGCCCTCCGGGGTCGAGACCAGCGCGTGGTAGGGCTGGCAGGCGTGGGGCTGTGGGCGCTCGTAGGCGGAGCTGGCCCGGGTCAGGATCCCCGTATCAGGATCGACGTAGTAGTGACCCTGGGCCGGCCCGCTGAGCCCGTAGGCGTAGTGGAGACCGGTGTTGAACCACTGCGGCGAGTTGGGCGCCGCGACCTGGGAGGCCAGCATGGCGCAGAGCTCGTCATAGAAGGCGCGGGCATCCGACGGGGTATCGAAGTAGCCGTACTTCTCTCCCCAGTGCATCCAGCAGCCCGCCAGCCGGTGAAAGACCTGCCGGGCGTCGCGCTCGCCACCCAGGACCGGCCGGTCCTCCCGGTCGAGCAGGGGCTTGCCGTCCGGCGCGTACTGGGGCACCCCCGACTTCCGGAAGTACTTCTGGGCCAGGATGTCGGTCGCCACCCCGGACCACCCGGCCGGCACCGAGATCCCATCCTGGCGGAAGACCGTCGAGCCGTCGGGGTTCTTGATCTCCGACACTCGCTGCTCGAACTGGATTCCCGCGTAGGGACTCTGGCCTTCCTTGGTGAACCGACGGGCGACTTTCATGAGCTCCTCCTAAAATGGCACTGGCCAAACCACGACCGCTGCGGGACCCAATGGTGCGACCGACTTCAGACCGGGAAAGGGGGCTGGGGTGACGCGAGCGCCTCTGGACTCGGAACCGGCCGGCATGAACGCTTGTTCATATATCTAGTGTGTGTATCGAAACGGACCCCAACATATTGCGCCCCTCGAGACCCTGTCAACTAAAAAAGACCCGCACAGCTTGCACGCATCGCGTCACGCGCAGGGAGCAGCCTAGATCGGGATCAGCTACAGCCGAGGAGATCAGCCGAGCGGGGGTGCTTCGGGGAGAGTGCTGAACGACCGCTTCGAGCGCCGGCTTAGCCGGCGCAATCCGAATCGAGGGGGAGGCCTCGGAGGGGGCCCCCTTGATCCAAGAGGGGCCCCCTCCGATTTAGTACGGTGCCGGCCCCTTGATCATGTTCTCGCGGCGCTGGAGGTAGCCGTTCCGGACCGCGCTGTAGAGGTCGACCGTGGTCTCCTCGAAGCCCTGGTAGAGGTCGAGGTTGAGGGACCGGTCGTTGATCGTATTGCCGATCTTCATCCCGAGGCGGGTCCAGATGAAGGGCAGCACGTAGCTGAGCGGGTCCATGGCGCCGTCCACCGCGGTTCCGATGCCGTCACGCACCGTGAGAGGAGGCAGGAGCGGCAGCACCAGGAAGGGGCCGGGGCCGAGGCCCCAGATGCCGAGGGTCTGCCCGAAGTCGGCCCGGGTCTTCTGCAGCCCGAACTCCTGCTTGGCGATGTCGAAGAGCCCGCCGATTCCCAGCGTGCTGTTGATCAGGAAGCGCCCGACCTCGGCGCCCGCGCCCTTGGGCCGCCACTGGAGCAGGTTGTTGACCACCCGCTGGACCACCAGGAGATTGTCGAACCCGCTGTCGATCATCTGTTGTAGCCGGTCGGGCATGACGAAGTTGTAGCCCTTGGCGACCGGCTTCAGCACGTACTTGTCCATGTTGTAGTTGAACGAGAACATCTTCTCGTTGAACGGCTCCCACGGGTCGTACTCCTCGAGGACGCCGTCGGACGGCACCACCGGATCGGCCGCGCGGGCCTGGGCCAGCATCGGCCCCGCCGCCTGGCTCACCAGCAGCGGACCGATCGACGCGACCATGAACGACGGCTGCCGGTCGGCGACGATCCGCTCGAACGAGGCGGGGGAGAACGCCACGCTGGCCGCCAGCACCTGCTCACCCGCGTGGGGCTCGGTCACCGCGCCGGTGGGCTGCTGCTCGGGCGCGAGGGCGGCCGCGACGGGATTGGCGGGATCGATCGCGTCGGTCGGCGCGCTGGTGGCCGCGAGCAGCGACTCGCTCTTGAGCCCGCCTGAGAGCGTCCCGCAGCCCCCGAGGGCCAGGCCCAGCACCGCCATCACCAGGACTGCCTGCCGCATGCCGAGTCCGAAGCGCACCGTCTCTCTCCCCCCATCATGCCGATTGGTGTGGCTCACGAGCCCCGATCGAGGCCGACGCGGCCGGGGCACCAAGGGAGCAAGGCAGGTGCCAGAGCGCATCACGCCCGAGCATAGGGTATGGAGCGACGCTGTTTCAAGCACTTTCCCTGCGACAGGCCGGCTCTTCGGGCCCCTACCTATAGTCGTGGGCCGCGTGAATTGTCACCCGCCGCCCGATTCGTGTCTCGAGGTCGCCCCGACGGTCTCGCGGGGCGTTGACAGGCCGGAACCGACGGGATTAGATGCTGGCGCGGTCGCGGGATCCCAGATCACGGATGCGTGAAAGGCGACGGAGATGATCGAGCTGACGCTGGAGATGGCGGAGCGCGCGGCGCGCGCCGCGCGGGAGAAGGCCCGGGCCCTCGGCACGCCGATGACGGTGACGGTGGTGGACGAGGCGGGGCGTCTCGTGCTGTGCGCCCGCGGCGACGGGACCGGTTTCTTCACGCCCGAGACCTCGCGGGCCAAGGCGATGGCCGCGGCCAACTTCCGCATGTCGACCGCGGAGCTGGCCGAGCGGGTGCAGAAGGGCGGCGCCTTCTGGGCGCACGTGGGCAGCGCGATCCCGGGCCAGATCCTGGCGAGCCACGGCGCGGTGCCGATCGTGGCGGGCGGCCGCGTGATCGGCGCGATCGGCTGCGGCGGCGGCACGGGCGAGCAAGATCAGGAGTGCGCGGCGGCGGGCGCGGCGGTCCTCGCCTGACGGCTAGAGTTTCACGAGCGCGTCGAGGACGGTCACGCCCTCGCCGCGCCGACCCACCAGCACCGGGTTCAGGTCGATCTCACTGACGGTGGGACCGAGCCCGCGCGCCGCCTCGCCCAGACGCTCCAGCAGGGCGACGGCGGCGGGCAGGTCGAGCGGCGCGCTGCCGCGCACGCCGTCCCACAGCGCGCCGATCCGCAGCGCGCGGAGCGCCTCCTGGGCCGCGGCCGCGTCGATCGGGGGCAGCAGCAGCCGGAAGTCGCGCAGCACCTCGATGAGCACGCCGCCCGAGCCCACCAGGACCACCGGGCCGAACACCGGATCGATCTTCACCCCGAGCGCCAGCTCGAGCGCGCCGCGGGCCTGGCGCTGGATCACGAAGCCCTCCACCGGGACGCCGGGCGCGCGCGCGCGGACGTCGGCCTCCACGCGCCGGCAGGCCTCCGCGACCGCTGCCCGGTCGGGCACCCCGAGCACGACCCCGCCCACGTCGGACTTGTGCGGCAGGGCGCTCGAGCAGATCTTCACCACGACCGGATAGCCCACCTGGTCGGCCGCGTCGGGCGCGGCGGCGGCGGCGGTGACGAACACGGTGTCCACCAGCGGCAGGCCGTAGGGCGCAAGCAGGCGCTGGCTCTCCCACTCGTTGAGGAACTGGCCGGCGGTCCGGCCCGCCGGCAGGGGCGGCGGCGCGGGCGGGGCCGGCGGCGCCTCTGCCGCGCGCGCGAGCCAGCGCGGGCGCCTCGCGGTGGCGCGCGCCAGGCAGGCCAGCGAGCGGAGCGCCACGCTGCCGTCCTCGAACGCCAGGACGTCGGCGGCCCGGAAGGCGTCGACCACCGGGCGCTGGGGGCAGCTCACCGCCACCACCTTGGGCGAGCGCCGGGCGATCGCGGCCACGTCGAGCACGAGACGGCCCAGGTCGGTGGCCGATCCCAGCAGCGCGATCTGGAAGACGATCGCGTCCACGCCCGGGTCGGCCTCGAGGGCGGGCAGCACGCGGGCGAGCATGCCGGGATCGGTGAGCATCTGCGCGGTGAGATCGACGGGGTTGGCCGCCGCGGCGAAGTCGGGCAGCGACGCACGCAGCGCCGCGGTCGTCTCGGCCGTGAACTCGGCGGCCACCAGGCCCAGGTCCACGCACAGGTCGACCGACAGGACGCCGAGCCCCCCGGAGTTGGACAGGATCGCCACCCGCGTGCCCGCGGCCCCGTAGCGCAGGAAGGCCTGGGGCAGGGCCAGCAGCTCGGCCGGATCGGCGCAGCGGATGGCGCCCCAGTCCGCGAACACCGCGTCGTAGACCGCGTCCTCGCCGGCGAGGGCGCCGGTGTGGGACGCCGCCGCGCGCCGCCCCACCGCGCTGCGCCCCGACTTCAGCACGAACACCGGCACCCCGCGGCGGTGGGCGCGCGCGAGCGCTTCGCGGAGACGCCCCGCGTCCTTGACGTCCTCGAGGTACGTGCACGCCACGCGGGTCTCGGGATCCTCCACCACCTCACCGAGGATCTCGGCGGCCTGCACGTCGGCCTCGTTGCCGGTGCTCACCCAGTAGTTGAGGCCGAGGCCGGCCGCGCGGGCCATCTCGTAGATCATCCCGGCCATGGCCCCGCTCTGGCTCACCATCGCGATCGGCCCGGTCGCGAGCCCGGTGTCGAGGAAGGGCGACGCGAACGTGGCCACCAGGCGCGAGGGCAGGTGGGCGAAGCCCTGGCAGTTGGGGCCGATGATGCGAAGCCCGGTGCGCTCGGCCAGGGCGCGGAGCCGCGCCTGGGCCGCCCGCCCGGTCTCACCCACCTCGGCGAAGCCGCTGCTGAACACGATAGCGGCCCGGATGCCCTTGGCCGCGGCGGCCTCGAGCGACTCGAGCACGCGCTCGGCCGGCACCACGACCACCGCGAGATCGACCTCACCCGGAATCGCGGCCAGCGACGGAAAGGCGGGGAGGCCCTGCACGGTGGCGCGGGACGGATTCACCGGGTAGACGGGCCCCGCATAGCCGTGGCGCAGCAGGAACGCGAGCGGTCGCCCGCCGATCTTGACCGGATCGTCGGAGGCACCCACCACCGCGATGGCGCGAGGCCGGAAGACTGCGCTGAGGCCGCTCACGGGGCGGAAGTATAGCGTGTATGATCGGGCGCGAGAGCATGGCGCGCTGGGACCTCCGCTTCTCGCTCGTCGTCGCGGCGAGCCTCGCGGTGCTGGGGGGCCTCGTGGCCGGCCTGGCCCTGGACGCCGGGGTTCTGCGCCGCTCCCGACTTCCGCCTCTTCCCCGCCGACCGCGACGCCCGGGCCGCCGGCCTGCGCGCGGGTGATCGGCTGGTCGCGGTCGACGGCGCGTCCCCGCTCACCCTGGCCGGGCGCGTGCGGGACGCCACCGGCCCCGTGCGCTACGACCTCGAGCGCGCGGGCCGGCGCCTCACGGTGGAGCTCGCGCCGCGACGGCTCGGCTGGAGCGGGCTCGTCGACCACTTCGGGACCTACGTGCTCGTCTCCGCGCTCATGCTGGGAGCGGGCGCGCTGGTCTACGCCCAGAACCCGGCCGCGGCGCCGAACCGTCGCTTCCTCACCTACATGTGTCTCTGGGCCGTCTCGAACGTGGCGGTCCCGGCGGCGGTGCTGGGCGCCCGCCCGACGGCCGCGACGGTGGTCGGCCTGATCGCGCCGCTCCTGTCGATCCACGGCTGGGTGTTCTTCCTGACGTACCCGGCGAACCCGGCGCGGGCGCGGTGGCTCGAGCGCCACCGGGTGATCCCCCGGCTCTACCGTCTCGCCGCCCTGCTGGGGGCGGCCGGCGCGCTGGCCTACCTGCTGATCGTGTAGCGAGCCCCCGCGCTGCTGGTGGACGGCTGGATCTACCCCGCGTCCGCCGCGGTGCTGTCGCTGCTGAGCGCGCTCTCGTTCCCGATCAAGATCGGCGCGCTGCTCGATACCAAGCGGCGGGCCGCCTCCCCGCTCATCGACCAGCAGACGACCGTGCTCCTGCTCGGCATCGCCATGGGCCTCGGGGGTTGGCTCTGCCTCATGCTCTGGCCGCTCCAGCATCTCTACGCCTCCCCGGTCGATCCGCAGGTGGGCTCGGCCCTGATGCTGCTCTATCCGGCCGCCATCGGCTACGCCACCGTGCGCTACCGGCTCTTCGACGCGACGGTGGTCATCCGCCGCTCGGTCATCTACACCGGGCTGGCCGGCCTCATCACCGGCGCCTACGCGCTACTGCTGGCGGGCGCCAACGCGCTGCTGGCCCAGGCCGACCTCACCCGGGCCCCGTGGTTCTCGGCCGCCTTCATGTTCCTGGTCGCGCTGCTCTTCAACCCGCTGCGCGAGCGGGTGCGCCGGGCGGTGGACCGCACGTTCTTCCGCGAGCGCTCCGACTACGTCCAGGCCATGCGCTCGCTCGCGCGCTCGATGTCGAGCTGGCCGACCGCTTCGATCCGGTGGCCATGCACGTAGGGGTCAACACCGGCCCCGCCCTGCTCGGCGCGACCAAGATCGAGGGCAGCGCCGGGACCCGCTGGACCTATACCGCCTCCGGCATGTACCGCCTCCGGCATGACCACCAACATCGCGGCGCGGCTGTCCGCCCAGGCGGGCGACGGCGAGATCGTCATCAGCGAGCCCACCCGGGTGCGGCTGGGACCGGACCTGACCGTCGAGGACCTGGGCGTGCGGGAGTTGAAGAACGTGGAGACGCCGCTGCGGCTCTTCCGGCTGCGTTAGGTACCTCGGGCCCGACGCCTCCGGCGACGTGGGGGCGCGTGGCTTGACGGGCGGGGGAGGCCCCGATAGAATGGCGCACCGCGAGCGGCCCGCGACGTCCGGCGCGGAGTCCCGCTGGATCCCTGAAGTCCATCGAACCCGAGGAGGAGCCAACACCATGGAATTGACCCGACGTGACCTGCTCAAGGGAGCGGCCGCCCTGGGCGCCGCCGCCGCGGTACCGCTGACCGCGGGGGGCCAGGCACTCGCGCAGACCACCCAGAAGAAGGAGCTGGTCACCGCGCAGAGCGGCGACATCTCGAAGTTCGATCCGCACTTCAGCACGTCGTCCAACGACATCCGCGTGTCGTTCAACGTCTTCGACAACCTCACGAGCCGGCATCCGGACGGCAAGCTCTACCCGGGCCTCGCCACCGAGTGGAAGCTCGAGGGGCAGACCACCTGGCGCTTCAAGCTGCGGCAGGGGGTGAAGTTCCACAACGGCGACCCGTTCACCTCGGCCGACGCCAAGTACAGCATCGAGCGCACCTACGATCCGGCGGCCAAGACCATGGTGGCCACGGCCCTCGCCACCATCGACAAGGTCGAGGCTCCGGACGCGCAGACGCTGGTGATCACCACGAAGAAGCCCGACCCGCTGCTGCCCGCGCGCCTCGGCTTCTACGGCGGCCAGGTCGTGCCGAAGAAGTACCTCGAGTCGGTGGGCAACGACACCTTCAACGCCAAGCCGGTCGGGACCGGCCCGCTGAAGTTCGGCTCCTGGGTGAAGGACGACCGGGCGGTGCTCGAGGCCAACCCCGACTACTGGGGCGGCAAGATCGACGTGGACCGGTGGATCATGCGGCCGATCCCGGAGACCGCGCCGCGCATCGCGGCCCTGCTGAAGGGCGAGGTGGACGTGATCACCCAGCTGCCGCCCGACCAGGAGGAGCGGGTGGCCGGCAACGCCTCCACCCGGGTGGCGGGCGCGCTCTACGCCGGGCTCTACGTGCTGGCGGTGAACAGCAAGCGGCCGCCGCTCGACAACCCGCTCGTGAAGCAGGCGCTCTCGCTCGCCATCGACCGCGAGGCGATCGTGAAGGAGCTGTGGAGGGGCCGCGGGGTCGTCCCGAGCGGCATGATCGCCAAGGGCGACAACCACTTCGACACGAGCCTGCCCCCGCTGGCCTACAAGCCCGCCGAGGCGAAGGAGCGGTTGAAGAAGGCCGGCTACAAGGGCGAGGAGGTCTTCATCGAGACCACCGTCGCCTACGTGGCCCAGGACAAGGCGATGTCGGAAGCCATCGCGGCGATGTGGAAGGACGTGGGCGTCAACGTGAAGGTCGAGGTGATCGAGTACTCCGTGCGCGCCCAGAAGAACCGCGAGAAGAGCTTCAAGGGCGTGTTCTGGTCGGACCCGACCTCGACGCTCGGTGATCCGGACGGCATGGCCTGGCGGCTCCTCGGCCCGGGCGGACCTCAAGATTACTGGCGCGAGGCCAAGTTCGACGAGCTGGGCAACGCGGCGCGGTTCAGCGTCGACGAGAAGTTCCGCGGGCAGGCCTACAAGGAGATGACCAAGATCTTCCTGGAGCACCTCCCGTGGCTGCCGGTCATCCAGCCGTACGAGGACTACGGGCTCCAGAAGTACGTGGAGTTCACCCCGAACCCGAACCAGCAGTTCGAGCTTCGCCGCTTCAACTTCAAGCTCCGCCGCGCGTAGCCGCGCCCCCTGACCCTGCCCTCTCCCCGCGCTCCGGGGGAGAGGGCAGCGAGGGGCCTTGTTCATGCGCGGATTCGTCCCGTTCCTCGGTCAGCGTCTCTTCCGCGCCCTCATCGCGCTCTGGCTCGTGTCCACCGTGGTCTTCGTGGTCATGCGCCTGTCCGGCGACCCGGTGCCGCTCCTGCTGCCCCCCGACGCGCCGACCAGCGAGATCCTGCGGGTCCGCCGCGAGCTGGGCCTCGACAAGCCGCTGCCCGCGCAGTACGTGATCTTCCTCGGCAACCTCGCACGCGGCGACTTCGGCCGCTCGATCCACTTCCGCGAGCCCGCCTTCGACGTGGTACGCGGCTACCTGGCCGCCACCCTCGAGCTCGGCCTCACCGCCTTCGTGCTGGCCGCGGTGGTGGCGGTGCCGATCGGACTGTTCTCCGCCATGCGGCGGAACACCCTGGTGGATCACGTGGCGATGGGCCTGGCCCTCATCGGGCAGTCCGCGCCCACCTTCTTCCTCGGCATCCTGTTCATCCTGCTGCTGTCGCTCAAGGCGGATCTCTTCCCGACCTCGGGGCGCGGCGACTGGCGCAACCTGGTGCTCCCCGCGCTGACCCTGGGGGCCTTCACGATGGCCTCGATCGCGCGGCTGACGCGGTCCGCGGTGCTCGAGGTGCTGCGCGCCGACTACATCCGCACCGCGCGGGCCAAGGGCGTGAAGGAGACGTGGGTGGTAGCCAAGCACACCCTCAAGAACGCGGCGATCCCGATCGTGACCATCACCGGGCTGCAGTTCGGCACGCTCCTGGGTGGGGCTGTGGTCACCGAGACCGTGTTCTCGTGGCCGGGCATCGGTCGGCTCGCGGTGCAGTCGATCTACAATCGCGACTACGCGGTGGTGCAATGTACCGTGTTCCTGGCCGCCCTGATGTTCGTGGTGATCAACTTCTTCGTCGATCTCATCTATGGCGTCCTCGATCCCCGCATCCGCGCCGGCTGACGCGGTCCTTGCCGCGCCAGCGGTCCGGCCCCGCGGCCGCCGACGTCGCGCCCCGGGCCTGGTGCTGCTCGGGGTGGGCTTCGTGGTGCTGCTGCTGCTGGTGGCCACCGCGGCGCCCCTGATCGCGCCGCAGGACCCGATCCGCCAGAGCCTGCGCGGTCGCCTCGCCGCCCCGACCTGGAGCGGGACCGACGGTCACGCCCACCTGCTCGGCACCGATCACCTGGGCCGCGACGTGCTCTCGCGGGTGATCTGGGGCTCGCGGGTGTCGCTCGTGATCGGCTTCGCGGCGGTGCTGGTGGGCGGGGTGATCGGCTCCGCGGCGGGGCTGGCCGCGGGCTTCAGCCGCGGGCGGATGGACGCCATCGTGATGACGCTGGCCGACGCGCAGCTCGCGTTCCCGTTCATCCTGCTCGCGATCGGTATCATCGCGGTGCTCGGCCCGAGCTTCCCCACGCTGGTGGTGGTGATCGGGCTCTCCGGCTGGGTCTCCTACGCCCGCATCCTGCGCTCGCAGGTGCTGGTGCTGCGCTCGCGCGAGTTCGTGGAGTCGATCCACGCCCTCGGCGGCTCCCTCGCCCGCGTCGTGCTCCGCCACGTGCTGCCCAACGTGCTCTCCACCATCGTGGTCATCGCGACCCTCGAGCTGGCCCGGGCCATCGTGCTCGAGGCCACGCTCTCGTTCCTAGGCCTGGGGATCCAGCCTCCGACGCCCTCCTGGGGCGGCATGGTGCAGGAAGGCCGCGAGTACCTCGACTCGGCGTGGTGGATCTCGACCTGCCCCGGGATCGTGCTCATGGTCACCTCGATCGTGGTCAGCCGCACCGGCGACTGGCTGCGCGACGTGCTGGACCCGACTCTCCGCGGAGAGTAGGGCGGAAAGGATCCATCCGATGCCGGTCACCACCCTGATCGAGTACGAGGCGGCCAGCCGCGAGGTTCGCGCGGTCTACGATGACATCATGGCCACGCGCAAGACCGACTGGATCAACAACTTCTGGAAGGCCCTCGCCAACCACCCGCCGACCCTCCGCCGCACCTGGGAGAGCATCAAGCAGATCATGGGGCCGGGTGCCCTCGACCCGCTCACCAAGGAGATGGTCTACCTGGCGGTCAGCGCGGCCAACGGCTGCGATTACTGCATCGCCTCCCACACCGCGGGCGCGCGCCGGGCCGGGATGAGCGAGGCGATGCGGGGCGAGCTGCTCGCGGTGGTCGGGATGGCCTGCGAGACCAACTCGCTGGCCAACGCCTATCAGGTGCCGGTCGACGATCGGTTCCGCGATCCGACCTGAGCCGCCGCGCGCCGCTCGAGGCGCAGGTCGGCGACGGTGTGCCCGGCCAGGGCGGCCAGCACCACCGCGCCGCCCACCAGCGACGGGGCGCCCGGGTTCTCGCCGAGGGCGAGCCACACCCAGACCGGCCCCAGCACGCTCTCCAGCACCGCGATCAGCGAGGTCTCGGCCACCGGGATACGTCGCGCTCCCGCGGTGAACAGGATCATGCCGAGCCCGAGCTGGCCGGCTCCGAAGAACGCCAGGCGCACGAGGTCGCCCGCCGCGGCGGCGGCGGGGGTCGCCGGGCCCGCCGCGACCACGCTGGTGAGCGCGGCGGCCAGCGCGGCCGCGGGCAGCATCTGCACCTGGCGGCGGCGCCGCAGGAGCACGGTGGCGGTGGCGAAGGTGAGGGCCACCGCGAAGGCGAGCCCGTCGCCGCCGAGCGAGCCGGTGGCGGGCGTGGAGTAGAAGTAGCGCGAGACCATGATCGCGCTCCCCATGAGGGCCACGCCCATGGCCAGCCAGGTGCGGCCGGCCACGCGCTCACCCATCCAGGCCCACCCGAGCAGCCCGGCCATGAACGGGCTCAGGCTCTGGATGATCAGCACGTTCGCGACCGAGGTGCGGTGGAGCGCCATGATGAAGCAGGTGGAGCCGATCGCGAAGCTCACCGCCATGCCGACCCCGCCGAGGCCCATGCCCGCGAAGACGCCCGGCGTGCCCCGGCCCTCGCGCGCCGCGGTCACCGCGACGAGGAACGCGGCGCAGAAGAGCCCGCGCCAGAACACGGTGGTCCACGGGTCGGTGTCCACGCTGCGCGCCATCAGGCCGCCCAGGCTCCAGAAGGCGGCCGCGGTGGCCACCAGGATCCGGCCGCGCCGGCGGTCGGGGGCGCCGTCGGGGAGCGTCGGGGCGCTCATCGGGCGAGGGCCACGCAGGCCACCCCGGCCAGCACCACCGCGGCGCCGGCGAGCCGCCGCGCCCCCGCGCCTTCCTTCATCCAGGTCGCGCCGATGATCGCGGAGAGCACGATCGACATCTCGCGGGCGGCCACCACGTAACCGGTCTTGGAGAGCTGGAACGCGAAGAGGACCAGCAGGTAGGCGGTCGGGCTCATCAGCGCGGCCGCGACGATCGTCGAGCGGTTGAGCCGCCATTCCCGACGCCGCGCCTCCGGTCGCGCGAGTGCCACCGGAGCGAGCAGGGCGCAGGAGCCGACCTGCATGAGCCAGATGTAGGCGAGCGGGCTGATGCGGGCGATCCCGGCCCGGTCGAGGAGCGAGTAGGCCGCGATCAGCACCCCGGTGGTGAGCGCCCAGCCGGTGCCCGAGCGATGGAGCGCGGCGGCGGTCCACGCGCCGGGGCGCCAGTGCAGTCCGAGGATGCCGCTCGCCACCAGGGCCACCCCGAGCGTGCCGAGGGCCGAGAGCCGCTCGTCGAAGATGGCGAGGGCGGCCACCGGAACGAGCGCCACCCCGAGCCCCCGCGCGATGGGGTAGACGAGGGAGAAGTCGCCCGCCGCGTAGGCGCGCCCGAGCGAGAAGAAGTAGAGCGCGTGCAGGATCACGGTGCCGATCACGAACGGCAAAGCGGCGGACCGGAAGCCATCGCGAGCCAGCACCCAGAGCGCGATCGGGGTGTAGAGCCCGGAGGCGACCACGCCCGCCCACCAGAGGAACAGCACCGGATCGCCCGCCCGCTTGACGAGCGCGTTCCAGCCCGCGTGGAGCACGGCCGCGCCCGCGACGAGGAGGAGGGCGGCGACGGTCACCGGGACAGGGTAGGGGTTTCCCCCGGCGACGCCAAGCGATTACTATGGGAGAGCGCTTCCATGGCCCACTCCCTCCGGCTCGTCGAGGACCGGCTCGCCGCGGGCGCCGCCGCGCCGGCCTCGCGCGTCCCGCGCGTGCTCTACGCGGCCGAGGGCGCGCTGCTCGCCGGCGGGGCGACCGAGCCGGTGGACGCGGTGGGGCCGGGCACGGAGGGCGCGCGGGCCGCCGCGTCCGCGGCGCGTGTCTACCGCGTGGAGCTGGTGCGTCAGCCGCCGCCGCCCGCGGGCGGCCGCGTCCTGCTCGAGCACCCGATCGACCTGACCGGCGGCGCGGGCTGGCTCATGCGCTGCGACCGGGTGGACTTCGAGCCGGGCGGCGTCGCGCCGCCGCACCGGCACCGGGGCGGCGGCATCCGGTGCCTGCTGCGGGGCGGTCTGGAGGTCACGGTGGGCGAGGGCGCCCCGCGCGCGGTCTCCCCGGGCGAGGCCTGGTTCGAGAGCGGGCGCGAGCCGGTGCTCGCGGTGGCGGCGGACGACCGGGAGACGAGCTTCATCCGCGTCTCGATCCTGCCCGCGGCGATCCGGGGGCAGTCCTCGATCCTCTACGTCGATCCGGCCGACGCGGCCCGCGGCCGGCCGCGGCGCTACACGGTCTACGTCGACGAGCCGATCGGACTCTGACCATGCGCGTCCTCATCCTGAGCGCGAGCTACGGCTCCGGCCACGCGGAGGCCGCGCGCAGCCTGGCCGCCGCCTTCGTGAGCCGCGGCGCCGAGCCGATGGTGGTCGACCACTTCCGCGACCTGGTGCACCCGGTCTTCGCGCGCGCGAGCGGCGCGATCTACTACTGGCTGCTGCGCCGGGCCCCCACGCTGTGGGCGCTCGGCTACACCCTCGGTGACCGGCTGGGGCCGGAGTCCCCGCTGGCCTTCGGCGTGCCGCGGCTCGGCGTGGTGGGGCTCGGGCAGCTGCTCGACACGATGCGGCCGGACGCGGTGGTGACCGTCCACGCCACGCCGGCCGCCGCGATGGCCGCGCTCGCCGCCTCCGGTCGCGCGATGCCGCCCCACACCACCGCGGTGACCGACTTCGTGGCCCACAGCCAGTGGATGCCGCGCCCGGTGGACCGCTACTGCGTGGCGGCCGAGGAGGTGCGGAACGAGTTCGTGGCGCGCGGGATCCCGCCCGACCGCGTGGTGGTCACCGGGGTGCCGGTGCGGGAGGAGTTCTCGCGCCCGGTCGAGGCCCCCGAGGCCCGCCGCGCGCTCGGCCTCGCCCCGGGGCTGCCCACCGTGGTCGCGATGGCGGGCACCCAGGGCTCGCTCGGGCGGCTCCCCGACGTGGTCCACGCGCTCCTCACCGTCGAGCGCCCGATGCAGGCGGTCGTGGTGGCGGGGCGGGACGAGCGGCTGCGCGCGCGGCTCACCCGCCTGGCCGCCGGCAGCCCGGTGCGGGTGGCGGGTTACGTCGAGGACGTCCGCACGCTGCTGGCCGCGGCGGACCTGCTCGTCACCAAGGCGGGAGGCATGACGCTCGCGGAGGCCACCGCCACCGGGGTGCCGCTGCTCCTCTACGGCAGCCTGCCGGGCCAGGAGATCGGCAACGAGCGCTTCGCCTCCCGCGCGGGCATCGCGCTGGTGGCCCGCTCGCGCGGCGAGCTTCGCCGCCTGCTCGACCGCGCGCTCGCCGATCCGGACACGATGGAGCGGATGCAGGGCTCGCTCCGGCGGCTCCGCCGCCCGGACGCGGCGGCCCACATCGTCGATCTCGTCCTCGAGCAGATCGCGACCCGCCGGAGGGGCTGACGTGTCGCAGTTCACGTTCTGTCTCGAGAGCGGCGATCGCGCGCTCCGGGAGGGGCGCTATGCCGACGCCGAGCAGGCCCTCGGAGCCGCGCTGGCCCTCGATCCCCGCAGCGTCAAGGCGCACTTCAAGCTCGGCCTCACGCTCGAGCGGCAGCGCAAGTGGGCGCCCGCCGAGGCCGCGTTCCGGGCCGCGCTGCGTGGTAAGCGCGACCACGCGACCGCGTGGCTGCGCCTGGCCACGGTGTGCCGCCGCCTCGGCAAGGCGCGCGAGGAGGAGACCGCCGCGCGCGAGGCGGTGCGCCTGGCCCCCCGTAGCAGCGAGGCGCGCCACGGCCTCGCGGTGACCCTCGCCCGCCTCGGGCGCGCGGAGGATGCGGTGGCCGCCTTCGAGGAGACGATCCGGCTGGCGCCCTCGAACTCGGTCGCCCACGCCGGTCTCGGCCTGGCCCTCACGACGCTCGGCCGTCACGGCGACGCGGCGGCCGCGTTCGGCCGCGCCGCGGCGCTCGATCCCCGGTCGTACAAGGCGCATCTCCAGCACGCGGAGGCCCACCGCCGCCAGCGCCGCTGGGGCGAGGCCGCGGAGGCCTACCGGGCGGCGGTCGCCCTCCGGCCCGCGGAGCCCGCCCTCCACGGCCGCCTCGGGCTCATGCTCGAGCGCCAGCGGTGCTACCGCGAGGCGGTGGGCGCCTACACGCGCGCGGCCCGGCTCGACAGCACCGGCGCGCGCTGGCGCGCCCGGCTCGGCCGCGTGCTCGAGCGCCAGGGCCGCTTCGCCGACGCGGAGGCCGCGCTGCTCGAGGCGCTCCGCCGGGAGCCCGACCGCGTCGACGCCCACCTGGGGCTGGCCATGATCTATCGCCGCCAGGGCAAGTGGGGGGAGGAGGCGCGCGTGTACGAGCAGGCCATCCGCCTGAAGCCGGGCGACGCGCATCTGCACGCCGACCTCGGGCTGGCCCTCGAGGCCCAGGGCCTGCTCGGGCCCGCCGAGGGCCAATTCCGCCGCGCGGTGGCGCTCGCGCCCGACAACGCCGATCTGCACGTGGAGCTCGGCATCGCGATGGGCCGTCAGGGGCGGCACGCGGAGGCGGAGGCCGCGCTGCGCGAGGCGGTGCGGCTCAACCCCCAGGACGTGGTGGCCCGCTCGAACCTGGCCCTCGGCCTCGGGCGCCAGGGGCGGCACGCCGAGTCGGAGGTGGCGTATCGCCATGCGCTCGTGCTCAAGGCGGACGGCGCGCCGCTCCACCGCGGGCTCGGCATGGCGCTCTACTCGCAGGGCAAGCGCGGAGAAGCCGAGGCCGCGTTCCGCGAGGCGGTCCGGCTCAAGCCGAGCTACGCTCGCGCGTGGGGCGACCTGGGAGAGCTCCTGACCGAGACCGGCCGCCACGACGAGGCGGTGGAGGCCTTTCGCGAGGCCATCGCGGTGAAGCCCGGGCGCATCGCCTCTCACCGCGGCCTCGGCGCGGTGCGCCTGCTGCAGGCGCGCCCCGACCTGGCCGAGGCCGCGTTTCGCGCCGCGCTCGCGCTGCGTCCGGACGATTCGCAGAGCCACTTCGGGCTGTGGACCGCCCTGGAGCGGCAGGGCAAGGCGGCGGAGCTGGAGGCCGCCTACCGGGAGGCGATCGGGGGGAGTCCCGACATGGTGGAGGCGTACGCCCGGCTGGGGGAGCTGCTGGCCCGGCAGGGCCGCTGGCGGGAAGCGGAGCCGGCCTATCGGGAGGCGGTGCGGCTCCAACCCGACGACGCGCGCTCGCGCGTCGCGCTCAGCGCGGTGCTGCGTCGCCCCCGCGGCTAGCTCTCGCTGGGATCGACTTCGATGTTGGTGATGCGGAGGTAGCTGACCGCCACGCGCTCGTCGCCCTGCTCGAGCAGGACGCCGTCCTCGGCGATCTGGGCCAGGCTACCCTCGATCGGCTCGGTGGCGTTCTTCACCGAGATGAGCACCCGCCGGCCCAGGTGACGCTGGGCCTCGGCCTGCCACATCGTCTTCTGCACCTCGTCGAACACGCCGGCCGCCTGGCGCGCGGCCGAGGCGGCCCGGCTCGCCGCGGTGATGGTGCCGAGGCCGGGAACCATCAGGCCCCCCGGCAGGACCGGGACCGTCGAGCCGCCGCTGCCCGGCGCGGTGGCGGCCGGCCGCGCGACCGCCTCCGACCCGGTCCCGGAGGCCGAGGACGTCGAGGCGGCCGTTCCCGGCCGCGCGGCGCCGTCCGGCTGCTCCTCGAGATAGCGCAGCACCTCGGATAGCCGCGCCATGAGGTTCGAGAAGATGAAGAGCCCGACCAGCGCGCAGGCGAGCGCCACTCCGAGCCCCATCTGGGCCTCGGTCAGCTTGAGCTGGTTCAGGGCGTAGAGCGTGTACGTGAAGAGCAGGAGGGGGATCACGGCCGTCAGCGCGAAAACGATGGAGGCCGCGTTCCGGAGCGTGTAGGTCCGGCCTCTACTCATGACGCCTCAAATCTAGCGCGCCGGGCACCGCGCCCAAAGTTTTGAGAGAGCCGGCGCCGGGGGCCGCCGCCCGGGCCTCGGGCCCGCGTGATAGTATCCGACCGCGACCATGAGCCCCACCCGGCGTACCTTGCGCGAGATGCGCGGCTTCGTCTTCGACCTCGACGGCTGCGTCTGGACCGGCGACGTCCTCACCCCCGGGGCCGCCCAGGTGCTCGCCCTGATCCGCGAGAAGGGCAAGGCCCTCTGCTTCCTCACCAACAACTCGCGCGCCCGGGCCCGGACCATGCAGGCCAAGCTGGTGCGCCTGGGGGTGGAGGCCAAGGAGCCGGAGGTGCTCACGCCGCTCGAGATCCTGGGCGAGGTCGTGGCCCAGCGCTGGGGGCCGTCCCGGGTGCTGGCGATCGGCGGGCCCGAGCTGGCGGAGGTCCTGGTCGAGGCCGGCCACAGCCTCGTGCCGATCGACCGTTCCCGCGACGCCACGGTGGTGGTGGTGGGCAACGACTTCGACTTCAGCTACGAGCGCCTCACCGCGGCGGCCCGCGCGGTGGCGGCCGGCGCCGCCTTCCTCACCCCGAACATCGACCCGCGGCTGCCGATGGAGAACGGCGAGTTCCTGCCCGGCTGCGGGGCCGTCGTCGAGGCGGTGGCCACCGCGGCGGGCGTGCGACCGATCGTGGTGGGCAAGCCCGAGCCGCCGCTCTTCGAGCTGGCGCTCCAGCGGATGGGCCTCGGCGTCGACGAGGCCGCCATGGTCGGCGACAGCGTGGACTCGGACGTGCGCGGCGCCCGGCGCGTCGGCATGACCGCGGTGCTCTTCGCGCCCAAGGGCGGTCCCGATGGCGTGGCGCACTATATGGTCAAGTCCATGTCCCAGCTGAGGCGGCTGCTGGGCGGGTAGGGATGCGCGTCTTCCTCCACTCGGGCGGGCCGCTCGGGCCGGTCGGTCGCGCGGCGCTGCCGGACTTCCTCGGCCCGCTCCACCGGGTGGCCTTCGTGACCGCGGCGAGTCTGCACGATCCTTCGGCGACCTTCGAGCGGGTGCGGGCCGCGCTCGAGCCGGCCCCGCCGGAGGGCGCGGGGCTCGAGCTCCTGCACCTGCGCTGGGACATAGATCCCCTCGACACCCTCGCCCGGGCGGAGGCGCTCTTCATGGGCGGCGGCAACACCTACGCGCTGCTCCAGCGGTTGCGCGGGGCCGGTCTGCTCGAGGCCATTCGCGCCCGCGTGGTCGCGGGGATGCCCTACATGGGAGCGAGTGCGGGCTCCAACGTGGCCGGTCCCACCATCCTCACCACCAACGACTGGAACGTGGTGGCCCTGGATCGCTTCGACGCCCTGGGGCTCGTCGGCTTCAACATCAATCCCCATTACAAGGACGCCGATCCCATGATGGCGCCCTTCAGCGAGACGCGCGACGACCGGATCCGCGAGTACCACGTGGTCAACGCCAATCCGGTGCTGGGGCTCGAGGAGGGCGCGTGGGTGACCGCCGAGGACGGGGTGGTGACCGTGCACGGAACCGCGCGGGTGAAGCTGTTCCGGCCGGCCGCCGACCCGGTGTGGTACCGGGCCGACGACCGGCTGCCGGTTACTTAGCGACCGCCCGGAAGGACCCGCCGTCTGTACTCGTCGTCGCATCGGGTCCTTCCGAGCGGCCTGGTTGGTCGGGGTCAGAAGAGCGGTCGGGCGGTCAACCCGAGCACTTCTGTCCCTTGGGTGTTTCGTAGTTGGCGACCTTGATCGTCCGGACGAAGGTATCCTCCCACACCTCGAGCGGCAGCCGGCCCATGTCCTGCACGCCGTCGAAGATCGAGAACTTGGCGCGCCGGGTGAACTCGCCCGCCGGCACGCGCTTGGCGAGGAAGCCGAGCGTGGTCTGCTTGTCGATGAAGAGGGCGAGGGTCTCGTTCACCGGCTGGACCGCGCCGCCCCCGGTGCCCGGTTTCAGCCACGACAGCACCACCGAGAAGCCCTGCACGTTGGGATCGGCCACCAGCGGCTGGAGGGCCGCCATGCGCCGCAGAAGATCGGTGCCGTAGCGCGAGAACATCGCGGAGGCGCGGCGCTCCGCGGGCAGCGCGGCGAAGCGGGCGTCCTCGTCCTGGTCGATCATGATCCACACCGAGAGGTAGCGGTCGTCCTCCACCGCGCCCTTGGGCTGGCGGAAGCCGATGCCCGCCTTCTGCACGCCGACCCACGGCATGCAGTGGTAGATCTCCTCCCGCATCTGATTGAGGAGAGGCTGGTAGGTGGTGGCGAGCGTGCGGGCCTTGGCCGTCTTGTACTGGTCGACACTCATGATGGCTTCGTCGGCGGCCGCGGGAACCGGGATGACGAAGATGAGCGCGAGGGCGGCGAGCCGGCGAACGATGAAGCGGGACATCGTGTGTCGCATCGGGATCCTCCTGTCGCGGAGCGCATTTCCGATCCCGACGAGCGCTTTCGTGCGCCCTTCCTTCGGTAGCCCGGCCGTCAGGGGATCACCTGATCCGTGGCTTTGCGTCCCCGTCTCACGACGGGTTTGCCATTGTCGGGAAGAGACTCCGCGAGGAGAGAGGAGAGCAATCGCGATGCCAGCGCTCGCGGCGTGTTCGGGCCAGCAATGGCTGGTAGATAGCCGGCGGGCGCGGCGGCGGCCGTCATGGGCGTGACGCGTGTGTTGACCGTACGTCCGTGCGCAAGATGTGCTATCCATGCCGCGATGCTCTCCGACGCGCCGCTCCCGATCAGCCTGCTCTTCGTCGCCACCGTGGTGGGCATGCTGCTGCTGGTGCTGTGGGGCGCGACGCGGGCCGCCCGCGTGGCGGGCCCGGGCGCGGCGCGTGGGGTGCGACTCGCCGGCGTCGCGATGGGGGGCTGGCTCGCGCTGACCGCGGTGCTCGCCGACCGCGGTTTCTTCGAGGACTTCCACGCGCTGCCGCCCCACATGCTGCTGGCGGTCGGCCCGCCGCTGCTGGCCGCGCTCGCCCTCACCGCCTCGGGACGTCTCGACCCCCTCCTGGCCGTGATGCCCCCCTCGTGGCCGGTGGGCGCGCAGGCCTTCCGCATCGTGGTGGAGATCGTGCTGTGGCGGCTCGCGGTAGCCGGGGTGGCGCCGGAGATCATGACCTTCACCGGACGCAACGTGGACATCCTGGTCGGGCTCAGCGCGCCGGTCGTGGCCTACGCCTGCTTCGTGCGCCGGGTCTGGCCCGCGCGGGTCGCGCGGTGGTGGAACTG
This sequence comes from Verrucomicrobiia bacterium, assembly GCA_035493135.1. Classification (GTDB taxonomy): domain Bacteria; phylum Methylomirabilota; class Methylomirabilia; order Rokubacteriales; family CSP1-6; genus CAMLFJ01. The sequence continues at coordinate 31,460 of DATJIR010000386.1, forward strand.
GGCCGGCATCCTGATCCTGCTGAACGTGGTGGTGCACGCCCAGCTCTCCGCGCCGACGCGGTTCCGGGTGTTCGAGACCGAACCGGCGACCACCTTCATCGGCGACCTGCCCTTCATCTGGCTGCCCGCATTCCTCGTGCCGCTGGCCTGGGCGCTCCACGCGGTCTCGCTGCGCCAGCTCCGGTCGAGGCGGTGAGCGGCGCCGACGACCGCTTCTACCCGCGCGTCTTCGCGCTGGTGACCGCCGCCCTCCTGGGTGGCGCGCTGTTCCTGATCGTGCGCCCCTTCCTGGAGGCGGTGCTCTGGTCCATGTTGCTCGCGTTCCTGCTCTCCCCGGCCCAGCGGGGAGTGGCGGCCCTCCTGCGCGGGCGGGCCACCCTCACCGCGATCCTCCTCACCCTGCTCACCGCGGTGGTGCTGATCGCCCCGGGCCCGCTGCTCGCGGTGGCCTTCGCGCGGCAGGCCCGGGAGCTGTTCGGCCGTGGGCAGAAGCTGGTCGCCGAGTCCGGCATCTCGGGGGCGGGCGACCTCCTCGAGATCCCCCTCGTGAGCCAGGCGATCCGGTGGGCCGAGGCCATGACCCCGGTCAGCGCCGACCAGATCCACGACTGGCTGGTGAGCGGTGCCCAGGCGCTCCTGCAGGGGCTCGTGGCGGTGAGCGGCGCCTTCGTGGTCGGCGCCCTGAACGCGCTGGTGGGGCTCGGCATCACCCTCTTCCTCCTCTTCTTCTTCCTGCGCGACGGCGACCGGATGGTGACGAGCGCGGTGGGCCTGATCCCGATGGCCCCGGAGCGCCGGAGCCACCTCGTCGATCACGTGGGGGCGGTGATCCGCGCGGTGGTGTTCGGCTCGCTACTCACCGCCCTGGTGCAGGGGCTCCTGGTGGGAGTGGGCTTCGCGCTGGTGGGCCTGCCGTCGCCGGTGGTCTTCGGGGCGGTGGCCGCGGTGGCGGCCCTCATCCCGCTGATCGGCACCGCGCTGGTCTGGCTGCCCGGCGCGGGCGCGCTCTTCGTCCAGGGACACTGGATCGCGGGCCTGCTCCTGCTCGGCTGGGGGGTGGGCGTCGTGTCGAGCGCCGACAACGTGGTGCGGCCGCTGTTCATCTCGGGCCGCGCCCAGATCTCCACCCTGCCGGTGTTCCTGGGGCTGCTGGGTGGGGTGAGCGCGTTCGGCCCCATCGGACTCGTGGTGGGGCCGGTGGTGGTGGCCCTCACCCTCGCCCTCCTGCGCTTCGCGGAGGAGTCGCGCGGCGCCTAGCCGGACGCGCCGCGACGAGCCGGGCGCCGCCGGCGCCGGTAGCGCATGTTGAGCATCTCCACGAGCAGGGAGAAGGCCATCGCGAAGTAGATGTAGCCCTTCTCGACGTGGGTGCCCATTCCCTCCGCGACCAGCATTACCCCGATCAGGAGCAGGAAGGCCAGGGCCAGGATCTTGAGGCTCGGGTGCTGGTCGATGAAGCGGCTCACCGTCCCGGCGGAGGCCAGCATCACGAGCATCGCGATCACCATCGCGGTGACCATGATCGAGAGCTGGTTGGCCATGCCGACCGCGGTGATCACCGAGTCGAGCGAGAACACGATGTCGAGCAGCAGGATCTGGGCGAGCACCCACCAGAACGCCCCCCGCGTGCCCGGCGCCCCCGGCTCGTGGGGATCCGCCTCCACCTTCTCGTAGATCTCCCGGGTGGCCTTCCCGATCAGGAAGAGGCCGCCGCCCAGCAGGATGAGGTCCCGCCCCGCGACGCCGCGGCCGAGCACGGTCACGAGAGGCTCGGTGAGGCCCATCATCCACGAGATCGTGAAGAGAAGGCCGATCCGGACGCCCAGGGCCAGGACGAGGCCGAGCCGCCGCGCGACCTCGCGCTGGCCCGCGGGCAGGCGCGCCACCAGGATCGCGATGAAGACGACGTTGTCGATGCCCAGCACGATCTCCATGGCGGAGAGCGTGGCGAGCGCGAGCAGGCCGTCGGCGGTGAGGAGCGCGCCCACTACCTCACGCGGGGCAGCACGTGGCGGGCGAACAGCTCGATCGCGGCGAGATCCTCCTGGTCGAGCATCTGCAGGAGCACCCGCTGCACCCCCGCCTCCTCCCACTGCCGGAGCTGCTCGATCACGTCGTCGGGGGTGCCCACCAGGAAGCTCGCCCCGCGCCAGGCCTCCTCGTCGGCCGGCATCTGGGGGAAGATCGCCCGCGCCGCCGCGATACGCTGCGCCACGTCGTGGCGATCACGGCCGATCGCGAGCGGGATCATCAGGGACCGGGTGATCGTCTCCGGATCGCGGCGGACCGCCGCGCAGTGCTTGGCCAGGACCTCGCGCTTCTGGCGGAAGGTGTCCGGGTCCACCCGGGTGACGTTCCACTCGTCGGCGAACTCGGCCGCGATGCGCAGGGTGCGCTTCTCCCCGCGGCCGCCGATCACGAGACGCAGCCGGCCGTAGGTGGGCAGGGGATAGTTCTCGGCCTTGTGGAGCGGATAGTAGGGCTGCTCGAGGGTGACCGGCTCGCCCACGCCCAGGGCCCGGATGTAGCGCGCCGCGCACTCCAGGCGGTCGAGCCGCTCCTTCATCGGCGGCAGCGCGATGCCGAACATGGCGTGCTCGTGCTCGTTCCAGCCGCCGCCCAGGCCCAGATCCATGCGCCCGCCGGAGAGGGCGTCGAGGGCCACCGCCATCTTGGCGAGCAGCGCCGGGTGGTAGAACGTGACCGGCGAGACCATGGGGCCGAAGCGCACCCGGTGCGAGCGGGCGGCCAGCACCGTGAGGGAGGTCCACGTCTCGAGCGAGGGCCGCTTCGATTCGCCCCAGAGCCCGGTGAGGTGATCCGACCGGCAGAGCGACTCGTAGCCCATGTCCTCGGCCGCCTGCACGAGTCGGAGCCAGCGCTCCCAGGTGAGCCCTTCCTGCCCCTCGATCATGATGCCGACGCGCATGACCTGGCCTCCTGTGGTCTCCGGGATCCCGGTCGGGAGCCGGGCTCTCATGTATACCGCAACTGCGGCCCACGTGCGCCGTGATAAACTCTGCTCCGCCGCGGCCATGGCGCCTTCCCAGCGACTGCTGCTCCTGATTCCCACCACCACGTACCGGACCGAGGACTTCGTCGAGGCGGCGCGGTCGCTCGACGTGGACCTGGTGATCGCGTCCGACCGTCCGAACATGATGGCGGGCGAGTTCCCGGACCACCTCCTGACCCTGCCCTTCTCCGATCCGGCCGCGTGCGCCCGCGAGATGCGCGAGTACGCGGCGCGCCGGCCGCTCGACGCGGTGGTGCCGGTCGACGACGCTACCACCGTGGTGGCCTCCGCGGTGGGCGAGGCGCTCGGCCTGCGCGTGAATCCGCTCGCCGCGGCCCAGGCCACCCGCGACAAGCGGGTGATGCGCGAGCTGCTCGCGCGGGCCGGGGTCCCCTCTCCCACCTTCACCCTGGTGCGGGTCGACGAGGATCCCGCCGCCGCGGCCCGGCGCATGGCCTATCCGTGCGTGCTCAAGCCGCGGGTGCTCGCGGCGAGCCGGGGGGTGATCCGGGCCGACGACGAGGCCGCCTTCGTCGCCGCCTTCGCGCGCATCCGGGCCATCCTGCGCGAGCCCGAGGTGGCCGCGCTCGGCGAGGGGACCGACAGCATCGTCGTCGAGGGCTTCGTGCCGGGCGCCGAGGTAGCGCTCGAGGGCCTGCTGGAGGACGGCGCCCTCCGCACCCTGGCCCTCTTCGACAAGCCCGACCCGCTCGACGGGCCGTTCTTCGAGGAGACCATCTACGTGACCCCGTCGCGGCTGCCCGCCGCCACCCAGGCCGCGGTGGCCGACGTGGCGGCGCGCGCCGCGCGCGCGCTGGGGCTCTCCGACGGCGCGGTGCACTGCGAGGTGCGCCTGCGCCCGGCCGCGGGGGGCGCGCTCGAGCCGGTGGTGCTGGAGATCGCGGCGCGCTCGATCGGGGGTCTCTGCGGGCGCACCCTGCGCTTCGGCACCGGCATGTCGCTCGAGGAGCTCATCCTGCGGCGGGCGCTGGGGCGACCGATCGACTCCCTCGAGCGCGAGCGGGCCGCGGCCGCGGTGATGATGATCCCGATCCCGCGCGGCGGCATCCTCGAGGAGGTGCGGGGCCTCGACGAGGCCCGCGCGGTTCCGCACGTCGAGGACGTCACGATCTCGCTCCACAAGGGGCAGGCGGTCGTGCCGCTGCCGGAGGGCTCGCGCTATCTCGGGTTCATCTTCTCCCGCGCCGCGACGCCCGGCGAGGCCGAGGCGGCCCTGCGCGCGGCCCACCGTCGCCTGCAGCTCGTGATCCGCTGACCCGGGAGGGAGGCCATGAGCATCGTGCGGGAGTTCGAGCGCGCCTTCAACCGACAGGACGTGGCGGCCCTCGTCGCCTGCTTCACCCCCGACGGGTCGTACCACGACACCTTCTTCGGCGGGCACACCGGCCCCGCGGGGCTGCGCGCCATGTTCGAGCGCATGTTCCGCGAGGGCCGCGACTACCGGTGGACGATGGAGACGGTGGTGGAGACCGAGTCCGGCGCGGCGGCCGAGTGGAGCTTCGGCTACACCGTGACCGACGCGATCCCGCGGAGTGCGGGCCGCGCGGTGCGCTTCCGCGGCATGAGCCTGTTCGAGAAGCGCGACGGCAAGATCGCGGCGTACCGCGAGTCCTTCGACCTGGGCGCGGCCCTGCTCCAGCTGGGCTTCAGCCCGGAGGCGATGGCGAAGACCATCCGGCGTCATCGGCTGTGAGGTGTCGACCTACATCCTGCGGCGGCTCCTGCTGTTCGTGCCCACGCTGCTCGGCGCCTCGATCCTGATCTTCGTGCTGATGCGCCTGGTGCCGGGCGACATCGCGGAGATCCTGGTCTACCAGACCGGCTCGGAGTCGAGCGCGGTGCAGAAGAAGCAGATCCAGCAGATCCGTCAGGAGCTGGGGCTCGACCGGCCGGTGGTCGCCCAGTACCTCGACTGGATCGGGGGCGCGGTCCGCGGCGACTTCGGCCAGTCCTACGTGCAGCGGCGCCCGGTGGTGGACATTCTCCGGGAGCGCTTCCCCCGCTCGATGGAGCTGGCGGTGCTCACCCTGCTCCTCGCCATCGTCTGGGCGATCCCGCTCGGGGTGATCTCCGCGGTGCGACAGAACGGCCCACTCGACTACCTGGCGCGGCTGGTCAGCCTGAGCGGGCTCAGCCTGCCCCTGTTCTTCACCGGGGCCCTCATCCTCTACGGCCTGGTGCGCGTCTTCCACTGGCTGCCCCCGCTCGAGTTCGTGTCGTTCACCGAGGACCCGGTGGAGAACCTCAAGCAGCTCATCTGGCCCGCGCTGGCCCAGGCCTACTACATCAGCGCCCCGATCACCCGCCTGACGCGCTCGCAGATGCTCGAGGTGGTGCGGCAGGACTACGTGCGCACCGCGCGGGCCAAGGGGCTCGCCGAGGGCGCGGTGGTCTACCGCCACGCCCTCCGCAACTCGCTCTTGCCCGTCGTCACCTTCATCGGGTGGTGGGGCGGGCGCCTCCTGGGCGGGCTCGTGATCATGGAGATCATCTTCGTGGTGCCGGGCATGGGGAGCGCGCTCATCCAGGCGGTCAGCCAGCGCGACTACCCGACCGTCCAGGCGATGGTATTCGTGATGGCGCTGGTGTTCCTGGCCGTGAACCTCGCGATCGATCTGCTCTACGCGTGGCTCGATCCGCGCATCCGCTACGCGTGAGGCGCGCGTGACCGGCGCCCTGGGGCGGTTCCTGCGTGGGCAGCCGCTGGGCGCGGCCGGCGCGGTGGTGGTCCTGGTCCTCGTCGCGGTGGCCCTGCTCGCCCCGCTGCTCGCCCCGCACGGCCCGAAGGAGACCGGCTTCGCGACCTACGTCGCGCCGGGCCGCGAGTTCCCGATGGGGACCGACCAGGTCGGGCGCGACGTGCTGAGCCGGGTGATCTGGGGCGCGCGCCTCTCCCTCTACGTGGGGCTGGTCTCGGTGGTGTTCGGCATCACCCTCGGTGCGCTCTGGGGCGTGGTGACCGGCTACGTGGGCGGCGCGGCCGACACGGGCAGCCAGCGGGTGGTGGATTGCCTCATGGCCCTGCCGCCCATCATCCTCGCCCTCTCCCTGATGGCCGCGCTGGGCCAGTCGGTCAACAACGTGATCCTGGCCCTGGTGATCCTGCTCACCCCCACCGCGGCCCGCACCCTGCGCGCGGTCGCGCTCGGGGTGGTGGCGAACCCCTTCATCGAGGCCGCGGAGGCCGCCGGCGCCTCGCGGACCCGCATCATCGTCCGGCACCTCCTCCCGAACTGCCTGGCGAGCTACATCGTGCTCGTCACCACCAACATCTCGTACGCGATCGTGGTGGAGGCCTCGCTCAGCTTCATCGGCGCGGGCGCCCCGCCCGACGAGCCCTCGTGGGGCGGCATGCTCGCGCAGGGCATCCAGGCGCTCGAAACCGCGCCGTGGATGGTATTCTTCCCCGGACTGGCCATCAGCCTGGCCGTGTTCGGCCTCAACCTACTCGGCGATTCGATCCGCGATCTCACGGATCCCCGCCTGCGCGGCGGCCTCGGCTAGCCGCGGAATCGCAAAGGAGCGACGACGATGACGATCGGCCTCTCGAGACTCGCTCGGCTCGCGGCCACGGCCGCCGCGCTGCTCGCCACGATCGCGGTGCCGGCGCCTCCGGGGGGCGCCCAGGAGAAGCCCCGGACCGGCGGCATCCTGACCTGGTTCGACTACGGCGATCCCGGTCGTCTCGACGTCCACGCCGAGTCGCCCCTGGTCGTCCAGCAGGCGACCGCGGGCATCTACAGCGGGCTGCTCCAGTACGACCCCGACGAGCCCAGCAAGATCGTCGGCGACCTCGCCGAGCGCTGGACCGCCTCGGCGGACGGCAAGACCTACACCTTCCACCTGAGGAAGGGCGTGAAGTGGCACGACGGGCAGCCCTTCAGCTCGGCCGACGTGAAGGCCTCGTTCGACCGCATGCTGAACCCGGACTTCAAGAGCCCCAAGTGCGGGGCCTCGCTCAAGCCGATGGTGGCGAGCGTGGAGGCGGTGGATCCGAGCACCGTCGAGTTCCGGCTGAAGTTCGCCGCGGCGCCCTTCCTGCCGTCCATCGCCTCGGCGTGGTGCCGGGTGGCGGCCAAGCACGTGCTGGCCAAGTACGGCGACCTCAACGCCCCCGAGGCCCAGATCGGCACCGGACCGTTCAAGTTCAAGAAGTACGAGCGGGGCAGCGTGATCGAGTGGGAGAGGAACCCGAGCTACTTCGTCCCCGGCCTGCCGTATCTCGATGGGGTCAAGCAGTTCATCCTGGTGAGTGGGCCCACCCAGCTCGCGGCGGCCAAGGCCTCGAAGATCATGCTGTGGGACGCGTGGCCGCCGATGCGGAAGACCCAGGCCGACGAGCTCGGCCGCGCGCGCACCGACGTCGACATCTACCAGGCGCCGATCAACACCGTGTTCTTCCTCTACCTCAACGCCAAGAAGCCGCCCTTCGACAACCCGGACATGCGTCGCGCGGTCAACCTGGCCATCGATCGTCAGGAGCTGGTGGCCAAGTCGCTCGAGGGCGCGGGGGTGCCCTGCGCGATCCTCGATCCCAAGCTGGTCGGCGACTTCGCCCTGCCGCTCGACGAGGTGGCCAAGGCCCCCGGCTGCCGCCAGCCCAAGGACGCCGACGTGGCCGAGGCGAAGCGACTCGTGGATAAGCACTATCCGGGCGGCCTCGACGTCGAGGTGGCGGTGCGCCAGGTCGGCAACTACGTCGACCGGGGCCAGCTCGTCATCGCCCAGCTTCGCAAGATCGGCATCCGCGGCACCATGAAGACCCACGAGAGCGCGGCCGGCTACGCGGCCTTCGGCAAGGGTGACTTCACGATCATCGCGACCCAGGACCGGTCGATGGACGTCAACGAGCCGAGCGGAGTCTTTCACATCGCCTACACCAGTCAGTCGGGCAGCAACTACGGCCAGTACTCGGATCCGAAGGTGGACGAGCTGACCGAGCGGGCGCTCAAGGAGACCAATCACGACAAGCGCAAGCAGGCCTACTGGGAGCTGCAGCGCTACCTCCTGACCAAGGGAGACCACGCCTCCATCGCGGTGGCCTGGGTGGAGGGCTGGTTCTTCAAGGACAAGAAGCTCCGCAACTACAAGCCCGGCCTCACCACCTACGACAACAACACCTTCATGAAGGTGTGGATCGCCCAGTAGCCCGGTGCCCATGACCTTCGACGATCCGCGGATCCAGGGCTACCTCGCCACCAAGGACATCATGCTCCTCGGCACCATCAACCCCGACGGCGCCCCGCTCATCACCGTGATGTGGTTCCTCCACGATCCGGCCGGGATCACCCTGATCAGCGTGGACGGGTTGCAGAAGGTCCACAACCTCCGGCGGGACCCCCGGCTGCACCTGGTCGCGGAGAGCGGCGCGCGCGGCGATGACATCAAAGGGGTCGCGATGCGCGGCCGCGCCCAGTTCCTCGGAGACACGCCGGAGCGGCGGGCGCTCGCCACGGGCTTCCTCGACAAGTATCATCCGCACCTCGAGGCGTACTGGGGCGGGCGCGCGATGCCGGCGGACCGCGTGATGTTCCGCGTGGTGCCCCAGCAGGTGCGCACCTGGGGCCTCGGCTGACCGGTCGGGCGATGCGCGCGCTCGTCGAGCGGGTGAGCGGCGCGCCGACCGATCGGCTGGCCGCGCTGCTGGCCGAGAGCGAGCAGCAGGGCTTCGGCTTCGTCCACCGCCTCGTGCGGGAGTGGGAGAGCGGGGTCAATCGCTTCGACCGCCCGGGCGAGGCGCTGTTCGTGGCGCGGGTGGGCGACGACGCGGTCGGGGTGTGCGGGTTGAGCGTCGATCCGTACGCGGACGATCCGAAGGTCGGCCGGGTGCGGCACCTGTACGTCTTGGTCCGCCATCGGCGGAGCGGGATCGGCGAGCAGCTCGTGGCGGACGTGCTCGAGGCCGCGCGCGGCCGTTTCGAGCGGCTGCACCTGCGCACCACGAACCCCACCGCGGCGCGACTGTACGAGCGGCTCGGCTTCCGCCGGACGCCCGACGCGCGCGACCGCACCCACGGGCTCGATGTGGAGTGACCCGCGGCGCACGGCCGTCCTCCGCGCCGCGGCCCTGATCGTGGTCACGCTCGCGGTGCTCGCCGCGCCGGCGGCCGCGCAGTGCCGCCCGGCGAGCGAGCGCACCGGGGAGGTGGGCTGCTGGATCATCGCCCGTGAGCCGCTCGGACCCCTCGCGGGGCCGGCCGTCTTCTGGCACCTCCACACCTTCGCGAGCCGCGCCGAGGCGGAGGCCGAGAAGGGGCCCCGGAGCACCGTCATCGAGGCGGTCGGCTTCGTCTGGCTCTCCACGGTCGGGGAGCCGGGCTGGCGCCCACGGCGCGGCATCCGGGTCGCGGAGATCGGCCCGCTCGCGGTCGAGCCGGGCCGGTCGTACACCGCCCAGTACCTGGAGGGGATCTTCGACCCGGGCATGACCACCGAGGTCCACTCCCATCCGGGACCGGAGGCGGTGTACACGACGGAGGGGGCCATCTGCTTCGAGACGCCGGACGGGACGGTGCGGGCCGGCGCCGGCGAGGCCGCCATCATGCCGGCCGGCCGTCTCCACACCCTGACCGCCACCGGCACCGCGCGGCGCCGCTCGCTCGCGGTGGTCGTGCACGAGAGCGATCGGCCGTGGCGGCTTCCGTCGTCGGACTGGTCGACCGTGGGCCGGTGCAAGCCGTGAGGGCGTCGCGATGACCCCGGCGGCGCTGCTCGAGCGCACCTACGCCGCCTTCAACGCCCGCGACATCGACGGGGCGCTGGCCGCGATGCACCCCGACGTGGACTGGCCCAACGGCATGGAGGGCGGCCGCGTGCAGGGCCACCACGCGGTCCGCGAGTACTGGACCCGGCAGTGGGGACTGATCGATCCGCGCGTGGAGCCGCGGGCCTTCACCACCGAGGCCGACGGCCGGATCGCGGTGGACGTGCGCCAGGTCGTCCGCGACCGGGCCGGCGCGCTCCTCAAGGACGAGATGGTGCAGCACGTCTACCGGCTCGAGGCCGGCCTGGTCCGCGCGATGGAGATCCGTCCCGCGCCCCGCGGCTGATCCGCGGGCTCACCCGCGGATCACCAGCACCAGCCCCGAGAGGAAGAGGACCCCGAACACCACGCGGCGGAAGCGCTCCCGGTCCAGGCGGGCGAACAGCAGCATGCCCCCCGCGAGCCCGGCCACCGCGGGCAGGGCGTAGAGCCAGGTCAGGCGCCAGATCTCCCGGTCCAGCAGCCCGGCCCACCAGTAACCGAGCAGGATCACGGCCTGGTTGATCATCAGGAACGCCTGGATGTTGGCCTTCACGGTGCGCGCGCTCCAGCCTTGGGCCGCCGCGTAGAGGATCACCGGCGGTCCCGGGGTGCCGATCGCGCCGCCCAGCAGCCCCGCGGCGAGGCCCGCCCCGAAGCCCCACCCGCGGCCCTCCAGGCGCTCCGGGTAGAGGCCGCGCCACTCGAGCGCCACGATCACGAGGAGCACCAGGCCGATCAGCCGCTTGAGGAGCTCGGCGGGGAGGGCGGCCAGCAGCCAGATCCCGGCCGGGGTCGCCAGCACGCTGCCCACCACGAGCTCGATCATGCCGGCCCGCCGGAAGTCGCGGCGGAGCGGGATGAAGATGACCACGATGAACGCGGCCGCGAAGAGCGTGATCAGCACCACCGCCTGTTGCGGCGACATGAGGAAGGGCAGGAAGGCGAGCGAGACCAGCCCGATGCCGAAGCCGGCCAGCCCCTGAACGAACGAGGCCGCCGCGATGACGAGCGCGCCGACCGCCCACGCGAGCGACAACGGGGACGGGCCTAGAACTTGGTCGGCCAGCCGGCGAGCCGATGCCGGCCGATGGCGGTCCGCGTGCGCGCCTGGGCGAGGAAGCGGATGACGAGGTCGCGGGTGTCGGCGGGATCGATCACGTCGTGGACGAGGTGCCGCGCCGCCGCGCCGTAGGGCAGGGTGTCGAGCTCCCACTGGGCGAGGAGGGCCTGGCGGCGCGCCGCGCGCTCGTCGGCGGGCAGACGGGCGAGCTCCGCCCCGTGGACGACGTTCACGCCGGTGGCCGGATCCATGAACGACATCTCGGCGGTGGGCCACGCGAGCAGCAGGTCCGCGTAGCCTCCGCCGCCCATGTTGAAGTAGGCCTGGCCGTAGGTCTTGCGCACGACGATCGACACCCGCGGCACCGAGACCATGCCGAGGGCCTCCATCCAGGTGATGATCTTGGCCGCCACCCGCCGGCGCTCGGCGTCGCGACCGATGAAGAAGCCGGGGATGTCGTGGAGGAAGACGAGCGGGATGTTGAAGGAGTCGCAGAGGGCCAGGAACGACGTCGCCTTGTCGCACCCGTCGGCGTCGCACGCGCCGCCCTTCTGGATCGGCTGGTTCGCGACGAAGCCGACGACGTGGCCGCCCATGCGCGCCAGCGCGGTGACGACGCTCCGGCCGAAGCGCTCCTTGACCTGGAAGATCTCGCCGCCGTCGGCCAGGCGCCGCAGGACGCCGGTCATGTCGTAGGCGCGGTTGCGCGCCTCGGGCACCAGGTCGGCGATCGTGCCCATCTCCGCGCCCGAGCCCTCCGGCACCTCCGCCGCGGGCGGCGCCTGCCGGTGGTGCGAGGGCAGGTAGGAGAGGAAGCGGCGGACGAGCGCGAGACACTCGTCCTCGGTCCGGCCCGCCGCGTCCGCGAGGCCGGTCTCCTCGGTGTGGAGCTTCACGCCGCCGAGCTCCTCGGGCGAGATCTTCTCGCCGGTGGCCAGCTCCAGCACCCGCGGTCCGGACACCGCCATCGAGGCGCCCTCCAGCATCACGACGAAGTCGGAGAGGCACGCGTTCCAGGTGGGCAGCCCGTAGGCCTGGCCGAGCACCGCGGTCACCATCGGCACGCGCCGGCGCCGCGTGCCGTAGTAGGTGGAGTGGCCGAAGGAGGCGATGCCCGCCGAGCCCATGATGTCGGGCATGCGCGCGCCGCCCGCCTCGGCCAGGTAGACGATCGGCAGCCCGCGCCGCGCGGCGAGGCGCTTGAGCTCCGCCTCCTTGTGCGAGGCCACCCGGCTCGAGGTCGCCGCGAGCACCGTGAAGTCGTTGGAGCACACGACCACCGCGCGGCCGTCGATGCGGCCGAAGCCGCCGACCTTGGAGTCGGCCGGCGTCTCGGCCTCCATGCCCGGCACGTCGGAGGTGTTGAAGGTGCCGATCTCCAGGAACGAGCCGGCGTCGAGCAGGCGCTCGACCCGCTCCCGCGCGTTCAGCGCGCCCGCGGCCCGACGGCGCGCCAGCCGCTCGGGTCCGCCCATGCCGCGCGCCTTCGCGCGTCGGGCATGAAAGTCCTTCATCCGCTCGTCCCAGGCCATGGCGGGGCATTGTAGCAGCCCGAGCGCTTGGGTACACTGCGGGGGCACGATTCCACCCACGCCCGATCGGAGGCCGCGCGCAATGAAGCACCACCAGGTCTACCGCACCGAGCTCACGCCGGTGAGCTTCCTCGTCCGCACCGCCTACGTCTTTCCCGACAAGACCGCGGTGGTGCACGGCAAGCGACGGTACACCTACCGACAGCTCGGGGAGCGCGTGAACCGGCTCGCCTCCGCGCTGCGCGGGGCCGGCATGCAAAAGCACGACCGGGTGGCGTTCCTCTGCCCCAACATCCCCGCGATGCTGGAGGCGCACTACGGGGTGCCCGCGGCGGGCGGCGTGCTGGTGGCGATCAACACGCGCCTGTCTTCCGAGGAGATCGGCTACATCCTGCAGCACTCGGGATCGAAGTTCCTGTTCGTCGACGCGGAGCTCGAAGGGCTGATCAAGCCGCTCGGCCTCGACGGGGTCCGCGTGGTGCGGGTCGACGACACCGGCGCGGCCGACGATCCCTACGAGGACTTCCTCGCCGGCGGGTCGCCGGCGCCGGTCGAGAGCTGGCTCGAGGACGAGGAGGAGACGATCGCGATCAACTACACCTCCGGCACCACCGGCCGGCCCAAGGGCGTCATGTACTCGCACCGCGGGGTGTGGGTGAATGCGGTCGGCGAGATCGTCGAGACCGCGATGAGCTTCGACACCCGGTACCTCTGGACGCTCCCGATGTTCCACTGCAACGGCTGGTGCTTCACCTGGGCGGTGACCGCGGTGGCCGGGACGCACGTCTGCCTCCGCAAGGTCGAGCCCGGCCGGATCTGGGAGCTGATCGACGCCGAGGGTATCACCCACTTCAACGGAGCGCCCACCGTGCAGATCGGGGTGGTGAACGACCCGAAGGCGCACCGGCTGGCGCGTCCGGTGACGGTGACGGTGGCCGGCGCCCCGCCCTCGCCGACCCTGCTCGGCAAGCTCAAGGAGCTCGGCTTCAGGCCGGTGCACGTCTACGGCCTCACCGAGACCTACGGGCCGCACACCGTCTGCGGATGGAACGCGGACTGGGACGCGTTGCCCGCCGAGCAGCAGGCGGGCCTGGCCGCGCGCCAGGGCCAGGGCTACGCCCTCTTCGACCTGGTCCGGGTGGTGGACGGGGAGATGAACGACGTGCCCCGCGACGGCGAGACTCTGGGCGAGGTGGTGATGGTCGGCAACAACGTGGCCAAGGGCTACTACGAGCAGCCGGACGCGACCGCGGAGGCGTTCCGCGGCGGCTGGTTCCACTCGGGCGACATCGGGGTCTGGCACCCCGACGGCTACATCGAGCTGCGCGACCGCAAGAAGGACATCATCATCTCGGGGGGCGAGAACATCTCCACCATCGAGGTCGAGCAGTGCGTGGCCCGCCACCCCGCGGTGATGGAGTGCGCGGTCGTGGCCATCCCGGATGAGAAGTGGGGCGAGCGGCCCAAGGCCTTCGTCACGCTCAAGCCGGGCCAGTCCGCGACCGAGCAGGAGATCATCGACTTCTGCAAGCGGCACATCGCGGGCTTCAAGGCGCCCGCCGCGGTGGACTTCGGCGAGCTGCCCAAGACCTCCACCGGCAAGATCCAGAAGTTCGTGCTACGCGACCGGGAGTGGAAGGGGAAGGCGAAGCGGATCAACTAGCCGATGCGCGTCGGGGTCCTCGACCAGTCGCCGGTGCGCAGCGGAGGGACTCCCGCCGACGCGATCCACGAGACCCTCGAGCTGGCGCGGGCCGCGGACCGCTGGGGCTATCATCGCTACTGGCTCGCCGAGCACCACTCCACCCCCGGCCTGGCCGGGGCGAGCCCCGAGGTGCTGATCACCCAGGTGGCCTCGGTGACGAGCCGCATCCGGGTCGGCTCGGGCGGCGTCATGCTGCCCCACTACAGCGCGCTCAAGGTGGCCGAGCAGTTCCGCATGCTCGAGACGCTCTTCCCCGGGCGCATCGACCTCGGCATCGGGCGCGCGCCGGGCAGCGATCAGCGGACCGCCCGTGTGCTGCGCCACGGCCCCGGCGCGCTCGGCATCGAGCACTACCCCCGGCAGATCCAGGACCTGGCCGCGTTCCTCCACGACGACCTGCCCACCGAGCACCCCTGGCGTGGCATCCACGCCATGCCGGCCGGGCCGAGCGTGCCGGAGCTGTGGCTGCTGGGCTCGAGCGACGAGAGCGCGCTGCTGGCCGCCCAGCTCGGCCACGCCTTCTGCTTCGCGCACTTCATCAACGCGGAGGGCGGGGCGGAGGTCACCCGCGCCTACCGAGACCGGTTCTGCCCGTCCCCGGACCTGGCCGCCCCGCGCAGCAGCGTGGCGGTGTTCGCGGTGTGCGCGGAGACCGAAGGCGAGGCGCGGCGGCTCGCGCGGAGCCGGGATCTCTTCATCGTGCGCCTCTATACCGGCCGACCCGCCCCGTACCCTTCGGTGGAGGAGGCGGAGCGCTACCCGTACAACGCCCAGGAGATGGCGATCGCCCAGCACGCGGCGCGGCGCAGCGTGGTGGGCACGCCCGAGCAGGTGCGGGAGCGGCTCCTCGGCATGGCCGCCGACTACCAGGCCGACGAGCTGATCGTGGTGACGATCACCCACGACTTCAAGGCGCGCCTGCGGTCCTACGAATTGCTCGCCGGGGCGTTCGATCTCACGCGGCAGTAGGCGGCCCCGCTGACGGCGGGCGGCCGCCAGAAGGAGAACACCATGACCACGCGCCTGTCGCTGCACACCTGGACGCTCGACACCACCCCCCTCGCGGAGGCGCTCGCCGTCATGAAGCAGACGGGCTGGGACGCGGTCGAGCTACGCCGCCTCGACTTCGAGCGCGCGGCCCAGGCCGGCCAGTCCGCCGACCAGGTGATCGACCTGGTGCGCGCCTCGGGCCTGCCGGTGGCGTGCGTGGGCGTGGAGCTCGGCTGGATCTGGGCCGCCGGAGAGGAGCGGGCGCGGCTGCTGCGGGTATTCGCCGAGCAGAGTGCCCGCGCGAGGACGCTCGGCTGTCCCACCGTGATGAGCCCGGTGGATCGGGGCCGAGGCGACCTCACCCGGGCCGCCGAGAGCCTGCGGGAGGTCGGCGACATCGCGCGCGCGCACGGGGTGCGTCTGGCGGTGGAGTTCAACTCCCAGGCCGAGCAGCTCAACGCCCTCGGTCCGATGCGCGAGCTGGTCACCCGCGCCGGGCATCCGAGCGTGGGGCTTCTCCTCGATACCTATCATCTGGGCCGCACCGGGGCCTCCCCGCGCGACGTCGAGGACGTGCGGCCCGAAGAGATCGCCTACGTGCAGTACAGCGACGTGCCCCGCGCCGGTCTCGAGCCCGGCAAGGCGCTGGACCGGCTGCCTCCCGGGCAGGGCTCGGTGCCGTTCAAGGAGTTCTTCGGGGTCTTCGCGGCCAAGGACTACCGCGGGTACCTGAGCTACGAGGCGCCCAATCCCGCCGCGTGGAAGCGCCCGGCTGCAGCCGTCGCGCGCGAGGCGCTCGAGGCGACGCGGGCGGTCCTGCCCTAGGGCTCTACCAGGTGCCGAGGCGGTAGGTCAGCTCGCCCAGGAGGTCGCGCCGGTCCCAGACCATGCGGCGCAGCAGATGCCGATACAGTCGCATCTTGGATCGCCGGGACAGGGGCGAGGCGCTCACCGCGGACAGGAACGCGGTATGCCCACGCCACCGCGTCATCTTGGCGTCTCGCTTGACCGTGCCGTGATAGTGCTTGGCCTGGTGGTCCGGATCGTCGCGCTTCCAGCTCCCCGACGTCTTGTGAAACCGACGGAAGAAGAGCCGCTCGGGCAGCTCGTGGAACTTCCCGTACAGGGCCAGCTCGGCGAGCAGGTTCACGTCCGAGGCCACGTGGACCCCGAGCAGGTGGGTCTGACGGAGGCTGGCCATCCGGATCAGGCCGAGATGCTGATGCGCGAGCCCGATGTTCGAGATCACGCCCAGGAAGCGCTCCGCCGGATCCGGCTGGATCAGGTGCAAATTGTCCTCGACCGGTCTCCGGTTGCCCCCCTCGGCGTCCACGATGAACGTCTTCGGGTAGCACAGCGCGACGGTGGGATCGCGCTCCATCACTTCGACGGCCCGCTCCAGGAACGTCGGCTCCCAGAAGTCGTCGGCGGTCGACCATTTGAGATATCGCGTCGTGGTGAGCTCGAAGACCCGGTTGAAGTTGCGCGGGTTGCCGATGTTGGTCGCGTTGCGGAAGTACCGCACGCGTGGATCGGCCGCCGCGTACTCCTCGCAGATGCGCGGCGTCCCGTCGGTCGAGGCGTTGTCGTTGACGATCAGGACGAAGTCCGAGTAGGTCTGGGCGAGCAGCGAGTCGAGCGACTGGCGGAGGTAGCGTTCCGAGTTGTAGACCGGCAACCCGATCGTGACGAGAGGAGCGTCGCTCATGGCCTACCGCCTCAGGCCGGGCACTTCGCCAGCGCGGTTTCCGCCGCGCGCTCCCCGCTGATGAAGCTCTCGTCGGTCCACATGTAGCCCCAGTCGCCGTATCGTCCGCAATACGCGATGCCGAGGTCGTCGAGGTAGCCGTGAACCGTCTTCAACGCCTCGGTGCGCTCGAGATCGAAGATGACGTTCGCGTAGGGGATCACCGTCGCGTGTCGCGTGAGGATCTTGTCGTCGTCGCGGAGGGTCCCGGTCCGCCGCAGATCCTTGATCACCACGTCGATCAGATCATCCGGCGACTCGGTGAGCGGGCGATACTTCCGCGAGAAGTAGACCTCGGCCTGGACGCTGCCGCAGCCGGGAGGGGCGTTGGTGGCCGACAGCATGTGGGGGAAGCTCAGGCGGGTGAAGGCGATGTCCTCGTCGTAGAAGTAGGTGATCTGCGCCTCCGAGAGATCCGAGCGGTCGACCCCGACGTCGACGAGCACGCAGGTGGAGCAGGCCAGGCGCTGCGAGGCCTCGACGATGTCCCGCGGGGTGTCCTCGATCATGGGGACGAGCTCCGGGAGGGGCACCGAGGAGATGAGGGCGTCGTAGCCGGTGGTGACTCCGTTGGCGAAGCGGAGCTCTCGCTGCTGGGGATCCACCGCGACCAGGCGGTGGCCGAGGGTGAGATCGGCGAGGGCCGGGAGATCCCGCAGGTAGGAGAGGAAGCCTCCGTTGGAGGGATAGCGGAAGTTGGTGATGTAGTGCACGTCGGGCGTCCAGGGGGCCAGCGCGCCTCGCAGCATCTCGGCGAGGCTCGGCCGGTACATGCGGGGGCCGAGCCAATCGGTGGTCATGTTGGCGGCGGTGGTCAGGTGATACTTCCGCGTGTACGTCATGGGGAACAGCTCGGCGAACCGCCTCCCGTAGCTCGCGATCAGCCAGTCCTCGTAGTTCGCGATGTGGCGCTCGGGGCCGTGCTGCTCCTTCACGAAGTCGGTGATGATCTCCACGATCAGATCGTGGGGAAGCTTGTTCAGGTGCAGCTGGACCGGGTGCGTGATCCGGTGCCCGCGCCAGTAGTTGTTGAGGTTGATCTGGACCGCCTCGTACTTCTGGTCGACGTATTCGGCGAACAGGCTCTGGATGCGCGGGTCCTTCGTGAACGAGATGTGAGGCCCGAGATCGAACAGGAAACCGTTCGCGTCGCGGAAGGAGGCGGTGTGGCCCCCGTAGTACGAGTTCTTGTCGAAGAGGGTCGGGCGGATGCCTTCCGCGCGCAGCCGATACGCGGCGCCGAAGCCGGCCATGCCGGTCCCGAGGACAACGATGTTGGTCACGAGTTAGGGTCTCCTGATCATGGGATCGTCCCGGCGCTCACGCGGTGGGGGAGAGCTGAGGCGTGCGGGGCGTCGACCGGGCCGCGGCGGCAGCCGCGATCGGCCAACGCCGCTGCTGCTCGAGCCAGAGGGTGTCGCTGAGCCGGGTGGGCGGCAGCTGCACGTCGTCGAAGGACACGACCGCGTCCTTGGCGATGTCGCGGAGCAGCACGCAATCGTCCGACAGGGCGATCGGCAGCGCGTTCACCGCGCGCGCCGCCGCGCGGTTGTCGATGAGGCCGTAGGCGCAGAAGCCCCCGACCCCGTCCAGGCGCTCGCCGGCCCGGAGGGCCCGCTTGGCGACCGTGACGACCTCGCACGAGGGCCCGGCCAGCGGAGCCACGGTGGGATCGGCGTGAATGACGGCCCGGGCGATCGTCGACGGAAGCTGGATGTGGGGGAGGTGAAACGGGGTGTAGAAGACGTAGAACGGGCCGTCACCGAGCTTGTAGTAGGCGAGCTGGGTTCGCTTGTACGGGTTCTCCTCGTGCACCACGACGAACCCGCCGGTATGAGGAGAGGCGCCCACCGAGTAGTCGACGATGCCGCCGGCGAGCATGGCTTCCGGGGGCAGGAGCTTGGCCAGATCTCGGACGTAGCCGCACGCGGGGCCGGTCATGCCGCGCCGGGCGACGCCGAAGCCGGTGGCATTCGCCAGGACCGTGGTCTCCATCGACAGCTTGGTTGCGTCGGCGAAGGACGTCACCTTGCGGACGTCCTGGTCGTGCTGGGCGGCGAAGTTGCGCTGGGTATCGGGCGTCCGGTAGTAGTCGACCATGCCCTTGATGTTCCCGGCCGCGACCGGGCGAAGGCCGACCGACTGGACGTAGCGGACCAGGGTCATCGCGACCCCCGGCTCGTCGCCGTCGGTGTGAGTCAGCACGACGCCCGCCTCGTCCGCCTTGACCTTGAGGATCGGGCCGATGAGCGAGTCCAGCTCCGCGTTCACCAGCACCACCGGCTTGCGGTGCTTGAACCCGTCGAGCGCGACGCTGGCCGCGAAGTCGACGGTCCCGGTCACCTCGACGATCAGGTCGATCGCGTGACAGCGCGTCAGGACCTGGGCATCCTCGGTGAGCACCGGGATGCCGCGCGAGATGCGCTCCTCCGCTCTGGCCGGCGTGTCCGCGGCCGCCCATTCGCCGATGCCGGCTTCCCGGAAGGCGCGCTCGGCGTGCTGCGGCGTCCGGTTGGCGATGCCGGCGAGCCGCATGCCCGGCACCGGCGTCCCGAGCTGAAGAGCGATCGCGCGGCCGGTCGCGCCCGCTCCGACGACCCCGACCCGGATCGGCCGATTCTCGGCCTCGCGGAGCCGCAGGACGTTGTAGACGGCCATGTTGGGGGCGGGCTGGTAGTTGGGCTCGGGGCTCATGCGGGTCTCCGTTCGTAGGTCGGATCGACGAGGGGCCAGCCGCGGTCCTGGTCAGAGATCGAAGAGGCGGGTAGGGGCCAGCGCACCCCGAACGCCGGATCATCGTGCCTGACTCCGCGCGCCTGCCCCGGGGAATAGAACGTCGAGGTCATGTAGTAGATCTCGGTATTGTCCTCCATCGCCTGGCACCCGTGCGCGCAGCCTTCCGGGACGTAGAGCATGCGTCCATTCTCGGCGGTAAGCTCGACGCCATGCCACGCCCGGTAGGTCGGCGACTCCGGTCGAAGATCCACGACGACGTCGAAGATGGCGCCCGAGGTGCAGCGAACGAGCTTCGCCTCGAGGGCCGGCGCCACCTGGTAGTGCAGACCCCGGATGGTGCCCCGACGGGTGCTGAACCCCATGTTGGCCTGGACCGGGGTGAAGTCGATCCCGTGGTCGCTGAACTCGCGTAGACACCAGGCGCGCATGAACCGACCCCGGTCGTCCTTGTGCGGGGCCGGGTCGATGACCCAGGCCCCGAGAACGCTACTTTCCTGAAAGTGCATCACCTCTCCTGTGCCATCGGGAGCGAACGCCAGGCAGTCGGGCTCGCCTCGGAGCCCGAGTGTGCAAGCGAGGTGCCACGGCGAGGACGGATCGTTGCAGCAACTGTATGATTCTAAAGACTTAAATAGTCGGCCGGGAGTGTACTTGATTCGCGTCATTGGGAAAACTACGTCCTGATGGCGCCGAATGTTGCATCCCGAGCGCGGCTCGCGACTCAAAACATGATTCAAGTCGGGGACTTCTCACCGGCTATGCGGTGCAAGGGTTGCGTGCGCCGCTGCGGCGCAACCCATGGCGACGAGACGGCTCGCTCCCTATCCCGAGGTCCGGGTGGCGCCGGCGGCGAGCAGGGCGGAGATCTCCCCCTCGGTGAGCCCGATCTCGGCGAGGACCTCCATGCTGTGCTCTCCCAGCCGGGGCGGCAGCCGCCGGATCGCGCCCGGCGTCTTGCCGTAGGTGGCGGGCAGGCCGGGCAGGCGCATCGTGCCCTCGGTCGGGTGCTCGACCATCTGCCAGAAGCCCACCGCCTCCAGGTGCGGGTCGTGGAGCAGCGACTCGAGCGTGTTGACGCTCATCGCCGGGATGTTGCGCCGGTCCAGCTCGGCCAGCCACTCGGCGTTCGTCCGGGTGGGGGCGATCTTGGCCAGCTCCTCGTACAGCACCTCGATGTGCCGGAGCCGCGTGGCGAGGGTCCGGTAGCGCGGATCGTCGAGCAGATCGTGCCGGCCCGCGAGGGTGAAGAAGTCGCGCCAGTTCTGGTCGGTGTAGGGGAGGATCGCGAGGTAGCCGTCCCGGGTCTTGAAGGGTCGGCGATTCGGATTGAGGAACCGCTTGTAGCCGATCGTGTCCACCGGCGGCGCGAACGTCTCGCCGTAGAGGTGCTCGACCATGACCCAGGCGGCCATGCTCTCGAACATCGGGACCTCGACCTCCTGGCCCTCTCCGGTGCGCGCCTTGTGGTAGAGCGCGGCGAGGACCGCGGCCAGCACCGTCATCGAGCTCGACTTGTCGGCGACGATCGTCGGCACGTAGCGCGGCTCGCCCACGATCGAAGCCTGGAGCGAGGCCAGACCGGAGGCGGCCTGGATGATGTCGTCGTAGGCCGGCTTGTCGCCGTAGGGACCGCTGGCCCGGAAGCCGTAGGTGCCCACGTAGACGAGGCCGGGATTGACCGCGCGGAACGTCTCGTACGACATGCCGAGCCGCCGCGCCGCCTGGGGCCGGTAGTTGTGCAGCAGGACGTCGGCGTCCTCGGCGAGCCGGAGCAGGACCTGGCGGGCGGCCTCCTGCTTGAGGTCGAGCACGATCGAGCGCTTGTTGCGGTTGACCGCGAGGTAGAACGCGCCCATCGCGGGGTTACGCATCGGGCCGAGCTGCCGCGTGGTGTCGCCCTCGGGCGGCTCGACCTTGATCACGTCGGCGCCGAGGTCGCCGAGCTGCTGGGCCGCCCACGGGCCCAGCACCACCGTCGTGCAGTCCACCACCCGGACGCCGTGGAGCGGCCCCGACAC
Organism: Verrucomicrobiia bacterium; assembly: GCA_035493135.1. Classification (GTDB taxonomy): domain Bacteria; phylum Methylomirabilota; class Methylomirabilia; order Rokubacteriales; family CSP1-6; genus CAMLFJ01. The sequence continues at coordinate 53,027 of DATJIR010000386.1, forward strand.
CGCGCGGTCCCCCCGGTCAGGCGCCCCCGGTGACGACGAGCGTCTGGCCGCTGACGAAGTCGCTGTCCGGGCTGCAGAAGAGGTAGATGGCGCCCGCCGCCTCCTCGGGCAGCCCGCCGCGGCCGAGCGGGATCATCTGGTTCATGGCCGCGATGCGCGCGCCCTGCACGCCGACCTTCAGCTGACGACCGGCGACGTCGATCGTCCCGGCCTCGCCCTCGGCGAGCGGCTTGGTCAGGCGGGTCTGGATGTAGCCGAAGGCCACGCAGTTCACGGTGACCGCGTAGCGGCCCCACTCCTTGGCGAGGGTGCGGGTCATGCCGGTCACCGCGGCCTTGGCGGAGGAGTAGTTCACCTGGCCCGCGTTGCCGCGCACCCCGGAGGTGGAGGAGACCTGCACGACTTTTCGGACGATTCGTGCACCGCGGGCCGACTCCGCCTCGAACTGGGACCGGAGGTACGGGGCGAACGACCGGAGGATGCGGAAGGGCGCGGTCACGTGGACGTCCATGATCGCGTACCACTGCTCGTCGGTCATCTTCTGGATCACGTTGTCCCAGGTGTAGCCCGCGTTGTTCACGATCACGTGGAGCCCACCGAGCTGTCGGACCGCGGTGTCGACGATGCGGTCGCCGAAGTCCTTGGCGGTCACGTCGCCGTTGCACGCCACCGCCCGGCCGCCGGCCCGCTCGATGAGCGCGATGGTCTCCCGGGCCGGCGCGTCGTCGAGGTCGTTCACCACCACCGCCGCGCCGTCGCGCGCGAGCCGCAGCGCCACCTGCTGGCCGATGCCCCGACCCGAGCCGGTCACGATCGCCACCTTGCCGTCGAGCTGTCCCATGTCGCCCCGCCTCCTCGCGGTGATCGCGGCCGATCATACACGATCCGCCCGGCCCTGGCCCTGGATCGCCGCCTTGGGTAGAATCGCCGGTCATGAACACCCTCGCGGTGGGCCGCGTACGCGTCGCCGCGGTCGTGGAGACCGCCGGGCCGACGCGTCCGACGTGGCTCTTCCCGGCCGCGACGCCCGAGGCGCTCGCGCCGCACCGGGCATGGCTGGCCCCCCACTTCATCGACGCGGAGGGGCGGCTGCGGCAGAGCGTCCACACCTTCGTGGTCAAGACGCCCGACCTGACCGTCCTCGTCGACACCTGCATCGGCAACGACAAGGACCGGGGCGGCCGGCGTCCGTTCCACATGCTGCGTACCACGTTCCTCGAGGAGCTGCGCGCCGGCGGGGTGGCGCCGGAGGACGTCGACGTGGTGATCTGCACCCACCTGCACGTCGATCACGTCGGTTGGAACACCCGCCTCGCCGACGGTCGCTGGGTGCCCACGTTTCCCCGCGCCCGCTACCTGTTCGCCCGGCGGGAGTGGGTGCACTGGACGTCCGAGGAGGACGACGGGACGAAGCGCATCCTGGCCGACAGCGTGGCCCCGGTGCTGGACGCGGGCCTGGCCGACCTGGTGGAGATGGACCACCGGGTCTCGGACGCCGTCTGGCTCGAGCCGACCCCCGGGCACACCCCGGGGCACGTGAGCGTGCGCCTCGCCTCCGACGGGGCCGACGCGGTGATCACCGGAGATCTCATGCACCACCCGGTCCAGGTCGCGGAGCCCGCGTGGCAGAGCGCCTTCGACACCGATCCGGCCCAGGCCCGGGAGACGCGACGCGCGTTCTGCGCGCGCTTCGCCGACCGGCCGGTCACCGTGCTCGGCACCCACTTCCACCATCCGACCGCGGGGCGCATCGTGAGCGATCGGAAGGCGGACGCATGGCGCTTCGTGGTGGGCGAGCCGCGCTGAGACGCGTCGACGCCCTTGACAAGGGCGCGGCGCGCGTACTAATACACGGTTCAAGTTCAAAGCATGGCCACCCACTACCGGGGTAGCCCGCAGGAGCGGGCCGCGCTCGACACCTACATCAAGCTGATGCGCGCGGCCGACTCGGTGACCGCGCGCCTCGATCCGCTGATGCGCGCCGCCGGCCTCACGCCGGGCCAGTTCGGCACCCTCGAGGCGCTCCTGCACCTCGGGCCGCTCTGCCAGCGGGACCTGGGCCGCAAGCTCCTCCGCAGCGGCGGCAACATCACGGTCGTGGTCGGCAACCTCGCCCGACGGGGGCTGGTGCGCCGCGCCCGGGGCCCGCGGGACCGGCGGTTCGTCACCGTCACCCTCACCGACAAGGGTCGTCGATTGATCGGCGGACTCTTCCCTCGCCACGTGCGGCACGTGGTGAGCGAGATGCGCGCGCTCTCGGCCCGGGAGCAGGCGGAGCTGGCCCGGCTCTGCCGGCAGCTCGGACTGCGCCGGCGCGCGGAGCGCGCCCGAAAGGAGATTGGCAATGGCGCTACACCACACCCGCTTCGGCTCGCTCGCGCACTATGAGAAGGGCGGCGTCGAGGTCATCAAGGATGACGCCCGCAACTACGTCTTCTCGAACGTGTTCGAGGTCGCCTCGAAGGCCCGACCGTACGAGAAGGTCGCGGTCGGCAAGAACATCGAGTACGTGATCGAGGCCATCCGCGCCGAGGGCACCTCCGGCTGGCGGGTGGCGTGCCAGGACGAGTTCGCGCTGGTGATGGACGGAGAGGTCGAGGTGCGCCTCCGGAAGCCCGACGACGCGTCGCTCGCGCCGGCGGGGAGCCACGGGTCGATCCCCCTCGCGGCGGCTCCCGCCGGACGCACGATGGGGCGGGTGCGGGCCCGGCGCGGCCACATGACGCTGCTGCCCGCGGGCGCGGCCTACCAGTTCCACGCCGGGGGCCCGAGCGTGATCCTGCTCCAGACCCTCGCCGGCCGCGACACGGTGGAGCGCTGGGCCGAGATCTGCCAGACGATGCCCCGGCCCCAGGAGGTGACGCGATGAGCCCCGACACGCTTCCCGAGCTCGGCAGCATCGAGCCCAACGCGCACGGCTACAAGGACTTCGCGCTGGGCAAGTTCTCGTTCGCCCGGGACGAGTATTTCGTCCACGTGCGCTGGCCCAACGGCACCCACCTGCTCGCGGTGGACGCGTTCCTCCGGGCGATCCAGCGCGACGTGGCGTGGGGCTTCTTCTACGGTATCGTCAACTTCGACACCGTGCTCGGGACCGTGAACCACTACGGCACCGTGGACCTCTTCGCGGGCCGGTTCAACGCTCAGTACCGCCAGGCCGGGCTCGACTACTCGGAGAACTTCAAGACCGACGCGATCAGCCGGCTCTTCGAGGCGATGCTGCTCGACTGGACCAACGCCCCGTTCGACCCCTTCGCCTCGCCCGAGGAGACCGGCAGTGCCTTCGGGCCCAAGAACGGGAGCAACAAGCGGGCGATCACCCGGCACCGGGTCACCGCCCGGCGGATGATCGGCGCGCCGGGCGACGAGCCGGTCCGCACCGACGACAACGGCTTCCCGGTCAACCGCCACTTCACCGACGTGCCGCAGGACGCCCCCGAGGTCCACGCGGAGCCGGGCTTCGAGGACCAGGTGGTGTCGGTCAACCTCTTCGCCTACCTCTCGCGCTCCGACGTGACCTGGAACCCGTCGGTGGTGTCGGTGTGCAAGAACAGCCTCTACTGCCCGACCACCGAGGAGTACATCCTGCCCATCATCCACGGCAACGACCGCGTGGAGTGGTTCGTGCAGCTCAGCGACGAGATCCAGTGGGAGGTGGAGGACCGCGACACCGGCGCGGTGCGGGCGCGGGTCACCATGAAGGCGGGCGACGTGGCCGCGATGCCCGCCGACATCCGCCACCGGGGCTTCTCGCCCAAGCGCTCCATGCTCCTGGTGTGGGAGAACGCCTCCCCGGAGCTGCCCGCGCTCTACGCCGCCGGCAAGATGCCGCCGGCGCCCGTGCAGTTCTAGACCGCTGAATTCGAGTCCGGAGGGACGGCCGGGGCATATATAGTAACGGTCGGAGGATCGAGCCCCGATGAGCAACACGACGACGGTGACGCTCGACGCGTTCCGGCGGGACGGCTTCGTGGTGGTCCCGGGCCTCTTCGGCGAGGCGGAGATGCGCCGCATCTCGGAGTGGACCGACGAGCTGCAGGCGCTGCCGGAGCGGCCCGGGCACTGCATGATGTACTTCGAGCCGAGCCTGCTCGAGCCGGGGAAGCGCGTGCTGCAGCGGATCGAGAACTTCTGTCCCTTCCATCCCGGCTTCGCGGCCCTGTGCGACGGGGCCAAGCTGTGCGGCTTCGCGTCCGACCTCTTCGGCGAGCCCGCGGTGCTGTTCAAGGACAAGATCAACTTCAAGCTGCCCGGGGGGGACGGGTTCAAGCCGCACCAGGACCAGCAGGCGGGCTGGAGCGTCTACGCCGACCTGTTCATCACCGCGATGGTGAGCATCGATCCGACCACCGAGGAGAACGGCTGCCTCGAGCTGGCCGCCGGCCACCACACCCGCGGCCTCATCGGCGACGAGTGGAAGCCGCTCACCCCCGAGGACATGCGCCGCATGGACGCCCGCCCGGTGCCGACCCGGGCCGGGGACGTGGTGTTCTTCGACTCCTACACGCCCCACGCCTCGGGCCCCAACCTGACCCGCGAGCGCCGGCGCGTCCTCTACATCACCTACAACCGTCGCTCCGCCGGGGACCATCGGGTCCGCTACTACGCGGACAAGCGGAAAAGTTTTCCGCCCGACATCGAACGCGACCCGAGCCGGACCTACACGTTCCGGGTCTGAGCCGGGGTCCGGCGCGTCCGGTCCGCCATTTATTGCTTCCCGGTGTCGATTGTGCTACTCCGGATATTCATGATCACCCGCGCGCCCGCTCTTCCTCCGCTCGCCCGCATCGCGCTCGTGCTCGCGGGCTGCCTGGCCGCCGCGTCGCCCGCCGAGGCCTATCTCGATCCGGGGACCGGCAGCATGCTCCTCTCGGCGGTGATCGGGGTGGCGGCGGCGGTCGGCCTCGCGGTGAAGATGTTCTGGTATCGGCTGCTCGGGCTGATTCGCGGCAAGGCGCGCGGCTCCCGGCCGGGAGTGGTGGACCGGGCCCCCTCAGCGGACGAGTAGCCCGTCCGGCCGGTGGGGATCTGGCAGGACTGGACCAGCTACCGCCGTTTCCAGAAGCTCCCACCCCCGGACCGCAACCTGGTCTTCTACTCCGAGACCCACCAGGACTGGCACCATCTCCAGCCGCTCATCGACGTCCTGATCGGGCCGCTCGGTCGCATGGTCTGCCACGTCACCTCCGAGCCCTCGGTGCCGCTGCCCCCCGCCGCGCCCGGCCTCCACGCCTTCCGCATCCGGTCGGGCGCGCTCTGCACGTGGCTCTTCCAGACGCTCCGGGCCGACGTGATGGTGCTGACCATGCTCGACCTGCAGAACTTCCAGCTGAAGCGCTCGCTCCACCCCGTGCACTACTGCTACGTGTTCCACAGCATGGGCAGCACCCACATGGTGGACCACGAGAACTCCTACGATCACTACGAGAGCCTGCTCTGCGCCGGGCCGCACCACGTGGCGGAGATCCGCCGCCGCGAGGAGCTCGCGGGCCTGCCGCCCAAGCACCTCTTCGCCTACGGCTACCCGCGCCTCGAGCGGCTGGTGGCCGCGGGGGCGGCGCGCGCGCCGCGGCCCGGCGGCCCGCCCACCGCGCTCCTCGCGCCGACGTGGGGCCCCCAATCGACCCTGCACGTCTGCGGTGAGCCCCTCATCGCGGCGCTGCTCGGCGCGGGCGTCCGGGTGGTCCTGCGGCCGCACTACCAGACCGCGCGGCTCGCGCCGCGGCTCGTCGAGGGCCTGATCGCCCGGTTCGAGACGGATCCCAACTTCCGCCACGTGGACCGGATGGAGGAGAGCGACTCCCTGTTCGACTCCGACCTGCTGATCAGCGACTGGTCCGCGATGGCGATCGAGTACGCGCTCGGCCTCGGCCGCCCGGTGCTCTTCGTCGACGTCCCGCCCCGGGTGCGGAACCCGCACTACGCCCGGCTCGGCCTCGAGCCGATGGAGATGCGCATCCGGCGCGAGCTCGGGACGATCCTGCCGCTCGACCGCCTGGCCGACGCGCCCCGCTACGTGGCCGACCTCCTGCGGGACGCGGAGATCTTTCGCAAGCGCGGCGTCGTGCTCCGGGAGGAGTGGGCCTTCAACTTCGGCCGGAGCGTCGAGGCGGGCGCGCGCGAGATCGCACGGCTCGCCGAGCAGCAGCGGGGCCGCGGGGCGGTCGGCCGCGCGCGATGACCTCGCGGCGTCGGCTGCTGCGCTGGGCCCACTGGTTCACCGCGGCGCACGCGGGCCTGCTCGGCCTCATCGGCCTGCGCTACCTGTGGCTCTACATGCGGCTCTCCCCGAGGGTGGCCTGGGTCTACGCGCCGCTCGGCTACATCGGCCACATCGCGGTGCTCGCCTACCTGCCCATCCTCCTGCTGGTGGTTCCCCTCGTCCTGCTGCTCCCGTGGCCGCGCGTGGTGGTGCCCGTGGGGGTGGTGCTGGCCAGCGCGGCGGCCGGCTTCCTGATGCTCGACAGTCTGGTCTTCGCGGAGAACCGCTACCACCTCGGCATCCTGACCGCCACCCTGCTGGCTCCGCAGACGTGGCTCTTCCTCGGGATCTACTTCGCGATCGGCCTGGCCATCGAGGGAATGCTCGCGCGCGCGGTCTGGCGCCGCACCGAGACCGCCCCCACCCGGCCCATCGGCCGGTACCTGGCCCTCGGCCTCGTCCTGTGCTTCGCGGTGGCGAACCTCATGCACGCGTGGTTCGAGGCCCGCTACGACGTCCCGGTGACCTCGTTCACCCGCTACCTCCCGCTCTACTTCCCGCTGCGCGACACCAAGCTGCAGAGCCGCCTGGGCCTCCTGGATCCCCGCATCGCGCGCGAGCGGGGGGTGGTGGCCGCGCTCGGCCAGCCCCCGGCGGGTGAGCTCCAGTATCCGCTCCACCCCTTGACCTGCTCCCCACCCCGGCCGATGCCCAACGTGCTCATCGTCGTCATCGACGGGATGCGGGCGGACGTCCTCACGCCCGAGTACGCTCCGCGGATGAGCGAGTTCGCCCGAGGGGCGACCCGCTTCGCATCCCACTACAGCGGGGGTAATTCTTCGCGGGCCGGCATGTTCTCCATCTTCTACGGCCTGCCCGCGACCTACTGGGACGCGTTCGCCGGGTTCGCCCGGCCCCCCGTGATGATGGATCTGTTCCGACAGCACGAGTACCAGCTCGGGGTGTTCGCGAGCTCGCCGCTGTACCGGATCGTGCAGCTCGACCGCACGGCCCTGGCCCGGGTCCCGAACCTGCGCCTCGAGACGAGCTCACCCTATCCGGGCTCGAGCGGCCGGGACCGCACCCTGACCGAGGAGTGGTACCGGTGGCTCGACCGGCGGGATCCCTCGCGTCCCTTCCTCGGCTTCCTCTATTACAACGCGGTGGTGGCGAGCGAGCCGCCCGACAACTATCCGCACATGTTCCAGCCGCCGGCGCAATCGACCCACCTCCAGCGCCTGGCCGCGCGCTACCTGAGCGCGGTGCACTTCGTGGACGGCCTGGTCGGCCAGGTGCTCGACGACCTGCGCCGCCGCAAGCTGCTCGACGACCTGGTCGTGCTCATCACGTCGGATCACGGCATGGAGTTCAACGAGAACGGGCTCGGCTTCTCCGGCCACGGCACGTCCTACAGCGAGTACCAGACGCACAGCCCGCTGGTGCTGCGCTGGCCCGGACGACCCGTCGGGCTCATCGAGCGCCGCACGTCGCACAACGACGTGGCGCCGACGTTCGTCTCCGGGCTCTTCGGGTGCACGAACCCGCCGTCCGACTACTCGAGCGGCCACGACCTCTACGCCGACGCTCCCTGGAACTGGCTCATCGCAGCGAGCTACACGGAGTTCGCCCTCCTCGAGCCGGACCGGGTGACCATCGTCTACCCGGCGTACTACGAGATCCGCGGGCGCGACTACCGCCTGATCCCGCGCGCCACGCCGCCGCGCGACGCGCTGCTGAGCGCGCAGAAGGAGATGGGCCGGTTCTACCGCTGATGGTCGGGCGACGCCCGTGGCGTCCGCTCCTGCTCCGCCTGCCCATCGTGGTCGGGCTGCTCGCGGGAGCGCCCGTGCCCGTTGCCGCGAATGAGACGGACGGGCGCGTAAGGGTCGCCACCGAGCGCCTCGAGGTCGTGCTCGCGCTCGACGGGGCCCGGCCGGTGACCTGGCGGGCCTGCCGCCCCTCGTGCCTCCGGGCCGACGCGGAGTCCGGAACGTCGATCCGCTTCACCGGCGCCGGCGACGCCGCGCAGCCGCGCCTGGTCCTGCACGGCGCCGGGGGGCCGATCGACCTGGGGCGGCTCCGCTTCATCGCCGACGCGAACGGGGAGGACCCGGCTTCGCGGGTGACGCTCCGGACCGATCTGCCGGTCGCCGGCGTCCGGCTGGAAGAGTCGTTCGCGCTCTCGCGGGACGGCTACGAGACCGCGCTCACGGTGAGGCTCGTCGGGCCGGGGGCGGCCGCCTTCACCGCGACGGCCCGCCCCGCGCTGGAGGTGGCGCCGGGGCGTGATCTCCTCCCGGCCCCGGCCGCGGGCTTCGCGGCGCTGCTCGAGCGCGTCGGGCGCGTCGCCGTCGCGGGCGGCGCGGTCCACGCGGTGGCCGAGCCGCCCGGCCCCGGCACGACGCTCCGGGCCGGGGAATGGGCGGGGGTGCGCGGTCGGTTCTGGGCCATGCTCGCGCGCCCCGAGGGAGCCGGTGCCGCGGTCGAGCCGCGTCCGGGGCCCGGCGTGGCCCTGGCGGCGCCCGCCGCGTCGGGGCCCGCGCCGACCGAGTGGCGCTACACGATCTACGCGGGCCCGGTGGAGCGCGAGGCGCTGAGCCGCGCGGATCCCGAGCTCGAGCGCCTGCTCCTCTCGGGCCTCTGGTGGTGGCTGCGCGCCCTCGCGCTCGGTCTCCTCGCCCTGCTCCACGGGTGGATCGCGTGGCTCGGCCATCCCGGGGTGGCGGTGATGGCGCTCGCGGTGTCGGTCAAGGTGCTGCTGCTGCCGCTGGCCGCGGTCGCCGAGCGCCTGCAGGAGCAGGTCAACGCGACCCAGGCGCGGCTCCAGCCGGGGCTCGACGCCATCAACGCGGCCCACCGGGGGGAGGAGCGGACCCGGCGCACGCTCGCGCTCTATCGCGAGCTGGGCGTTCACCCGCTCTACACCCTGAAGAGCCTGGCCGGCTTCCTGATCCAGATCCCGGTGTTCATCGCGGTGTTCGACATGCTCGCGGAGGATGTCGATCTCTACCGGGTGCCGTTCCTCTGGATCCGCGACCTGTCGCGTCCGGACGCGGTCGCGACGCTGCCCGCGTGCGTGCCCTTCTTCGGCTGCGACCTCAACCTGCTCCCGTTCCTGATGAGCGCGGTCTCGCTGGCCACGCTGCTCCGCTTCCGCTCGCCGGTGCTGACCCCGGCGCTGGTCCGTCGACAGCGCCGGAACCTCGCCGGCATGACCCTGCTGTTCTTCCTCCTCTTCTACACGTTTCCCGCCGGCATGGTCCTCTACTGGACCTCGACCAATGCCTTCCAGCTGCTGAGCCAGGAAGTGACGCGCGGGTGGCGGGCCCGCCCGGCGAGGCGCTAGCGGGCCGGGCCCGGGAGGGCCGCGTCGACGTCCGCGACCAGGCGGATCAGGCCGCGGATGTCGAAGGTCTCCCAGTCCTGCGAGCGGCCCAGGCGGACGACCACGAGCCGACGGGCGGGAGCGATGACGATCCGCTGGCCCTGGGTGCCGGAGGCGAAGAACGAGTCGGCAGGCATGCCGCCCCGCACCCGGAGCCGACCGAACTCGCTGTCGCCGCGGTTGGTGAAGAAGCCGGCGCCGTAGCCGTCCCGCGAGCCGGGGGTGGGGGAGACGGAGTAGTCGACCCAGCCCTCGGGCAGGAGGCGCCGCCCGCCCACGACTCCGTCGCTCGCGTAGAGCAGGCCGAAGCGTGCCCAGTCCCGCGCGGTCGCGTACATGTAGGTGGAGCCGACCTGGGTGCCGGTGGCGTCGAACTCGAGCGTCACCCCGCGCATGCCGAGCGGGGCGAACAGCTCGCGCTCCGCGAAGCGGAGCACGTCCTCGGCCCGGCCCCCGACCGCGTCCCGGATGATCCGCGAGAGGATCAGGGTGCTCGGGCTGCTGTAATGGTAGCGCGTGCCGGGCGGCGCGGTGAGCGCGGCGGCCACCGCGAATCCCGCCATGTCCGGCTCGGTGTAGAGCATGCGCGACGAGGGATCGAAGCCGTTGTTGGCCTCATCCAGCGCGAGCCCGGTCGTCATGCGCATCAGCTGCTCCACCGTGATCGCCCGGCGCGGGTCGGCCGGATCGCGCCAGGCCGGCACCGGGGCGGGGGCGCCGACCGCGAGCCGCCCCTGGCGGACGAGGACGCCGACGAGCGCGTTCACCACCGACTTGTTCATGGACCACGAGAGCATCGGGGTGTCGGGGCCGTAGCCCGGCGCGTAGCGCTCCGCGACGACGCGGCCGTCGTGCAGCACCACCACCGCCTTGGTGCCGCGCGCCGGCCCGCCCGCGGGCTCGGCGAACGCGCGGTCGAGCGCGACCCGCAGCGGCCCGCCCGCCGGGTCGACGGCCGCGGGGCCCGCGATGTCGGCGTCGAGACCCCGCGCGGGCGTGACCGGCGGCGGGGCGGGGGGCGTCGCCGCCTCGACCGCGCCCGGGTAGGCGAGCGCGCAGCCCACCCCCTC
>DATJIR010000387.1:0-11465 GCA_035493135.1 Verrucomicrobiia bacterium
CCGATGTCCCGGAAGTAGATGGCGATTCCCTCGTGGAAGGGATACATCCTGATGTCCGCCCAGCCTCCCAGACGCTCGTACGGGAATTCGAGCCGCGCCGGCCGGCCTTCGGTGACCGCCCGCCGGGCCTCCGTCTCGAAGGCGGTGCCCGCGAGGTCAGGAACCACGTCCCAGATGGAGCGGCCCAGCAGGTCGTTCCGCGGCCGCCCGGTCAGCCGCACGCCCTCCTCGTTCACGTAGCGGAAGTGCCAGCGCCCGTCGAGGACCGCGAACCCGTCACTGATGCTCTCGAGGATGGCGCTCGCGTAGTGCTCGCGACGTCGCAGCAGGCCGTTCAGCGCGCTGATGGCCACGCCGATGAACAGGAATGCCATCATCGAGAGTCGGTCGCCGTAGTCCCCGATCGCGAACGTGTACGCGGGGGGCACCCAGAAGTAACTCGCCACCACCGCACAGAGGGCGGTGGTCAGCAGTCCTGGACCGAAGCCCCCCGCCAACGCCGCGACGAACACCGCGGGGTAGAGGGTGAAATAGGGAAACTTCAGGTCCCAGACCGACGCCAGCGGCATGCGGACCAGGACCGCCGCTGCCACACAGGCGACCGCGAGCCCGTAGCGAAGCCACCCGCTGCGTAGCCGGATCAGGGCGCCGTGCCTCGACGTCCGACCCGCCGACTCCCCAGCCTGGCCATGCCCGAACATCCCGCCGACTCCCTGTCCGCTGTTCAGCATCCCGGCCACGTGAGCAAGAATGGTACCGATCCCCGAATCCCAGCCCGGCGCGGTGCGCCCGCGGACCCGGGGGCCTCCCCGGCTGCGCCGGCCGCCCTGCGCGGGGCTCGCCCGCGAGCTGGAAGCTTTGACCGGGTAGAAGCGACGGGCTTCCTGTGCGAGACTACCGGCCGGAGGAGACCATGGCCAGAGTCGACTGGAGCTACCACCGCAACGGCTGAATGACCTGTGCCAAGACGCAAGGGTTCCTTGCCAGGCACAAGGTGAGCGTGACCGAGCAGACCGACGCCAAGAAGGCCACCATCAAGGGGGCCGCGGCCCTCGGCGTGCTCGACGGCGTGGACGAGCTGTACGTCGCGAAGGGCAAGAAGGTGGAGCACGTGGATCTCAAGAAGGCCAGGCCCGACCGTGCGACGCTGCTGGGGCTGCTGCTCGGGCCGACCGGTAATCTGCGGGCGCCGACCCTCCGGAAAGGTCGCACGCTGATCGTGGGCTTCGAGGAAGGGACTTACAAGAGCCTGCTGGGGTAGCGCGGAACCACCCCTCACCCCTTGACGCTGCCGGCGGTGAGGCCTTCGACCATGTACTTCTGGAGGTAGATGTAGGCCGCGATGACCGGGAGCGTGGTGAGGACGGCACCCGCCATCAGGTAGCCCCAGCCGTAGACGTCGCCGGTGATGAAGGTGGAAAGGCCCACCGGCAGCGTGCGCAGCTTCACGTTGGTGATGAAGACCAGGGCGTAGAGGAACTCGTTCCAGGCCTGGGTGAAGGCGTAGAGCGCGCTCGCGAGCAGGCCCGGCGCGGCCAGCGGCAGGATCACGCGGCGGAAGGCCCCGAAGCGGGTGGCCCCGTCGATCATGGCGGACTCCTCCAGCTCCACCGGGATCGACTCGAAGTAGCCCATCAGGAGCCACGTCACGAACGGCACCGTGAACGAGGGGTAGGCCGCGATCAGGCCGGTGAGGCTGTCGGCCATCCCCAGGTTGCGGATCTGGGCGTACAGCGGGATGAACAGGATCGACGGCGGCACCAGGTAGGTGATCAGCACGGTGCTGGCCATGAACGCGCGGCCCAGGAACTTGAGCCGGGCCAGCGCGTACGCCCCGAGGGTGCCCACCGCGGTGGCCAGCAGCGTGCTCGAGACCGACACGATGATGCTGTTCTTGAACCAGGAGACGAACTCGGTCTTGCCGAGCAGGTGCTCGTAGTTCTCGGTGACGAACGGGCTCGGCCAGAACATCGAGATCACGCTGCGCATCTGGGTCTCGCCCTTGAAGGACGTGACGATCATCCAGTAGAACGGGAAGATCACGAAGAGCAGGAAGGTGAGCAGGATCGCGTACGACACCGCGGACTGGGTCCGCTCGATCTGCGCGGTGCTGCGGCCGGCCCGGACGATCATCCCTTACCCCATTCTTGTATCCGCTCGTCTCGTCCGTCGAACGGACTCATCTCGCCCTGCCTCTCCGCATGTAGTTCGACAGCACGATGATCACGAAGGCCAGCGCGGGCAGCATGTAGAGCGCGACCGCGATCGCCTCGCCGAGCCGCTGGGCCCCGAAGGCGATCTCGTAGGTCAGCACCGGCAGCACCATGGTGGCGCCGCCCGGCCCGCCCTTGGTCAGGATGTACACGATCGCGAAGTCGTTGAAGGTCCAGATGGTCGAGAGCAGCAGCACGATCATCACGATGTTGCGGATGCCGGGCAGGGTGACGTAGCGGAACCGCTGGAGCACGGTGGCCCCGTCGACCGCGGCCGCCTCGTAGAGCTCGCCCGAGATCGCCTTCATACCGGCCAGGAAGCTGATCCCGAAGAACGGGAAGCCGCGCCACACTTTTACCCCGAAGACCGAGGCCATCGCGGTGTTGGGCTCGCTGAGCAAGCCCACCCCGTGGGGCAGGACGCGGAACACGTTGACGAGCAGGTAGATCAGCACCCCCAAGCTGTAGTCGAAGATCCACAGGAAGTTGAGCGCGGAGACCACCGTGGGGGCGACCCACGGGATCAGGAGCACCCCCGTCCAGAACGACCGGAAGCGGATCTTCGAGGTGAGCACGAGCGCCATGCCCATGCCCAGCACCGTCTTGATCGCGACGGAGGCGAACGTGAACGTGAAGCTGTTGACGACCGCGCGCTGGAAGAAGCCGTCGTAGGTGAGCCGGACGTAGTTCTCGAAGCCGACCCACACCGGGGGCATGCCCACGTACTTGCGGGTCATGCTCAGGTACACCGCGTAGCCGAACGGGTACGCGACGAGGGCCAAGACCAGCACCACGATGGGCGCCACGAACAGGAAGCCCATCCGGTAGTCGGGGCCGAACACGCGCCGGAGCGCGGGCTCGAGCCCCGGGCGGGGCTTCGGCCGCACTTCGGGATGAAAACCGCCCCTCACCCCGACCCTCTCCCCGGACGGGAGAGGGGGGGAGGAGGGGTGAACGGTCGCCATGCCTAGGCCTTGCCGCGGATCTTGTGGATCTCCTCGACCCGCGCGTGCGCTTCCTTGAGAGCCGCCTCGGGCGTGAGCCCGCCCACCACCACGCGACCCGCCATGTCGGTCAGGATCTTCTGCCCCTGCACCTCGGCGGCGGCCGGGGTCATGGGGCCGGGGTAGCCGATGTTCACGCTACGCAGGATGTTCTGCACCATCGCGTCGAAGTTCGGATCCGACTTCCAGTACGGGTTGTCCACCCGGCCCTTGTAGACCGGACCCGCCTGGCCGACCGACACCTGCGCGTACTCCGAGAAGCGCTTCTCGTCCTCGAGGTACCGGATGAGGTCCTCGCAGAGCTCGGGCTTCTGGCTCTTCTGGAAGACGGCCCAGTTGTAGCAGGACGAGCCTACGAAGCTGCCCGCGGGGCCGCCCGGGGTCAGCACGCAGAGGGTCTTCGGGGCCAGCTCGTGCTTCTTGCTGACCATCGCGTAGTAGAGGCTGGCCCCGTTGTTGGTGGTCACCAGCTTGCCCGCCATGTACGCCTCGTTGTTGGACACGTCGGTCCAGCCCATCACGCCAGGCGGCTGGATGCCGTGCTTCTTGATCGTGTCCACCGCGAACCGGAGCGCGGCGGTGTTCTGCTTGAGGAAGGTCGAGCCGAGCGCGGGCTTGCCGTCCTTGTCCCACACGCCCCCGCCGTAGTCCCAGAGGATGTTGGACATGAACCCGTCGCCGTCGTCGGAGCGGTTCAGGGTCTGCCCGAAGCCCCAGAGGTCCTTGGCGGAGTCCTGGGCCTTCTTGGCGAACTCGACCACGTCCGGATCGTAGACCTTCGGAACCTTGAGCCCCTTGGCCTCCATCACGTCCTTGCGGATGAAGAACACGGTAGTCATCGAGTAGCGCGCCACCCCGAGGAACTTGCCGTCGAGCTTCATGGCCCGCTCGGCGAACGGCAGCAGCCCGCCCTTGCTGCCCGCCACGTCGCTCGCCACCTTGGTGACGTCGCGCAGCGCGGCCTTGTAGCGCATCGGGCCGTAGATGTTCATCTCGGCCATGTCGGGCGGGTTGCCCGCCTCGATGGCGGCGACGAACTTCTGCTCGCGGTCGCCGAAGGTCGCCCAGTCCATCTCGACGTCGACGTTCTTCTCCTTCGCCCAGGCCTCGATGTGCTTGGCCACTACGTCGTTGCCCGCGGTGACGAAGCTCTTGAAGAGCCACACGCGTAGCTTGGCCTTGGCCTGCGCGGGCGCCATCGAGCGCAGCGCGTGCAGGCCGGCCGCGGTGCCGCCGGTGACGATCGCCGCTTTGCGCAGGAACTCCCGGCGGGCGATGAGACCGGCGTCGAGCTGCTCGGCGAGGTTCTTGAGGCGGGTGTCCATGGAGGCTCCTCCTTTGGAGCGCGACGGCGCTGTGGAGCGCGGCTGGGATGCTCGGATGCTACCCCAGAGCCGGGCCCCGGGCAAGGAGAGTATGCGCGGCGCGCGCGATCGCGGGGGCGTCGACGCCGTAGTGACGATACAGATCGCCCCGCGCGCCCGACTGGCCGAAGTGGTCCACGCCGAGCGGGAGCTGTGGGACGCCGAGCGCGCCGCCCAGAAAGGCCAGCGCGTGGGAGTGCCCGTCGAGCACGGACACCACTGGCACGCCCTCCTCGTCCGCGGCGACCAGGTCGAGTACGTAGGGCTTCGTAGTGCGTATGCCCCGGTACAGTAGGTCGGGGCTCGTGACCGCGAAGACGCTCGCGCAGATCCCCGCCCCGGCCAGCGCGCGGCTCGCCTCCACCGCCTCCGGCACCATCACCCCGGCCGCGAAGATGTGCACCGCGTTGACCTCGGGGTCGTAGCCGGGCTGCTCGCGCGCGTCGACCAGCCGGTAGCCGCCGCGCAGGACCGCCTCGCGGTACGCGGGCGACGGCGCGGGGGCCAGCGCCTGATCGACCGGCTTGGTGGAGAGGCGCAGGTACACGCTCTCGGCCGCGGCATCATCACGGCCGATCAGACCGTGGAGGGCATGCAGCAGGATCCACTCCACCTCCTGGCCGAAGGTGGGCTCGTAGTAGGCGATGGCGGGCAGCGCGACCCCGATGCCGGGCGTGATCACGGATTGGTGCGCGCCGCCCTCCGGCGAGAGGCTCACCCCCGACGGGGTGGCCGCCACGATGAAGCGCCCGCCCGCGTAGAGCGCGTGGTAGAGCGCGTCGAGCCCGCGGCTCACGAAGGGATCGTAGAGCGTGCCGATGGGCAGGAGCGTGCGGCCCGACAGCTCGTGGGCGAGGCCGAACGCCCCCAGGGCCAGGAAGAGGTTGTGCTCGGCGATGCCGAGCTCGATGTGCTGGCCGGCGGGCGACTCCTTCCACTGCACCATCGCGGGCCCCTCCGCCGCGAAGGCGGGCTTGGCGCGCGGGAAGTACACGCCCTTGCGGGTGATCCAGCCCGCGAGGTGCGTGGTCACCGACACATCCGCCGAGAGGGTCACCACGCGATCGCCGATGGGCAGCCGGCCCAGGCGACCGAGCACGCGGCCGAAGGCCTCCTGCGTCGAGCCCTGCGCCGGGTAAGTCTCCTCGAGCGTGTCGGGCACCTCGGGCGCGGGCTCGGCCGCCGGGGGCGCGTAGGGCGCGGGCGCCCCGCGGACCAACGCGGCCTCCGCGCTGCCGGGCGCGAAGCCGGCCCACTCCTCCCCCGCGGCCACGCCGAGCGTGTCCCGCAACTCGTCGAGCTGTCGCGGGGTGAGCAGGGCGCCGTGGTTCATCGGGTCGGCCGCGAACGGATAGCCCCAGCCCTTGATGGTGTCGGCCCGGATCACGCAGGGCCCGCGCCGCGGCCGCGCCGCCTCCTCGTACGCGGCGAGGATCGCCGCGAGGTCGTGCCCGCCCACGTCGGCGAGCAGCGCGCCCAGGGTCTCGTCGGGCACGTCGGCCAGCAGTCGGTCCACCGCCGGGTCCGTCTCGCCGTCGGCCGTGGCGACCACCGCCTTGCGGGCGGCGCCCGCGGGCAGGCGCAGAAGCGCCTGGTACTCTGCCGCGCCCATGCCCTCCAGGCGTGCGCGCAGGCGCTCGCCGCCCGGCCGGGCGAAGCGCGCGCGCAGCCGCCCGCCCCAGCGCAGCTCGATCACGTGCCAGCCCGCGCCGCGGAACCAGTCGCGCAGCTGCGCCCGCCGCGCGTCGGGCACGACGCGGTCGAGGCTCTGGCGGTTGACGTCGACGATCCAGAGCAGGTTGTCGAGCTCGCGCACCGCCTCCTCGAGCAGGGCCTCCCACACGTTGCCCTCGTCGAGCTCGGCGTCGCCCACCATCGCGATGAACCGCGCCGGCATCGCGGCGCCGCCGTGCTGGCTCACGTAGTGCGTGGCGAGGGCGCCGAACGCCGCGCTCACCGCCCCCAGGCCCATCGAGCCGGTCGAGAGATCGACGATCTCGGGGTTTTTGCGCCGGCTCGGGTAGGCCTGCAGCCCGCCCAGGCTCCGCAGGGAGCGGAGCTGCTCCGCGGTGAGCCGCCCGCGCAGGTACTCGATGGCGTAGAGCACCGGCGAGCCGTGGGCCTTGGTGGCCACGATGTCGCCGGGCCGCAGCGCGTGGAAGTAGAGCGCGGTCATGAGGCCCACCACCGAGGAGGAGGAGGCCTGGTGGCCACCCACCTTGGTGCCGTCCGGATTCGGTCGCCCGCTGTTGGCGTGGTGGACCATCAGCGCGCTCAGCCAGAGGACGCGCTTCTGGATGGACTCGAGGGTGGCGAGGGGGGCGTCGGCCATGTCGTCGTACCTTACCGCAGGGCGGCGGGACGGGCCAGAGGCACGGCCGGAGCGCGCCGCCTCAGCGCGCGGGCGGCGGAGGCGGCGCGTCCGGCTCGGTGACGATGCGATAGCGGAAGACGCCGCTCAGGGTGAGCGACGGCTGCGGCAGGTAGGACGGGATGGGCAGAAACGGCTGGGCCAGCCGCACCGCGTCCATGACGTACCGGTCGAGGATCTCCAAGCCGGACGACCGCCGGAGGGCCGCGCAGTCGAGCCGGCCGCTGCGCGCGAGCTGCAGCTCGACCTGCAGCTCGCCCCCTTGCCGGCGCTCGGCCGGACGGGGGTAGACGTGGTGGGCGCGGATGCGCTCGCGCACGCTCGTGACGTAGGCGCGCGAGGTGGAGTCCGGGTGGTCCAGGTCGGTCGCGGGCCCCGCCGCGTCGCCGCACCGCGGGGGCAGCGGCGGCGCGGTCGGCACCTTGTCGGCCAGGCGCTGCCAGAGGGCGGCCGGCACGTCCTCACCCAGGTCGTGCGCGTGCTCCGCGGCGGCCCACCCCTCCGCGGGCTGGCCCACGGTGTCGAGCGCGCCGGCCAGCTCGAGCTGGGCCGGCCCGTACTTCGGGTCCACCGCGATGGCGCCCGAAACGCGCCGATCGCCTCCGGCACGCGGTTCCGTCGGGCCAGGATCATTCCCACTCCCACGTACGGCCGCGGCGCGCGCCGGTCGACCCGGAGCACGTCGCGCAGCTCCACCAGGGTCTCCTCCTCCCGCCCGAGCCTGAACAGGACGAAGCCGAGCTCGGTACGTGCCTCCGTCTCCCGGAAGCGCAGGCCCTTCGCGGTCTGCAGCTCGCGCACCGCGTCCGGCAGGCGGCCCTGGCCGCTGTAGAGGAAGCCCAGCATGGTGTGCGTCCGCGCCGACTTCGGGTCGAGCGCGGCCGCCTCTTGCAGCAGGCCCTCGCCTTCCAGCTCCTTCCCCTCCACGACGAGGGCCTCGCCCGCGTTGGCGATCGCGCCAGCCATGGGATTGGGCTCGTCGGAGGCGTGGCCCTCGGCGTAGATCGCCATCCACGCCCGGCGCTGCGCCGCGTCCACGCCCTGGACGCCGACCGCGAAGTCGCGCACGCGCATCAGGCGGATGATCCGGAGGTTCTGGCCGTCGAAGCGATCGGCGGGACCGTAGCGCATGACCGAGCCGGCCCCGGACGGCCCCGGGTGGAAGGCGCCGAAGAGATGCCCCATCTCGTGGGAGAGCACCGCCTCGGCGGTCGTGTTAGACAGGATCGCGGTATCGAGGCACGCGGTCTGCACCATCGCCACCCGGCCGAAGAGCTGGGTCACGCCGTACTTGAGCCCCTCGCACCGCTCCGCCGCGAAACCCACGAGCGCGTCGGCGGATCCGATCGGCACCTCGCGGTGCGGCCGCTGCAGGATGGTGCCGAGCGGGACACCCGGGCCGATCGTCCATGGCACCACGTCCTGGATCACGAAGCGGATCTGGAAGGCGCGCTCGTAGATGTCGGAGACGGTCTTGACCGTCCGGCGCAGCTCGGCCTCCCAGCCCGGAACGCGCGCGGTACATCTCCTCGGCCGCGACCCGGAGGGTGAGGACGCGGACGTCGGCCGGCCGCGCCCGCGCCGGCTCAGGGCACAGACCGACCCCCGGCACTGCGACGGCCACCCACGAGCCCCGCGGTCAGGCGAAGGAATCGTCCGCCGCGTCCTCGTGCCACACGTACTCCATGAACCGGGCCGCCTGTCGGGCCATGTCGACGCCGTGCAGCCGCGCCACCACCGAGAGCGCCATGTCGATCCCCGCCGAGACTCCGGATGACGTGACGAGGTCGCCGTCGTCCACCCAGCGGGCCCGGCGCTGCCACTTCACGCGCGGCCCCTGCTGCACCACCCAGTCCCAGGCGATCTTGTTCGAGGTCGCGGGACGGTTGTCCATGAGGCCGGTGCGGGCCAGCAGCGCCGAGCCGGTGCACACGGTGGTGGTGATGGCGGCCTTCCGGCTGGCCGCGGTGAGGGCCAGCAGCAGGGGGGCGTTGTTGACCGCCTGGCGGGTGCCGAAGCCGCCCGGGACCAGCAGGATGTCGTACGAGGGCGCGTCGGCGAAGGCGTGGTCGGCGTGGGTGGTGGGGCCTTCGCCGCTCTTGATGGGCCCCGCCTTCTCGGCCACCGTGACGATCTCGAAGAGCCGGAGCGGGGAGCCGTCGGGACGCGCGATCCGGGCGCTCGCGAAGGCCTGCACCGGCCCGTAGACGTCGAGGACGGTGAAGCCGTCGAAGAGCACGACCGCCACGCGCCGCACGTGAGGCTCCGCCATGGGTACGGCCGACTATGGGCCGCCGCTCCCGCCGGTGTCAAGACGCCGCCGGGCCGGGGAGAATGTGACGCACCGGGCGGCCGGCTTGCGTATGATTGGGCCGCCACAATGTGGATCGTCCGGCTCGACCAGCAGCTCGCCCAGGCCCGGGCCGCCGCGGCGGGGTCGGAGGCGAGCCTGGCCCAGACCCGCTCCGGGCTGCAGCAGGCGCGCGCCGCGCTCCAGCACAACCGCGCCACCACCGAGTACGCGCGCACCAACCTCGCCCGCTGGCGGGCCCTGCGGGAGCGGAACCTGGTGGCCCAGCAGGACGTGGACGATCGCCAGATCGCCTTCGACTCGAGCCAGGCCGACGTGGACGCGGCCCAGGCCAACGTGGAGTCGCTGCAGTCGAGCGTGATCGCGGCCCAGGCCAACGTGGACGCGAGCCGCGCCAACGTGCAGCGGCTGATCGAGATGCAGGCCTTCCAGAAGGTGCGCGCGCCGTTCGCGGGGGTGATCACGGTGCGCTTCGTGGACGCGGGCGCCCTGATCGGCGCGGGGAGCAGCAGCACCACCACCCCGATGTTCCGTCTGGCCCAGACCGACGACCTGCGCGTCTTCGTCAACGTGCCGCAGACCTTCATGACCGCGATCACCCCGGGCATGCGGGTGCAGGTCATGGTCCGCGAGTTCCCCCAGAAGCCCTTCGAGGGGGTCGTGGCCAACGCCTCCGGCGCGCTCGACAGCGCCTCGCGCACCCTGCTCACCGAGGTGCGGGTGCGCAACGCGGCGAGCACGCTGCGGCCCGGGATGTACGCGGACGTGAAGCTCCACGTCGGGCGCGACCACCCGCCCCTGATCATCCCCACCAGCGCGCTGATCATCCAGGCCACCGGGCCGCGGGTCGCGGTGCTCGGGCCCGACCAGAAGGTGCGCTTCCCGGCGGTCGAGCTGGGCCGGGACTACGGCGCCACCGTGGAGATCGTGCGGGGCATCGAGGCGGCCGACCAGGTGGTGACGTCGCCCCCGGACGGCCTCCACGAGGACAGCGTGGTGCGGGTCGCCCCCGCCCCGGCGCCGCGGGGCAAGAAGTCCTGACCAACATTGACAAGCTGCGGCGGCCCGGGTACACCTTGGACCGCGATGCGCGTCATCGACCTGAGCTTCCCGATCGGGCCGCACTTCCGCTGGACGGTGGCGAGCGCGCGCCGCTCGACCCACGAGGCGGGCCAGAACTTCCAGTCGACGGTGCTCACCGTGAGCTGCCACGCCTACACCCACGTGGACGCGCCGGTGCACTTCCTCCCCGGGGACCGTGACATCGCGTCCATGCCGGTGGACCAGTGGATGGGCGAGGCGGCGGTGGTGGATCTCACCCACCTGGGCGAGAACGCGGAGGTGACCGCCGCCGATCTCGACCGCCGCGCGGGTCACGTGCGGGCGGGTGACATCGTGCTTTTACGGACGGACTGGCCGGCCCGGACCAGCGTGGAGAGCGAGCGCTTCTGGAAGGACGCGCCCTTCACCGGTCGCTCCGCGTGCGACTGGCTGGTGGCCCGCGGGGTGAAGGCGGTTGGCTACGACTACCCGCCCGACTACTGCATCCGCACGTCCATCTTCTCCCCCGGCACCAAGATCGCGCGCGAGGAGTGCACCACGCACCACGTGTTCTTCCCCCGGGGCATCACGGTGGTCGAGTACCTGACGAATCTCGACCGGATCGGCGTCCCGCGCTGCCGCTTCATCGCCCTGCCCCTCCGCGTGAGCGGCGCGGACGGCTCGCCCGTCCGCGCGATCGCCCTCGTGGACTGACCCCCTCGACCCGACGAAAGGCTCGCCATGGACATCCGAAAAGCTCTCGTCAAGCGTGTCGCGGTGTGGACGGTGCTCGGGCTCGTGGGCGGCGGCTTCGCCGCGGACATGATCTGGCGGCAGAAGAGCGCGCAGGAGCAGGCCGGACTGCGCGCGCAGCAGACCGAGGAGCTCGCGCGGCTGGAGGGGCAGGTCAAGACGCTGACCGACCAGCTCGCGGCCGAGCGGCTGCGCCGCGAGGCCCTGGAGCGCTCGCTGAGCGAAGGCCGGAAGTAGTGCGGTGGGCCATCCGGCTCGCGGTGCTCGCGACGCTGGCGCTCGGGCTCGCGCCCGCCTGGAGCCAGGAACCGGGCCGTGGCCGCAGCCTTCCCGCCGCGGGGGTCAAGGTGCTGAGCGGTGACACCATCCACGTCTTCGTCAACGGCGAGGTCGAGCGCGTGCGCTACA
>DATJIR010000388.1:0-6952 GCA_035493135.1 Verrucomicrobiia bacterium
TGACCGAAGCCACCGGCGTCACCCGGCGGGTCGTCCTGCCTCCGGATCTCAATCACCTCGCCCTCCTCGGCCGTCACGACGAGCACCTCCGCGCGCTGGAGGCCCAGCACGACGTCCGCATCACCGCCCGCGGCCACGACGTCACCCTCCGGGGCGAAGAGCGGCAGGTGGTCGAGGCGGAGCGCGTCCTGCGCGAACTGGTGGCGATGCTGCGGGAGCGGCCCTCCCTCGGGGCTGCCGACATCCGCTCTGCGCTGCGCATCGCGTCCAGCGAGCCCGGCGGCGACGTCAAGTCGGTCCTGTCCGATGCGATCCCGGTGCCCTCGCGCCGGCGGTTCATCACCCCGAAGACGGCCAACCAGCGGCGCTATCTCGAGGCGGTGCGGAGCAACGATCTCGTCATCTCGATCGGCCCCGCCGGCACCGGCAAGTCGTACCTCGCGGTGGCCATGGCCGTATCGGCCCTGCTCAAGCGAGAGGTGGCACGCATCATCCTCACCCGGCCGGCAGTGGAGGCGGGCGAGCGGCTGGGCTTCCTGCCCGGTGACCTGGTGGAGAAGGTGCATCCCTATCTCCGCCCGCTCTACGATGCGCTCTACGACATGCTGGAGCCCGAGAAGGTGGGCTCGCTCTCCGAGAAGGGCGCGATCGAGATCGCGCCGCTCGCCTACATGCGGGGGCGGACGCTCAACGACGCCTTCATCATCCTCGACGAGGCCCAGAACACGACCTCCGAGCAGATGAAGATGTTCCTGACCCGGCTCGGCTTCAACCCCAAGATGGTCGTGACCGGGGACATCACCCAGGTCGACCTTCCCGCGAGCCGCCCCTCCGGCCTGATCGAGATCCAGACCGTGCTCCAGGGCATCGACGGCATCCGTTTCATCTACTTCGACGACCGCGACGTCGTCCGGCACGATCTGGTGTCGTCGATCGTGCGGGCCTACGATCGGGTCCACAAGCCTCCGGCGCGGGGAGCGGGCTGAGGTCCGGCCCGACCGTGCCCGTCGCGGTCTCGAATCTCCAGCGCCGATCCCGCGTCTCCCCCGGGCGCCTGCGGGCGGTGACCCGTCGCGCCCTCGCGGCGCTGGGCCGGGCCGACCGCGAGGTGCACGTGACGGTGGTCGACGACCGTCGCATCCGGGCGCTCAACGCGCGCTACCTCGGGACCCGGCGGGCCACCGACGTGCTCGCCTTCGACCTGGCCGGACCCGGTCCGGGCCGGCTCTGGGGCGAGGTGATCGTCTCGGCCGAGACCGCGGCGCGCCAGGCCCGGCGGCTCCGGGTGCCGCTCGCGGCGGAGCTCGACCTGCTGGTGGTGCACGGCCTGCTGCACCTGGCCGGCTACGACGACCACGACCCGCGTCGTGCCCGACGCATGCACGAGCGGGCGCGGGAGATCCTGGCCGGGCGCTCGGCCCGCACCTTGCCCGCACGCCTCTGGGCCGGGCTGCTCGAGGCCTGATGGCGGCCCCTCACCGCGCGGGCTTCGTGGCCCTGGTCGGCCGCCCCAACGTGGGCAAGTCGACCCTCCTGAACCGCCTGGTCGGCGAGAAGATGGCGATCGTCTCGCCGCGCCCGCAGACCACCCGCACCCGCATCACCGGGATCCGGCACCTGCCGTCCGCCCAGATCATCTTCGTCGACACGCCGGGCCTGCACCCGGGCTCGGGCCGCCTCGGCCAGCTCATGTCGAAGACGGCGGAGCGGGCGGTGGAGGACGTCGACCTGGTGTGCTTCGTCGCCGAGGCCACCGAGGATCCCACCCGCCTCGACCGCGAGACGCTCGACCGTCTCAAGACCTGCCGCGCTCCCGTCTTCTGCTGCCTCAACAAGACCGACCTGGTCAGCCCGAAGGCGCGGCTGCTCCCGCTGATCGCGGCCTACCAGGTGGCGCACCCGTTCGCGGAGATCGTGCCGATCTCGGCCGAGCGCGGTGAGCACTGCGACCGGCTGCTGGAGCTGATCGTGGCGACCCTGCCGGAGCGGCCGCCCTACTTTCCCCCCGACGCGCTCACCGACCAGCCGGAGACCTTCTGGGTGGCGGAGGCCATCCGGGAGAAGATCTTCCGCCTGACCCATCAGGAGGTCCCGTACGCCTGCGCGGTGCGGGTGGAGGAGCTGACCGAGCGCCGGCGCCCCGAGTGTCTCTACATCCGCGCCATCATCTTCGTGGAGCGCGAGTCGCAGCGGGGCATCGTGATCGGCAAGGGGGCGAGCATGCTCAAGCGCATCGGCGCCTCCGCCCGCGCGGACCTGGAGCGCTTCTTCGGCATCAAGGTCTTCCTGGACCTCACGGTGCGCGTGCGCTCGGAGTGGCGCAAGGACGACCGGGCCCTCCGCGAGTTCGGCTTCCTGCTCACCTCCTGATGGCGCTCTACAAGACCCGCGCGATCGTGATCGGCCGGCGCCCCTTCGGGGAGAGCGATCGGCTCGTCGACTTCTACACGCGCGAGCACGGCAAGGTGCGGGGCATCGCCCGCTCGGCCCGCCGTCCCCGCTCGCGCTTCGGGAGCGCGCTCGAGCTGTTCACGCTCGGCGAGATGGTGTTCTTCGACACCGGGCGGAGCGAGCTGGTGCAGGTCGATCACTTCGACATCGTGCGGTCGTTCGTGGGGGTGCGGGAGCACCTCGAGCGGCTGGGGCAGGGCGCGTGGGCGGTGGAGGTGGTGGCCCGCCTCTCCGCCGATCGCGACCCGCAGCCCGCCCTCTTCGCGCTACTGGCGCGCGCGCTCCAGACCATGGAGACGAGCGCGCGGCCCGCGCGGGTCGCGGTCTGCTTCGGGCTGCGCGCGGTCGACCTGCTCGGTCACCGCCCCCGGATCGATCGCTGCATGTCCTGCGGTCGGCTCCACCCCTTCGACGATCCGGCCCTCGACGTGACCGCGGGCGGCCTGGTGTGCGCGGCCTGCCGGCCGGGCGCCGACGCCATCCCGCTGTCGGGAAGCCTGGTGGGAACGCTCAAGCGGCTGCGCGCGCTGTCCTGGGAGGAGGCCCTGCGCCTCAACCTCGCCGCGGACCTCGACGCGGAGCTGGCGATGGTGCTGGAAGGCCTGCTCGCGCGGCTCATGGGCCGCTACCCGCTGTCGTCGCGCTTCATCACCCAGACTCGACGCGTGCCCCCGATGGTGTCGCTGCCCGAGCGGTAGGCCGCGTCGCGGGAGCCGTTCCGCGTCCCTATGCTATCCTGACCGCCATGGTCTCGATGGACACGCTGGTCTCGCTCTGCAAGCGCCGCGGGTTCGTCTTCCAGTCGAGCGAGATCTACGGCGGCACCGGGTCGTGCTGGGACTACGGGCCGCTCGGGGTCGAGCTCAAGAACAAGATCAAGCAGGTGTGGTGGCGTGACTTCGTCCAGCGCCGCCCGGACATGGTCGGGCTCGACGCGTCCATCCTCATGCACGCCATGGTCTGGAAGGCGAGCGGGCACGTCGATCACTTCACCGACCCCATGGTGGACTGCCGGGAGTGCCGCCATCGCTTCCGGGCCGACCAGCTTGCCGAGACGCCGTGGGTGCACTACTGCCCCGCCACCAAGGGCAACAAGTTCACGATTTCGCCCGGGGAGGCGTGCACCCACTGCGGCGCCTCGCGGACGTTCTGCCCGGACTGCGGCAAGGGGGAGCTGACGCCTCCGCGCCAGTTCAACCTGATGTTCAAGACGTTCATGGGCCCGGTGGAGGAGGACGCCTCCGTCACCTACCTGCGCCCGGAGACCGCGCAGGGGATCTTCGTCAACTTCGACAACGTGCTCCAGTCGATGCGGCGCAAGCTGCCCTTCGGGATCGGGCAGATCGGCAAGGCCTTCCGCAACGAGATCACGCCCGGGAACTTCATCTTCCGCACGCGCGAGTTCGAGCAGATGGAGATCGAGTACTTCGTCAATCCCCACGAGACGGTGGAGGGTCGACCGGCCGACGAGTACTGGCACGACCGCTGGATCGAGGACTGCCTGGCGTGGTTCCGTCGATACGGAATCCAGCCGGACAACCTGCGCCTGCACGAGCACGAGCGGGACGAGCTGGCGCACTACGCCAAGCGCACCGCCGACGTGCAGTACCGGTTCCCGATCGGCTGGAGCGAGCTGATGGGCATCGCCAACCGCACGGACTTCGACCTCAAGCAGCACGCCAAGTACAGCGGCAAGGCGCTGACCTATTTCGACGAGGAGCGCAAGGAGCACGTGGTGCCCTACGTGATCGAGCCGTCCGCCGGCGTGGACCGCGCCCTCCTGGCCTTCCTGGCCGACGCCTACCGCGAGGAGGAGGTCCGGGGCGAGAAGCGGGTGGTGCTGCGCTTCCACCCCGAGCTGGCCCCGGTGTCGGTGGCGGTGCTGCCGCTGCTGAAGAAGCGCGACGACATCGTGCGGACCGCGCATGCGATCCGCGACGATCTGTCCCGGCGCCTCACCGCGGTCTACGACGACACCGCCGCGATCGGCCGGCTCTATCGCCGGCAGGACGAGGTGGGCACGCCCTATTGCGTGACGGTGGACGTGCAGACGGTGGGCGACCCCGACAAGGGTGAGGCGGCCGACGGCAAGGTCACGATCCGGGACCGCGACTCCATGGAGCAGATCCGGGTCGAGGCGTCGCGGCTTCCCCAGGTGATCGGCGACCTGCTCGGCGGCACCCCGTGGGCCGAGGTGGCCGCGGGGGTCCGCGCCTAGCCGCTCACGACTGCGGGGCCTGCGGGCTCGCCGGCGACGGCATCGCCGGAGCCGGAGCGCTCGGACCTGGCAGCAGCGGGGGGTCGGTGCGCGGCGGGGAGACCCCGGGGGCGTACCGCGCCGGGCCGCACGTCTCCTTGGGCTCGGTGCCCGCGACGAAGGCCATGGTCACCGGGCGCACGCACCCGCCGCTCGCGTTCAGATCGATCGGCACCAGCACCACCCGCTCCGGGATCGGGAAGTCTTCCGGGGGCGTGCCGGCCAGCGCCTCCTGCATGAAGGAGGTCCAGATCGGGACCGCGACGCGCGAGCCGGTCTCGTCCTTGCCCAGGCTGCGCGGTCGGTCGTAGCCGACCCACACCCCGGTGACCAGCTGCGGCGTGTAGCCGATGAACCACGCGTTCGAGTAGTCGTTGGTGGTGCCGGTCTTGGCCGCCGCGGGTCGCCCGAGCGCGCGGGCCGCCACCCCGGTGCCCCGCTCGATCGTCCCGCGCAGCATGGAGGTCATCACGTAGGCCACCTCCGGAGAGACCACCTGCTTGCTCTGCGGGGTGTTCTCCTCGAGGAGCTTGCGCTGCGAGTCGAGCACGTAGCGGATGGCGGTCGGGTGCATCCACGCGCCCTGGTTGGCGAGCGCGCCGTAGGCCGAGGTGATCTCGAGCAGGCTGAGGTCGGAGGTCCCGAGGGCAATCGAGAGATTCTCGCCGAGCGGGCTCTCCACCCCGAGGCGTCGGGCCAGGTCCACCGTGCGGCGGACCCCGTTCTTCTCGAGCACCTTGACCGCGGCCACGTTCACCGATTCCTCAAGGGCCTGCTGGTAGGTGATCGGCCCGCGAAACTTCCGGTCGTAGTTGTCGGGCTTCCACGGCTTGCCGTTGCGCCCGGTCGGGAACTCGACCGGCGAGTCGTCCACCACGCTGGCCGGGGTCTGCCCGGACTCGAGAGCGGCCAGGTACACGAAGGCCTTGAAGGCCGACCCGGGCTGGCGGCGGGCCTGGACCGCTCGGTTGAACTCGCTCTTGAAGAAGTCGTAGCCGCCCACCATCGCCTTGATGTAGCCGGTCTGCGGATCGATGGTGAGCAGGGCGCCTTCTGGCCGCTCGGCCGCCGGGGCCGCCTTGTCCTTGTCCTTGGCCGCGGCGACCCGGCGCGACTCGAGCGCCTTGAGCCCGTCGCGGAGGGCCCGCTCCGCCTTGACCTGCATCGCCGGAGACAGGGTGGTGTAGACGTGCATGCCGCCCTTGAAGACGAGATCGGCCCCGTACTGCGCCTCCAGCTGCTGCTGGACGTACTCGAGGTAGTACTGGCCGGTGGTGCGCCGGCGCTCGGGCGGGATCAGGCCGAGCGGGGTGTCGGCGGTCTTCTTGGCCATCGGAGGGGGCAGCGCGCCCACGTCGACCATGCGGGCGAGCACGGTGGCCCGGCGCCGCTTGGCCGCCTCCGGGTGGTCGAAGGGCGAGTAGGTCGACGGCGCCTTGGGCAGCCCGGCCAGGAGCGTGCACTCGGGCAGGCTCAGCTCGGAGACCGACTTGCCGAAGAAGGTGCGCGCGGCCGCCTCCACCCCGAAGGCGCCGTGGCCGAAATAGATCTGGTTCAGGTACATCTCGAGGATGCGGTCCTTCGAGTAGCGCCGCTCGAGCTCCAGGGCGAGCACCGCCTCCTTGAGCTTGCGCTCGAGGCTCTTGTCCGGGGTGAGGAACAGCACCTTGGCGAGCTGCTGGGTGATGGTGCTGCCGCCCTCCACGATGCGCCCGCGCCGGAAGTTCTGGTAGACCGCCCGCGCGATGCCGGTCGGATCCACACCGTGGTGAGAGTAGAAGCGCGCGTCCTCGGTCGAGATGATGGCGTCGCGGAGGGGCTTGGGGATCTGCGCGAGCGGCACGAAGATGCGGCGCTCGACGTGGAGCTCGGTGATGAGCTCGTCGTTGTCGTCGTAGACCTTGGTGCCCTCGCTCGCGTCGAAGGTCTCGAGCTGGGTGACCGACGGCAGGGAGCCGGGGAGGATCGTGAGGACCCAGAAGGCGGAGGCGGCCACGCCCAGGCCGCTGACGACGACCACCACCAGGACCGCCATGAGCGCCCAGCGGACCCAGCGCCGGCGCCGGAGCGCGGCGCGTTTGGAGCGTCGGTCTCCCGCCATGGATTGCTATTATACAGGCGTGAACATGGCCCTCACCGCGGATCAGCAGCTGGCCCGCATCCGCCGGGGAGCGGCCGAGATCGTGGTGGAGACCGAGCTCCGCGCGAAGCTCGAGCGCTCGCTCCGGCGCGCGACGCCGCTCA
>DATJIR010000389.1:0-2548 GCA_035493135.1 Verrucomicrobiia bacterium
TGTACTCGGTCATGCGCGAGTAGTCGTCGGTGCCCTCGTACGAGGTCCACCCCACGTACATCGGCTCCAGCTCGGCGATCAGCTCCCGGCGGACCCAGGTGAAGCCCGATCCCCAGGGCGAGAGCAGCCACTTCTGCGCACCGCAGGAAAGAATGTCCACCGGCGTCCGGCGGACGTCCACCTCGCCGGCGCCGATCCCCTGGATCGCGTCCACCACGAGCCGGGTGCCGCTCGCGCGGGTGGCGGCCGAGAGTGCCGCGAGGTCCACCCGGTACCCGTTGGCGAACTGCACCAGCGACACCGCGAGCACCTTGACCCGCGGATCGCGGACCCGCTCCAGCAGGTGCGCCTCGTCGGGCCAGCCCTCCGCCGTGACCGGCGCGACCTCGACCGTCACCCCCTGCTTCCGAAGCGCGAGCCAGGGATAGACGTTGGCGGGAAACTCGCGGTCGCTCAGCACGACCACGTCGCCGGGCGCGAGCGGCAGGGCCCGGGCGGCGAGGTTGAGCCCGTAGCTCGTGTTGCTCGCGAGCGCGATCTCGTCGGGCGAGCCGTTGATGAGCCGGGCCGTCAGCTCCCGCGACTCGGTGAAGATGGCGAAGAGGTCGGCGTCAGGAAGCAGGTACGGTGTGGCACGCTTCGCGTTGAAGGCGTCCACGGCCCGGCGGGTGCGCTCCGGCAGCGGGCCGGTGCTCGCACTGTTGAGAAACGTGGTGTCCTTCGTCCAGGGAAACTCGGCTGCGGCGAGCGCGGCAAGATCGGTCATCGGTCGGTCCGGAGCCGGGGATCGTAGATCTCGCGGAGCGCGTCGCCCACGAGGTTGAAGCCGAGCACGGCGAGGCCGATCGCGATGCCGGGGGCAAAGGAAACCCAGGGCGCCACGCGAAGGAGGTCCCGGCCATCGGCCACCATGGCGCCCCAGCTCGGCGTGGGCGGCTGCGCGCCGAGGCCCACGAACGAGAGCGCGGCCTCCGCCATGATGGCGCCACCGATGCCGAGCGTGGCCGCGATGATCACCTGCGTGCGGACGTTCGGCAGCAGGTGGCGGAGCAGCACGCGGCGGTCGCGCGCGCCCAGCGCCTGGGCGGCGAGGACATATTCCGAGCTTCGGAGCACCAGCACCTGGCTTCGGACCAGGCGGGCCATGCCGGCCCATCCGACGGCCCCGATCACGACGAAGATCACCGGCAGCGACGGCTTCACCGCGGCGGCCACGGCGATGAGGAGGAGCAGCGTCGGGAACGCGAGGGTGATGTCGGCCAGGCGCATGATCAGCGAATCGACCCACCGGCCGTAGTATCCTGAGAGGAGCCCGAGGGCAACGCCCAGGAGAATGGCCACCGACTGCGAGATGACGCCGACCGAGAGCGAGAGCCGGGCACCGTACAGGACGCGGCTCAGCACGTCGCGGCCCTGCGTGTCGGTCCCGAGCAGGAACCCGTCGCCCGGCGGCCGGAGGTACGCGGTGCGGGTGTCGCCCAGCAGCGGGTTGTGCGGAGCCAGCCACGGCGCGAACAGCGCGGCCACCACCATGAGGCCAACCAGCACGAGACCGAGCTGGAAGAAGCGGTCGGCGCGCATGGATCTTGCCAATGGCGAGCGGGCAACGGGAATGGCCGTCACGAGCGTCTACTCCAACCCGGTGATGCGATGAATGCAGGTCCTTTCACGCTGGTGCTGAGCGGCGGCGGCCTCAAGGGGCTGGCGCACGTCGGCGTGCTCAAGGCGCTGGAGGAGCGCGGCCGCCGGCCGGCCCTGGTCGTGGGCTCGAGCATGGGCTCGATGGTGGCGGGTGCCTGGGCCGCCGGAATGCCGCTCGACGAGATGGAGGAGCGGGCGCTCGCCGTCCGCCGCCGCGACGTGTTCCGCGTGGCCCACGTGGACATGGCCATCCGCCGGATGCATGCGCCCGCGCTCTACCGGCGCGAGCCGCTCGACGCCCTGCTCGAGAGCGTCGTGGGCAACCGTACCTTCCACGACCTGCAGGCGCCGCTCCTGGTGAACACCGTGGATCTCCTGACCGGCCAGCAGGTGACGTGGGGACTGCCGGGCCGCCGCACCGCCCGCCTGACCGACGCCATCTTTGCCTCCTGCGCGCTGCCCGGCGTGTTTCCGCCGCGTGAGATCGGCGGCCACTACTACGTCGACGGCGCCGTGGTCGAGAACCTGCCGGTGCGGGTGGCCGCGACCGCCGGCACCGGCGACATCCTGGCCATCAACGTGGCCGCCACGAGCGCCCCGCGCACGCTGGCCGAGACCGAGGGCTTTGCCGCCACGTACGTGCGGGGGCTCGAGATCGTCATGCAGACCCAGATCGAGGGGCTGCTCCGCGACTGGGCCGGCCCGCCGATCACTCTGGTCGAGCCCCGGGTGGCACACGTCGGCATGTTCTCGTTCCACCAGACGCGCGAGCTGATCGACGAGGGTTACCGCGCCACCAGCGAGGCGCTCGACCTGGCGGACCGGCCGGCGGCCTGACCTCAGCTGTGCCGCGCCATGTCGAGCACCACCCGCATGCGGTGCATGTGCGTGTGCTCGGTGAGGGCGC
>DATJIR010000390.1:0-11980 GCA_035493135.1 Verrucomicrobiia bacterium
CGGAGACGCAGGCCGCCGGGCTGGCCGGCGACCTCCTGGTGGCGGTGATCCGCGCCGGCACCTTCCAGCTCAACGAGATCGTCCGCATCACGGGCCCCTTCGCCGACCTGCCCGCCCGGGCCCCCGCCGCCCCGCCCCGCTAGCGGAAGCGGGGCATCACGTCGCGGGCGAACAGCTCGATGCTGCGCCGCGCGCGGGGCTCCTCCATCACGCCGAAGTTGATCTGGAAGCTCGCGTGCACCTCGCCGAAGGTGTCGCGCACGTACTGGATCTGCCGCGCCGCGTCCCCGGGGTCGCCGATGATCGCGCGGGTCTCGGCGAGCACCCGCTCGTAGGTGATCTCCTCGAGCATCTGCTCGAGCCCGGAGTAGGCCTTGTACTGGCCCGACTGCCGGCCGGTCCACGCCCGCGCCGAGGCGCGAAAGTTCCGCAGGTACCGCTCCATGTAGGGCCGAGCCTCTTCGCGCGCCTCCCGCGCGGTGGACGCCACGTACAGGTGGAGCACCATCATCACCATGCCCGGGCCGCGGGTCGCCTCGTGGCCGTGCTCCCGGTACGCGCGGCGGTAGAGCTGGAGCTTCTCGGCCAGCTCGTGATGCTCGCCCAGGTAGGGCACCACCATCATGTGGTAGCCCTGCTGGCCCGCCCACACGAACGACTCGGGGCTCACCACCGCGGCCACCCAGATCGGCGGGTGCGGGACCTGGGTCGGGCGCGGGAGCACCGTCACGTCGCGAAAGCGGCGAAAGCGGCCCTCGAACGTCACGCGCTCCTCGGTCCACAGCCGGCGCAGGGCCTCGATGCCCTCCTCGAACCGCGGCCGGCTCTCCTCCATCGAGACACCGAAGCCGTCGAACTCGTAGGGCATGAACGCCCGCGCCACGCCGACGTCGAGCCGGCCACCGCAGAGCGCGTCGAGCATCGCGAGCTGTCCGGCCAGCTTGAGCGGGTGGTTGAACGCGGGCAGGACCGCGCCGGTGACCAGGCGCATGCGCGGCGCCCGCTGGGCGCACGCGGCCAGGAACACGCTGGGGTCCGGGCTGTAGCCGCCGTAGGACGTGAAGTGGTGCTCGACCATCTTCACGCTGTCGTAGCCGAGGGCGTCGGCGCGCTCGGCCAGCGCGAGCGCGTCCTCGAAGTACCGGCGGGCCGAGATCCGATCGGGGCCGCCGTCGGGAAAGAACCCGATCCCGAACTTCACGGCTCCGCCATCACCCGCCGGGCGATCGTCGCGTCGACGAGGTCCTCGTAGGGCCGGCCGCGCCGGATGAAGGCCCCGTCGAGCAGGATGCGCTCGAGGTAGTCGTATCCCTCCCGGCGCAGCAGCGGATCGCGGGCCCAGGTCCCCTGCTCCTGGTAGCGCGCCACCGCGCGCTCGAGCAGCGGCGGCTCCGTCTCCGGGAATGCCGGCGCGATGACCCGCGCGATGTCGGCCGCCCCGTGCGTGGCCAGCCAGCGCTGCGTGCGGTACGTCGCCCGGGTGAAGCGCTCGACCACACCCGGCTCGCGAGCCAGGAAGTCGGGCGTCGTCATGTACGACGAGAACGGCACCGGGCCGGTCGCCTCGCCCATGGACGCGACCAGGTGGGCGCGTCCCTCGGTGAGGAGCCGCTCGATCACCGGCTGGGGCTGCTCCAGGAAGTCGCCGGTGCCGGCCAGGAAGGCGGCGACCGCCTCGGGCCCCGGGCGGTGCCGCTCGATCCTCACCTGGGTCGGATCGACGCCGTGGCGCCGGAGCACCGTGAGCATGCACTGCCACGGGGTCGGCGCCTCGGCGAACGAGAGCACGGTGCGGCCGACGAGGTCCTTCCAGTCGAACGAGGGGCGTGGCTCGCGCGCGAGCAGGAAGAAGCCGTTCCGGCTGCACACCTCGGCAAAGTGGACCACGACCTGGCCGGTCCGCTCGGCCAGCTCGAAGCTCCGCATGAGCCCGCCCAGGCTGATCTCGATGTCGCCGCCCAGCAGCGCGTCGATGGTCGGCTTGCCGAAGACCGCGGCGGGCACCGCGGTCACCGCGAGCCCCGCGTCCTCGAAGTGGCCCAGGGCCACCCCGGCGGCGAGTGGGGTGTAGAACGGGGTGTGGAACGGCATCAGCACGGTCAGGCGCCGCGTCACAGGTCCTCCTTCACGAAGCGGTCCACCAGGCGGCGGGCCCGCTCGGGTGCGGCCAGGGTGTGGGCGCGCTGCAACGAGCGCCCGCTCGATCCGATGTAGAAGCGCTCGTACTGCTCGCCCCGGCTGCCGAGCGCGCTGCCCGCGAAGTCCCACGCGAGGCGAAAGATCCGCGCCCGGTCCTGGGCGGTGACGTCCCCGGCGCCGCGCAGGTAGCGGTCGACCAGCGGGCGCAGCTCGGGGTCGTGCATCTGGGCGACCGGCGGGGCGGCGAGCAGGTTGTGCGAGCCGAGCAGCCGGATGATCTCGTTCACCCGCGGGAACCACTGCGGCAGCAGCCCGCGCAGGGCCCGGAACGGCTCGGCGGCCGGGAACCACACCCCGTTGCCCCACTCGCGGGCCGCGTCCTCGGCGGCCTGGATCGCCGCGCGGGTCAGCTCCGCGTAGCTCCACACCTCCCCCAGCATCTCCTTCGCAGCGGGGGTGAGGCCGTTGATCGCCTCCACCATGCGGGTCGCGACACCCCACGCGAACTCGAGCTTGGTCTGGGCGCGGATCGAGGTCTGCTGCATGAAGTTCGGTGGCCAGCTCGAGGCGACCACCGTGTTGTACACCGGCAGGTTGCCGTCGATGAAGAGGCGGTCGCGCGGCACCTCGACGTCGTCGAAGATCACGAAGGCGTCCTGCTCGTCGAAGCGGCCCGAGAGCGGATGGTCGGGACCGCTCGGCGCGCTCATGCTGTCGCGGCACAAGAACTTGAGCCCCGGGGTGGCCATCGGGATCGCGAACGACAGCGCGTAGGCGTCCGCGCCGGCCGACAGCGGGGCGGCCGGGTAGACCGCCAGCTCGTCCGCGAACGGGGCCAGGGTGGCGAGGATCCGCGCCCCCCGCACCACGATCCCGTGCGCGGTGTCGCCGACCTTGTGCACCGCGACGTCGTTGCCCGCGGCGGGGGCGTCGCCCCAGGCGCGATCCACCGTCGGGTGAATCAGGGTGTGGGTCAGGCACCAGTCCCGCCGCGCGAGGAGCTTCTGGTAGGCCACCAGGCTGGCCGCCCCCGCCTCGTTGCGCTCGACCGACCACTCGTCGTGACGTCCGGCGAACCCGGCGAATGTCACGTTCATGTAGTCGGGCGTGCGCCCCATGATCCCCACGCTCCACTCCGCGATGCGCTCGAGGCACTCGTGGCGCCGGGCGATGTCCCGGCGCGAGCGGGGGATCAGATGGCTCACGTTGATCGGCTCGCCGGTCTCGGGATCCGGCATCAGGCACGCCGACGCCGCCTCGTGCTGCAGGTCGTAGAGCGACGCGACGAAGCGGGCCGCGCCCGCGAGGGCAGGGTGGGCGGCCACGTCGCGCACGCGCTCCTCGCCCACCCAGATCTGGCGCTCGTCCTTGAGCCCTTGCAGGAACTCCTTGCCCGTGCGTGCCGGCATGGCGGTCTGGGCGCCCATCCTAGCACCGGCGCCGGGAGCGCGGTTGACTTCGTCGGAGCCCGCGCGCTACGCTCCCGTCGCACACCTTGAGCGCCGCACAGAAGCTCGTCGTCCTGGGCAGCCGGGCCTTCGCCGAGGAAGTCGCCGATCTCGTCAGCGACTGCCCCGAGTTCGAGCTGACCACCTTCGGCGAGAACTGGGAGCGCGGCCGGTGCGAGCGGCCCCTCCTGGGCCTTCCGGTCGTCTGGGTCGACGAGCTGGCGCCGCTCGCCGCGAGCCACGCGGCAGTCTGCGCGATCGGCACGACCCGTCGCCGCGGCTTCATCGAGCAGGTCGAGGCCCTGGGCTTCCGCTTCGCCACCGTCCGGCACCCGACCGCGCGGGTATCCCGCACCTCCACGCTCGGCGCGGGCACCATCGTGAGCGCGGGGGTGATGATCGCGGCGCACACCACGATCGGGCGGCACGTGATCCTGAACCGGGGTAGCCTGATCGGCCACCACACCAGGATCGGCGACGGCGTGACGATCTCGCCGGGCGCCAACATCGCGGGCCGCGTCACCGTCGGCGACGGGACCTACGTGGGCATGGGCGCGATCGTGCTCGATTCCCTCACGGTCGGGCGCGGCGCGGTGATCGGCGCGGGCTCGCTGGTCACCCGGGACGTGCCGGACCACGTCGAGGTCATGGGCGTGCCGGCCCGCATCACCCGGGAGCGCGTGGACGGCCGGTAGCCGGATGCCGCGCGACCCCGCCGATCTCCGCGCACGCCGGACCATCGCGGCCAGCCGCCTCGCCCTGAACGAGGCCGTCTTCGACTGGTGCCTGCGAAGCGCGCGCCGCGAGCTCGCCCGTCAGGCGCTCGAGCCCGCGCTCGCGTGGAGCCTGCTCGCCGCCCGCTCGGCGGTGCACCACGGCTTCGGCTGGCTGGCCTCGGCGGCGCTCGAGGAGACCTTGCTCGCAGCGGCCGCCCGCCTGCCCGTCCCCGAGGACCCCGCCCCGTGGTCGGGCCCGACCCGGTGGCTGCACGTCATGGACCAGGCGTACGCGATCGGGGGGCATACCGCGCTCGTGGAGCGCTGGACCGGGCTGGACCGGCAGGGCGACCGCCACCGCGTGTTGCTGCTCTCCCACCGCGGCGCGATCCATCAGCGGCTCGTCGATACGATGCAGGCCGCCGGCGGCGATGTCACCGCGCTCGACCCCGGGGCTTCGCTGGTCGACCGGGCCCTCCGCCTCCGGCAGGAGGCCCGGCGCCACGCCGATCGCGTCGTGCTCCACATCCACCCCTGGAGCGTCCTGCCGGTCGTCGCCCTGGGCGTGGCGGGCGGACCACCGGTCATGCTCCTCAATCACCTGAGCCAGAAGTTCTGGGTGGGCGGCTCGGTCGCCGACCTGGTGGTGAGCCTCCGGGACTCGGCGCTCGAGTGGAGCCGCGCGCATCGCGGAATCACGCGGAACGCGCTCCTGCCGATCCCCGTCCCGCGCTCGCGCGAAACCGAGACCCAGGCGGCGGCGCGGCGCACCCTCGGGCTCCCGGCCGACGCGATCGTGCTCCTGACCATCGGCCACGCCTACAAGTATCGCCCGCTCCCCGGCCTCGACTTCCTCGAGGCGGCGGCCGCCATTCTCCGGGCCCGGCCCCGCGCGCACCTGCTCGCGGTCGGTCCGCACGAGGACGCGCCCTGGCGCGCGCTGCGCGAGGCGAGCGGGCAGCGCGCGCGCGCGACCGGCCCGCGGCACGACCTGGCTCTCTTCCACGCGGCGGCCGACATCTATCTCGAGGGCTTCCCGGTCGGCTCGCCGACCGCCCTCCTCGAGGCGGGCCTCCGCGGTCTGCCCTGCGTCCGCGCTCCGGTCGACGTGTCACCCCCGTTCGCGACCGACGGCATCGCGCTCGGCGGGCTCGAGCAGCCCCCCGACGTCGCCGGCTACGTGAGCGCGGTCCTCGCCCTGGTCGATGATCGGGAGCGGCGCGCGGCCGAGGGCGCGGCGCTGGCCGGGGTCATCGAGACCTATCACGGCACGGACGGCTGGGCGCGGCACCTGACGGCCGCCGAGCGCGCGCTCCCGGCGCGCCATCGCCTCCATCCGCCGGACGGCGTGGCCCCGCTGCCGGGGCCCATCCGCGACTTCTCGGTGACGCTCTCGACGCGACACCACACCGACGACACGCTCACGTTCACGCTGCGCGCGGCGCTCGAGCAGGGGCTGCGGCCCCGACTCGACGCGCCGCTGGTGCGGACCCTGGCCGGGCGGTGCCTCGCCCGCGATCCGCGAATGCTCCTGCGCCGGCCGTTGCTCGCCGCGCTCGCCGGGTCCCTCGCCGGCCCGGCCCTCGCGGACCGCCTCCGTCGCGCGCGTCGCCGGCTCGTCCCCGTGCCCCGGAGCGACGGCCAGGCCTGATCGGGGCCACCGCTTCCGGGGCCTGGCGCCCTCCCACGCCACGCCGCGCCGTGCCTGTGAGACCATCCGGCGATGGAGGGGCCGCGGGAGCGGGGGCAACGATGGAAGCGGCGGTGATCGGCGCGGGGATCGGCGGCCTGACCGCGGCCCTCGCCCTGGCGCGGGCCGGGCTCCGGGTGCGCGTCTTCGAGCAGGCCCCTGCCCTGCGCGAGGTGGGCGCGGGCATCCAGCTCGCGCCGAACGCCACGCGCCTCCTCCACCGGCTTGGGCTCGAGGACGCGCTCGCCCGGGTGGCGGTGAAACCGGCGTGCTCCGAGCTCCGCCGCTGGGACGACGGGCGCGTGCTGTGGAGCCAGCCTCTGGGCGCGGCGATCGAGGAGCGCTTCGGCGCCCCCTACTATCACCTCTACCGTCCAGATCTCCTCGCGGTCCTCGCGGACGCGCTACCGGGCGACGTGCTGCGCCTCGGCCACCGCGTCACCGCGATCGGCGAGGCCGCCGACGGCGTCCGGCTCCGCTTCGACGACGGCTCCGCCGCCCGCGCGGACGTGGCGCTCGGCGCCGACGGGATCCACTCGACGGTGCGGCACAGGCTCCTCGGGCCCGAGTCGCCGCGCTTCTCGGGCAGCACCGCCTACCGCGGCCTCGTCCCGGTCGAGCGTCTGGCCCATCTCGACCTGCCCCGCCAGGGCTACGCCTGGCTCGGGCCGGACCGTCACTTCGTCCACTACTACGTCGCGGGCGCGCGCCTCATGAACTTCGTCGGGGTCTGCCCCGCCGGCGACTGGCGCGTCGAATCGTGGTCGGCCGAGGGCCGGCTCGCGGACGCCCTCGGGGAGTTCGCCGCCTTCCATCCGACGGTGCGCGAGATCATCGGGGCCGCCGAACGCACCCACCGCTGGGCCCTCTACGACCGTCCGCCCCTGCCGCGCTGGTCGGCGGGCCGTGTCACGCTGATGGGCGACGCGGCGCACCCGATGCTGCCCTTCCTGGCCCAGGGCGCCTGCCAGGCCATCGAGGACGCGGCGACGCTCGCCCACCTGCTCCGGGATGCCCGGGCCTCCGACGTCGCCGAGCGGCTCGCCCGCTACGAGGCGCTGCGCCGGCCGCGCGCGACCCGCGTGCAGCAGGGCTCGTTCGAGAACGCGACGACCTACCACCTGCCGGACGGACCGGCCCAGGAGGCGCGGGACGCGCGATATGCCGCCCTGGCGCGAGAGGCCCCCTATGCCGCGCGGGGCTGGCTCTTCGAGCACGACGCCGAGGCGGTGATTCCGTGAGAGGAACGGACGGCGGCGGCGCGCTCGGGAGCGGACGCGGAAACAGCGGGGCCGAGGGAGCGATCGCCCCCTCCGGCCCCCGACCCCCGCTCGATCGACCGGACTCAGGCCTTCAGCTGATCGCGGATCGGCAGGCGCCGGATCCGCTTCCCGGTCGCCGCGAAGATGGCGTTGCAGAGGGCCGGCGGCACCGGCGGCACGCCGGGCTCACCCACCCCGCCCATCGGCTGGGCGTAGTCGCCGGGCAGGATGTGCACCCGGATGTCGCGCGGGGCGCCCGACATGCGGGTGACCTGATACGTGTCGAAGTTCTCCTGCTCGGCCCGGCCGGCCTTGAAGCTCATCTCGCCCAGGGTCGCGATGGCCAGGCCCATCACCGCGGCGCCCTGCATCTGCGCCCGCACCCGGTCCGGGTTGACGGTCGCGCCGCAGTCCACCGCGATGTCGATGCGCGGCACGGTCACCACCCCCTGATCGTCCACCGCCACCTCGACCACCGAGGCGACGTAGCTCACGAAGCTGTAGTGCGCGGCGATGCCGAGGCCGCGGCCCTTGGGCATCTTGCGCCCCCAGCCCGCCTCGCGCCCGACGGTCTCCACCACGCGCCGCAGCCGGCCGGTGTCCACCGGGTACCGCTCGGGGGACTCGCCGTGGTTCCAGGTGTCGCCGAGGGTCTCCGGGCTGACCCGTCGGGCCGGCCCGATGACCTCGAGGAGATAGTCCTTCTGGTCGCGCCCCGCCGCCGCGGCCAGCTCCGCGACGAACGACTGCACCGCGAAGGCGTGGGGGATGTTGGAGACGGACCGGAACCAGCCGATGCGAGTGTGCGCCTCCGCCTCCGGGTTCTCGATGCGCACATTGGGAATCGCGAACGGCACGTTGATGACGCCCATGCCCAGCTCGAGCGCCGCCTCGTTCTTGGCCCCCGCGACGAAGGTGGAGAAGATCGTCGGCGCGACGCTCCGGTGCATCCAGGCCACCGGCTTGCCCTGCGCGTCGAGCCCCGCCTCGAGGTGCTCGACCGAGACGGTGTGGAAGTAGGTGTGCATCAGGTCGTCCTCGCGCGTCCACGTCACCTTCACCGGCTTGCCGTCCATCGCCTTGGAGACGACGGCGGCCTCGACGACGTAGTCGGGCTTGGACTTGCGGCCGAACCCGCCTCCCAGCAGCGTCACGTTGACGGTGACGTCCTCCGCTGGGATCCCGAGCCGCTTCGCGACCAGGTCCCGCGCGGCCTGAGGCGACTGCACGCAGGCCCACGCCTCCGCCTTGCCGTTGACGATGCGCACCGTCGCGGCCGGCGGCTCCATCGGGGCATGCGCCAGGTGGGGGATGTAGTACTCGGCGTCGACCCGCTTCGCCGCGCCGGCCAGCGCGGTGTCGACGTTGCCGTTGTCGCGCACGACCTTGCCCGGCTTGCGCGCGGACTCCTCCATCTGGGCCTTGAAGGCCGCCGAGTCGTAGCTCGCGTTCGGCCCGTCGTCCCACACCACCTTGAGCGCGCGGCGCCCCTGGATGGCCGCCCAGGTGTTGCGCGCCACCACCGCGACGCCGCCCAGCGGGTTGAACACGGCCGGCGCGGGGCTCGGCTCGATCTCCACCACCTTGAGGACGCCCGGCACCTTGAGGGCCTCGGTGGCGTCGTAGCTCACCATCTTGCCGGCGTAGACCGGCGGGCGGGCCACCACCGCGTAGAGCATGCCGGGCAGCCGGGTGTCGATGCCGTACTGCGCCTTGCCGGTCGTGATGTTGGGGCCGTCGACCAGCTTCAGGTTCCCCTTGCCGATGTACCGGAACTTGGACGGGTCCTTGAGCCGGACGGTGTCCCGGGCCGGGACGGTCTGGGCGGCCGCGGCCTTGGCGAGCGACCCGTAGCCGGCACGCCGGCCCGACTTGGCGTGCACGACCTCGTGGTTCCTGGCCTCGACCTCGCCGACCGGCACGCCCCATTTCGCGGCGGCCGCGGCCTCGAGCATGGTCCGAGCCGCCGCCCCACAACGCCGCATCGGCTCGAAGAAATGCCGGGTGCTTCGCGAGCCGTCGGTGTCCTGGTTTCCGAAGCGCTTCTCGTCGCCGGTGGCCTGCACCACCCGGACGCGCTTCCAGTCGGCCTCGAGCTCGTCGGCCACGATCATCGGCATGCCGGTCCGCACGCCCTGCCCCATCTCGGAGCGGTGACAGACGATGGAGACGATGCCGTCCTCGCCGATGGCCACGAACACGAGCGGGTCGTCACTCCAGCCGTTGGGCATGCCGTCCCGGCCGTACTTCGGCGGGTCGGCCGCCTGCGCGGCGGAAGAGAAGCCGGCCGCGAGCACGAGACCCCCCATCGCGGACACGCCCTGGAGGAACTGCCGCCGGCTCACGTCGGCCCCACTCACATTGGTGACAACGATTGGATGATCGGTCACGCCTTCCGTCCGCAGCGCGCTCATCGGGCCACTCCGTTGGCCGCCGCCTGCTTGATGGCGGCGCGCAGCCGGACGTAGGTCCCGCAGCGGCAGATGTTGCCGCTCATCGCCTCGTCGATCTCCGCGTCGGTCGGCTTCCGGTTGCGCTTGAGCAGCGCGGTGGCGGCCATGATCTGGCCCGCCTGGCAGTAGCCGCACTGGGGGACCCCCAGGTCGACCCAGGCGGCCTGCACGGCCCGGCCCACCCGGTCGGCGCCGACTCCCTCGATGGTGGTGATCTTGCTGGTCCCCACCGCCGAGATCGGGGTCTGGCAGGCGCGGACCGGCTGACCGTCCACGTGAACGGTGCAGGCGCCGCAGAGCGCCATCCCGCAGCCGAACTTCGTCCCGGTCAGCCCCAGCTCGTCACGGAGTGCCCACAGCAGCGGAGTGTCGTCGGGAAGGTCGACGTCGTAGCGCCGGCCGTTGACGGTGACTGAGGTCATCGCGATTCTCCTCTCGTCGTTGAAGGAACGACTCGCGTGTGCCTTGCGCCAGTGGGCCGAATAGCACGCCCCCAGGAGCGTGTCAAGAATCGGACGGTCACGCGGGAGCGTCGGGCGTCGGGAGAGGTACCGGGGCCCGGACCGGCCGCGCCCCGGCTACGCCATGAGACCGTAGAACTTGCCCGCGTTCTCGCAGACGATCTTGCGGACGGTCGCGGGCGGCAGGTGTCCGAACTGCTCCTCGATGTACTTGGACGACTCCGGCCACACCCCGTCGCCGTGCGGATAGTCGGAGCCCCACATCAGCGTGTCCTCGCCGATCTCGTGGATCATCTGGGTCCCGATGCGATCGAACTGAAACGTGGCCTTGCACTGCCGCCGCCAGTAGTCGCTCGGCTTCATGGTGAGCCCGAGATCGCGGAAGCGGTCCTCCCACTCGAAGTCCATCCGGTCGAGCGCGTACGGCAGCCAGCCGATGCCGCTCTCGCCGAACGAGATGCGAAGGCCGGGATAGCGCTCGAGCACCGCCGCGCCGATGACCGCGGCGAGGATGTTGACCAGGTTCATCTGGAAGCCGGAGACGCTCGTGAACATCGCAGCGCGCTTGGTGAGGCCGGTGGCCTTCTCGCGCACGCCGGGCGGCATGGTCGGGAAGGTGTGGAAGTGCAGCGGCAGCGAGACCTCGCTCACCGCCTGCCAGAGCGGCTCCCACACCGGGTGCCACATCGGCTCCATGTCCCACGAGCAGGACAGCTCGAGCCCGCGCAGGCCCATCTTCGCCGCCCGGTGGACTTCCCGCACCGCCGCGTCGATGTCGCCGTACGGCAGGCACGCCAGCCCCACGTGTCGCTCCGGGTAGTGGCGGCAGAAGTCGACGAGCCAGTCGTTGTAGATCCGGAACATCTCCCTGGCGGCCTCGTGGTCGTTCAGCCGTGTGGCGGCGCCGAGGATGCCGAAGATCACTTCCGCCTGCACGCCGTCGCGCTCCATGTCGGCCACCCGCAGATGGGGATCGGTCGGCCGGGCGATTCCCCGGCGGCCGTCATCGTAGAGACCGGTCGCCGCCATGACGTCGGCCCGGTAGTGGATGCCCGGGACGTACTTCTGCCCGGAAGGCCCGACGCCTCCCCAGAGGCCGAACGCGCCGCCGTTGCGCGACGTCCAGCGCGGGCCGTCGGGCCCGTCGGTCACGTAGGGCATGCGGTCACGCAGGACCGCGCTGGCGTTGGCCGTGAACAGATCCGGCGGCATCCACGGCATGTCGATGTGGCAGTCGGCCGAGATTCGCGTGTATTCCATGGGCGCCCTCCTCCGGCGCGGCCATGATAATCCCTTCCGCCCCGGCAGTGCTATGGTAAGCCCCCAAGGAGGTGTGAGCATGGCCATGAAGACGGTCGTCGCGCTGCCCGGTGAAGGGATCGGCCCCGAGGTCGTCGATGCCACCTGCGACCTGCTGATGGGCACCGGCCTGCCGCTCAAGATCCTCACGCCGCCCCAGGGCGCGCCCCTGCCGGAGGAGACCAAGCGCGCGGCCCGCGAAGCCGACGGCGTGCTCTTCGGGGCCGCCGGCCCCTCCACCTCGCCGGTCGTCTCCTGGCTGCGCTGGGAGATGGCGGCCTGGGCCGGGGTGCGGCCGATCCGCTTCTTCCCGGGGATGCGCTCGCCGCTGGCCGACCCGGACGGCATCGACTACGTGCTCCTGCGCGAGAACAGCGAGGGCCTCTACCCCGGCCGCGAGGGCGACCTCGCCGACCTCGTCCGCCTCATGCCGGATCTCCACGACCGCACCGGGCGCACCGTGAAGGACTTCGGCACCGAGGGCCGCTTCGCGGTCAAGATCGTCACCCCCC
>DATJIR010000391.1:0-33178 GCA_035493135.1 Verrucomicrobiia bacterium
TGAACGACCTGGTCATCCAGAGCGCGGTGGTGATCCCGGTCACGTGGCGCAACGTGCTCCACGCCACCGCCAACAGCCTGGCCGGGGTGGAGCCCAACTCGTGGGACTCCATCTTCGGGCGCATCGCCTACTGGTACCGGCAGGGGTAGCGCTTCCCGTCGGCTAGAGGTCCTTCACCTCGGTGGTCTGGCCGGTGGTGGCGCTGCGGGTGACCGCGTCGGTGAACTCCATGTAGCGCACCCCGTCCTCGAACGTGGTGCGCGCGATCTTCTCGCGGCCCCGGATGGCGTTGACGAACTCCTCCTCCACCCGCCAGCCGATCCGGGTCCGGGGCGGCACCGCGATCTCGCGCAGCGCCGACTCGCCGCGACGGCCGCCGGTGAGGCGGAGCGCGTCGGCCTCGAGCCGCAGGGTGCCCTCGCTCCCGAAGATCCACACCTCGGACGCGGGGGCCAGCCCGGTCACCGAGCTGAAGCGCAGGTGGCCCACCGCGCCGCCGCGGAGCTGGGCCAGGATGTCCACGTGGTCGGGCACGCGCACCTCGTGGGCGGCGCCGGCCGCGTCGCGGCGCCGGGGCACCGCGATCTTGGTCATCGCGGTGACCCGCTGGGCCGGACCGAGCCAGCGCATCATCGCCTCGTACCAGATCCCCATGTTGAGGATGTTGTGGCCGCTCAGCCCGACGTCCTGCCGCCAGTGCATCGGCGCCTCCGGCTCCACGAAGCGACCGCCCGAGGCCTGCAGCTCGACCGCCAGCACGTCCCCGACGAAGCCCTCCCCGAGCAGGGTCTGGATGGTCGCGTCGACCTCGAGGGTGTGGGGCGCGGGCACGAGCTGGGCGACCAGCTGCGGCGCCTTGCGCGAAGCCTCGAGCATGCGCCGGCCCTCGGTCGCATTCATGGCCATGCGCGCCTCGCAGAGCACGTGCTTGCCGTGCTCCAGCGCGGCGGTGGTCATCGCGCAGTGCATGTAGGGCCAGGTCCCGATGCACACCGCGTCGATGTCGGGCGCGCTGACGATCTCCTGCCAGTCGGCGAGCACCCGGCCGATGCCGAACTCGCGCGCCACCCGCTCACCCGACTCCTTCGAGCGGTTCGCGACCGCCACCAGCTCCACCCCGGGCTGGGCCTTGAGCTTGGGCAGGTGATGCTTGCGGGTGTTGGCGCCGGCG
Organism: Verrucomicrobiia bacterium; assembly: GCA_035493135.1. Lineage (GTDB taxonomy): Bacteria > Methylomirabilota > Methylomirabilia > Rokubacteriales > CSP1-6 > CAMLFJ01. Next base: position 1,172 of record DATJIR010000391.1, read on the forward strand.
CCCACGAATCCTACGCGGATCGTCTTGTCGGTCATGATCTGTCTCCGGCCTGCTGGACGCAGGCGTCGAGGAGCTCGAGGGCCGCACGGGTGAAGGCCCACATGTTGGCCTCTCGGTCGCTCCGCCCGGTCTCGAGCGTGCGGGCCGCCTCCACCGCACCCACCACCGCGAAGCAGGAATGCCCGGCCGCGTCACCGTAGCGGTTGCCGGTGGGGCCGGCCGCGCCGGTCTCGGCCAGGGCCCAGGTGGTGCCGAGCCGCTCGCGCACCGTCCGGGCCATCAGGCGCGCGGCCGCCTCGGTGCTCGAGCGGATCCCGCGCATCGCATCGTCCGGGACCTGGAGCAGGCCGCGCCGCGCGATCTGGGTATAGATGACGCCGCCGCCCATGAAGTACGCGGACGCACCCGGGATCGAGAGCAGCGCGGCCGAGATGAGGCCGCCGGTCGACGATTCCGAGATGGCCACCGTCTCGCGGCGCGCGACCAGGCGCGCGGCGACCGAGGCGGCGAGAGACGCTAGCAGGTCGGGCACGGCGGGGAGGATAGCACGGCTGTGCGCGTCAAGGACGAGCCGTCCGGGGGGAGACGTTGCGCATGTCGAGCCAGTGGTAGCCCAGCCCCGAGGGAAGCGCAACCGCGTTTTCTCCGTGGTAGACTCGGCGCGCCGATGACGCCGCTGTCGGTCTATCTGCCCTTCAACATCGACTGCCTGCGTGGCGAGTTCACCCCCGCCAAGCGCGGCGGCGGCCCGCCGGCCGGGGTCGGGCGCTGGCTCGTGGTCCAGGACCAGAAGCTCCTGGTGGCCCGCGAGGGCGACGGCTTCGGGCTCCCGACCGGAGAGAGCCCGGACGCGCCGCCGCGCGGGCTCGACGGGCTGGGGCCGCGGCACTGGCTCGGCACGTGGGCCGGCGCCCCGTGCTGGGTCGCCGCGCGGCCCAAGGACGCTTCGGTGCCCGAGGGGCTCTCCGCGGAGACGCTCGTGCCGATGCAGGGCACGCGCCTGCCCGACGAGCTGCTCACCGTCGGCGGCATGGCCATGCAGCTGCTGTACTGGGAATCGACCAGCGGTCACTGCCCTCGCTGCGGGGCTCCCACCGGACGACTCGAGGGCGAGTGGGGCAAGCGCTGCGGGGCCTGCCGGTACGAGCACTATCCCCATCTCCACCCCGCGGTCATCGTGCTCGTGCGCGACGGCAACCGGGTGCTCCTCGCCCGCAAGGCGATCTGGGCGCCGGGCCGCTACGCGCTGGTGGCCGGCTTCGTCGACAACGGGGAATCGCTCGAGGGCTGCGTGGCGCGCGAGGTGAAGGAGGAGGTCGGCGTCGACGTCAAGGACATCCAGTACGTGGGGAGCCAGAACTGGCCGTTCCCGAGCCAGATCATGATCGGCTTCGTCGCGAGCTACGCGGGCGGCGAGATCGCCATCGACCGGGAGGAGCTCGAGGACGCGCGCTGGTTCCCGAGCGACGCGATGCCGGTCGGGCCCGCGCGGCACTCCATCGCGGGCTGGATCATCCGGAACTTCGCCACGAACGTCGGCTGACATGTCGGAACGCAGGATCTGACCCCACCGGGTCGAACCGAGGAGCTCATGCGAGACGAGCAGGCCATCGAGACCGAAGCGACCGAGCTGCTGCGCACCCTGATTCGCAACCGGTGCGTCAACGACGGCACCGCGGCCTCCGGCCAGGAGACGCGGAGCGTGTCGGCGCTCGAGGCGTACTTCAACGGCGCGGGCGTGGCCTGCGAGCGCTACACCTCGGAGCCCGGACGCGAGAGCCTCGTCGCGCGCATCGAGGGCTCGGATCCGAAGGCCCCCCGGCTGCTCCTGATGGGTCACACCGACGTGGTGCCGGTCAGCCCGGAGGGCTGGCGGCGCGATCCCTTCGGCGGCGAGCTGGTCGACGGAGTGGTATGGGGGCGCGGCGCGATCGACATGCTGAACCTCACCACCACCATGGCGGTGGCGACGCGGCGGCTCGCCCGGGACGGCTTTCGCCCGCGCGGCACCCTCATCTACCTGGCGGTGGCGGACGAGGAGGCGGGCGGCACCCTGGGAGCGGGCTACCTGGTGGACCGGCGGCCCGAGATGGTGAAGGCGGACTACGTCATCACCGAGAGCGGTGGCGTGCCCATCCCGACCCGCGACGGACACGTCCTCGGCGTCACCGTCGGGGAGAAGGGCGCCAACTGGCGCCGGCTCACGGTGGCGGGCACGCCGGGCCACGGCTCGCGGCCCTTCCGCACCGACAACGCGCTGGTGACCGCGGCGGAGGTCGTGCGGCGCATCGCGGCGTACCAGCCGAAGGCGCACATCCTCGACGTGTGGCGCGAGTACGTGAAGGCGATGGACCTCGGCCCCGAGGTGACCCAGGGGCTCTCCGACCCCGCGCGGGTGCTGGACACCGTCCGGGGCATGGACAACCTGGCCCTGGCGCGCGAGGCGCACGCCTGCACCCACACCACCTTCTCGCCCAACGTCATCCACGGGGGCGTGAAGACCAACGTGATCCCGGATCGCATCGAGATCGACGTGGACATCCGCGCGCTGCCCGGCGTGACCACCGAGGACGTCGACGCGATGGTGATCGAGGCGCTCGGCGACCTCGCGCCGCGGGTGACCATCAAGCAGGGTCGCGGGCAGCAGGGCTCGCTGAGCAGCCACGACACGCCGCTGGTCGCCGCGATGGAGCGGGTGACCTCGCGGCTGATGCCGGGCACTCGGGTCGTGCCCAAGATGACCACCGGCGGGACCGACGCCAAGTTCTGGCGCTGGCAGGGCGTCCCGGCCTACGGCTTCGGGCTGCAGTCGCTCCGCATCCCCTACACCGAGTACCCGCTGATGTTCCACGGCCACAACGAGCGCGTGGACACCGAGAGCCTCAAGCTCTCCACCATGATGTGGGAGGCCCTCGCCCGCGAGTTCCTCGGATAGGGGTCAGAGGTCGCGCTGGAGGGAGTCGACGCTGTCGGCGACCATGCCCACGAGCTGGTCCACCTCGCCCGGCGTGATGCAGAGGGGCGGGGCGAGGCGCAGCACGGTGCCGCGCGCGTAGATGATGGCTCCGCGATCCCACGCCTTGCGGTCCAGCTCGGCCACCCGCTTGGGCTCCAGCGGCTTGCCGGTGCCGTCGGGCTGCACGAAGTCCACGCAGACCATCAGACCGCGCCCGCGCACCTCGCCCACGATCGGCTGCTTGCCGACCGCGCTCCGCAGGCCCTCCAGCAGCCGCGCGCCCATCTTCTCGGAGTTCTCGACCAGCCGATCCTGCTCCATGATGCGCAGGTTGGCGAGCGCGGCCGCGCACGCCACCGGGTGCGCGGCGTAGGTGTTGGGATGGACGTTCTCCTGGGTGGTGGTGTCGGAGAAGACGTCCGCGAGCCGGCCCCGCGCGATGCTGGCCGAGAGCGGGATGTAACCCGAGGTGATGCCCTTGGCCACCGACATGAGGTCCGGCACGACCCGGTCGTGCTCGCACGCGAACCACCGGCCGGTTCGCCCGAAGCCGGTGATCACCTCGTCGGCGATCATCAACACGTCGAGCTCGTCGCAGAGCGCGCGCACCGCCCGGAGCCATCCGATCGGCGGCATGATGAAGCCGCCGGACGAGAGCACCGGCTCCAGGATCACCGCCGAGACCGTGTCCGCCCCCTCCCGCAGGATGGCCTCGCGCAGCTCGCGGATGCGACGCGCGATCAAATCCGCCTCGGTGCCTCCCGCCAGATCGCGGAACGGATGCGGCGGCGCCACCTTCACGAAGCCAGGAACCTCCAGCGGCTGATAGGGCTGGGCCAGGTGCGGCACCCCGCAGACCGCGAACGTCCCCATGGTCGCCCCGTGGTAGCCGCCCTGCAGCGAGATCACCTTGTACTTGCCGGGCTTGCCGGCGGCCAGCCAGTACTGCCGCGCGATCTGCATCGAGCGCTCGTTGGCCTCGGACCCGCTCACCGCGAACATCGTGTAGCGCAGGTCGCCGGGCGTGAGGGAGGCGAGCTTCTCGGCCAGCTCGGCGGCGGGCCGGTTCGAGAACTGGCGGGTGGTCGGATAGTAGGCTAGGCGCACCGTCTGCTCCGCGACGGCCTCCGCGATCTCCCGCCGCCCGTGACCGACGTTGACGACTGCGAGGCCGGCGAAGCCGTCCAGCAGCTTCTTGCCCTGCTCGGTCCAGACCCAGACGCCCTCGCCGCGGTCGATGACCAGCTCCTGGTCGGACAGGAACGGATGGTCCTGGGTCTTGTGGGTCCAGAGGTGCCGGATGGCCTGCGCGTCGGTCGTCATGGGCGAATCTCCCGAGAAGGTTGAGCGGCTCGCGACGGTGGAGTCGCCGCCATGGTAGCACTGCCCCGCCGGTCCTGTCCGCCGGGCGGGCGGGCTGCTCATTTTCCGCCGCCGGCTGACACTTTGCGCCCGGCTATGTCCGGAAGCCCCTACCAATCAACTACTTACCGATGGCGTGGTCCTTGCTCCACTACGAACCGCCATGGGACCGCTCTCGCCTCTCGGCACCCCGGACACGCACGACGCGGACGCGCTGCAGGCCCGGCTCTGGCGCCTCGAGGAGGAGAACGCGCGCCTGCTGGAGCGTGAGCGCACGCGTCTCGAGGAGACGCGGACCCTCGCCGGCATCGGCCGGCTGCTCTCCGAGCGCCTCGAGCCCGACGTCGTGGGCCTGCGCATCGCGGAGAGCCTGCGGTCGCTCCTGGCCGCGGGCTCCGCGGTGGTGTACCGGCTCGACGTGGCCTCGGAGAGCCTCATGGCGCTGGCGGTGTCCCGCACGAGCGATCCGTCGGTAGGCTGGCGCGCGACCCGCGAGCCGGGGTCGGGCGCGGTCGGGCTCGCCATTCGCGAGCGGCGGACCATCACGACGCCCGACGTCCTCGCCGACGCGCGCATCGAGACCAGCGCCGAGCTCCGCCAGCATCTGGAGCAGGCGTCCGATCGGGCCATCCTCGCGGTACCCCTGCTCACCCAGGACCGCATCATCGGCGTGCTCGCGGTCCGGAACGCCACCGGCAGCGTCTTCGACGCGCGCGCGGTACAGATGGCGGAAGCGCTCGCCGACCAGGCGGCGCTCACGCTCGAGCACGCGCGACTCTTCACGGACGAGGAGCACCGGCGGCGCGAGGCGGAGATCCTCGCCGACCTGGCCCGCACCATCGGAGGCACCCTCGACCTCCCGACGGTGCTCCGCCGGGTGACCGAGGCGGCCCAGGAGCTCTGCCGCAGCGACGGCGCGGTGATCGGCCTGCGGGTGCCCGGCTCGGACACGGTGCGACTCCGCTACTGGACCGCTCCGTGGTACGACACGCTGGCCGACGCCTCCGTGGAGCCCGGCCAGGGGCTGGGCGGGCTCGTCCTCGCGGAGCGTCACCCCCTGCGCACGAGCGACTACCTCCGCGATCCGCGGATCACCGACCGCTACCAGGAGCGCATCCGGCGCTTCGGCGTCCACGCCCAGATGGCGGTGCCGGTGCTCATCGACGATCGCGTCGAGGGCCTCCTCTACGTCGACAACCGGACCCCGCGCGCCTTCACCGACCAGGAGGAGGCCATCCTCGTCCGGCTCGCCGCGCAGGCCGCGCTGGCCATCCGCAACGCCCAGCTCTTCGCGGACGAGCAGCTCGCCCGCGGCACCGCGGAGCGGCTGGTGCGCGCCCTCCGCGAGAGCGAGGAGCGATTCCAGTTCGTGTCGCGCGCGACCAACGACGCGGTGTGGGACTGGGACCTGGTGAGCGACGCCCTGTGGTGGAACGAGGGCATCCAGACCCTCTTCGGCTACCGGGCGGAGGACGTCGGCCCGGACATCACCTGGTGGTACGAGCTGATCCATCCCGACGAGCGTGAGCGCGTGGTCGCCGACATCCGCGCCGCCATCGACCGGGGCGCGGCCAGCTGGAGCGCGGAGTACCGCTGCCGGCGCGCCGACGGCTCGTACGCCCAGGTCTACGACCGCGGCTACGTGCTGCGCGACGCGGAGGGCCGGGGCATCCGGATGATCGGGGCCATGATGGACGTCACCCAGCGCCGGCAGCTCGAGGACGAGCTGCGGCAGGCCCAGAAGATGGAGGCGGTGGGGCGCCTCGCGGGCGGGGTGGCCCACGACTTCAACAACCTTCTCACCGTCATCACCGGACGGAGCGCGATCCTCCTGGGCCGGCTCAAGGCCGACGATCCCCTCCGCCGCAGCGTCGAGCAGATCCAGAAGACCGCCGATCGCGCCGCCGGCCTCACCCGCCAGCTCCTCGCCTTCAGCCGCAAGCAGGTGCTGCAGCGCAAGGTCCTCGATCTCAACACCACGGTCGAGGAGATCAGCGCGATGCTGCGGCGCCTCATCGGCGAGGACGTCGAGCTGCTCCTCGCCCTGGGGCCGCGCGCCGGACACGTCAATGCCGACCCGGGCCAGCTCGAGCAGGTGCTGATGAACCTCGCCGTGAACGCGCGCGACGCGATGCCGAGCGGCGGGACGCTCGGCGTGGAGACCGACCGGGTGGAGCTCGAGGCCGCGCCGCCCGACCGGCCGGACGCCCTGCCGCCCGGCGCGTACGCGGTGCTGCGGGTGATGGATACCGGCGTGGGCATGGACGCGGCAACCCAGGCGCGGATCTTCGAGCCATTTTTCACCACCAAGGAGCCGGGCAAGGGCACCGGCCTCGGGCTCTCGATGGTGCACGGGGTGGTGCGGCAGCACGGCGGCGCGATCCGGGTGCGCAGCGTGCTGGGCGGCGGCACCACGTTCGAGATCTACCTGCCCCAGATCGAGCCCGTGGTCGAGGGCGCGCGCGCCGACGAGCCGGCGGCCCGCGAGACGGCCGGACGCGAGACGATCCTCCTGGTGGAGGACGAGGAGGACGTGCGCGCGCTGGCCCGCGAGGTGCTGGAGCGGCAGGGCTACACGGTGCTGGAGGCGAGCGACGGGCTGCAGGCCCTCCGCCACCTGGAGGCCGGCGCCGGGCGCATCGATCTCGTGCTGACCGACGTGGTGATGCCCCGCATGAGCGGGCGCGAGCTGGTGGACCGTGTGCGGGCCATCCGGGCCGGGATGCGCGTGCTGTACATGTCGGGCTACACCGAGGACGCCATCCTCCGCCACGGCGTGCGCGACTCGAGCACGGTGCTGCTCGGCAAGCCCTTCGCCCCCGCCGACCTGCTCGGCAAGGTCCGCGAAGTCCTCGACCGCGTCCGCTAGTCAGCGGACCAGCGGCTCCCCGATCACCCTCCAGTACGGCAGCGCCACCGCGAGCACCACGATCGCGGCCAGCCCGGTCATGAGGAGCCCGAAGCGAAAGATCTCCCCCGCCCCGAGGTGCCCCCGCTCGTAGACCACCAGGGACGAGGCGCTCTGCGCGGGATAGTAGAGCACCGCGTCCCCCGCGATCGTGACGATGAGCCCGCACAGCACCGGGTTGAGCCCCGCCGTGTCGCCCACCGACATCGCCACCGGGATCGTGGTGGCGAGGAAGCCGGTGATGTTGGGGATCAGCAGTCGCACCACCGAGGAGGCCACCAGCAGCACCACCACCACCAGCCACGGCGACTCCGCCACCCGATGCGCCGTCCCCACCACGCCGGCGGCGAGCCAGCCGCTGGCCCCCGAGCGCGCGAGCCCCTGGGCCAGCGAGAGCGAGGCGCCGATGACGAAGAAGTTGCTCCAGCCCACCTCCTGCTCGAACTGACGCCAGGTGAGCACGCCCAGCCCGGGAGCGAGGAAACAGATCCAGGCCATCACCGCGGGCAGCGTCGGATGCAGGTGGTGGAGCGCGTCGGTGAGCCACAGCAGCCCCGCGCCGCCGGTGATGAGCATGGTGCGCCACTCCACGCTCGAGAACGGGCGCCGCGCCGGCGCGGCGGGCACCGTGATGCGCGCGCGAAAGCCCCGCCGGTAGCGCAGGTAGATCGCGACGGCGGCGAGCGCGAGCAGCGCCGCGTACGGCACGCTCATGAGCACGAACCAGCGCGTCCACGAGATCGTCCCGATGAGGCCCGCGGCCACGATGGGGGTGATGCCCCCGGTCAGGAGGATCGTCGACGAGAGCCGGTTCGCCGAGTTCAGCAGCATCATCACCGCGCGCGCGAGCGGGGCGCCGCGGGGCACGCGGCCGAGCTCGAGGGCCTGGTCGTACACGTGCACGAGGATGCCGGTGCGGGCGCTCGCCGACGGCAGCAGCAGGGTGAGGAGCGGCATCGCCAGAAGCAGGTGGAGGTAGAGCGCGCCGGCCCGCCCACGCCCGTGCGCGAGCAGCCGGTGCGCCAACCGCTCGGCGAGGCCGCTCCGGGCGACCGCCACTCCCATCGTGAGCACGCCGACCAGGAAGAACGCCACCGGATCGGCGAACCCGGCGAGGCCCTCGCGGACGCCCGCCACCGCGTGGGTCGCGACCAGCGCCACGATCACGACCATCGCGGTGACGCCGGGCGGCAGGGCCTCGAGACCCCAGAGCCCGATGGCCAGCACGATCACCGCGAGCACGCGCTGACCCTCGGGGCTGAGCCCGGCGGGTCCGGGCGCCGCCAGCACCGCCAGGCATCCGATCAGCGGGATCAGCCAGCGGAAGCCGGGGAGCGAGCGGCGCACCCGCCGAGGATACTACCAGTGCCGGTAGTAGCGGGGAGCGTACCAGTACGGGTACGGGGGGTAGACGTAGGTGACCCGCGGAGGCCGCGCGTATCCGTACGGGGCGATCGGAACGATGGCACAACCGGCCAGCAGCAGCGCGGCCAGTGGAATGATCAGCAGCAGTCGCATGACCGTGTCCTCCTCGCTCGATGAGACGAGCGAGGCGCCGGCCGCTATTCCCGGAAAATGGTGTAAACGCTTGGCGGGGCGGCTGCGTCTAACCCGGCTGCTCGCCCAGCACGATCACGCCGGTGGCCGCGAGCCGGTCGATCTCATCGCGCGAGAGCCCGAGCTCGCCCAGCACCTCGGCGGTGTGCTGCCCGAGCAGCGGAGCCGGGCGATCGATGCGCGGCGGGGTGCCGGAGGCGCGCCCGGGGAACGTGAGCATCTTCACCTTCCCGGCGCCGGGCTGCTCGACCTCGGCCACCAGCCCCAGGTGGCGCACCTGCGGATCCTCGAACACCTCGTGGAACTCGTAGATCGGTCCCGCCGCGATGCCGGCCGCCTCCAGGCGGGTCACCCAGTCCTTCGCGGAGCCGGTGCCGAGGATGGCCTCCACCCGCGCCTTGAACGCGGGATGGTTCTCGAGCCGCGCGGTGTTGGTGGCGAAGCGCGGATCGGTCTCCATGGCCGCGTCGCCGAGCGCGCCGCAGAATCGGCCCCACTGGTCGGGGTTCATCAGGACTACGTTGACGAACCCGTCGCGGGCCTGGAAGGCCTCCGCGGGCGAGAGGTTCAGATTGCGGTTGCCCACGCGCACCGGCCGCTCCCCGGTGTCGAAGAAGACGGCGACCGGGTCGGGCAGGAGGCCCAGGCTCGCCGAGACCAGGCTGACGTCGACGTGCTGGCCTTCCCCGGTACGGAAGCGGTGCACCAGGGCCGCGTTCACCATGCCGAACGCCATGTAGGACGCGGCCACGTCGGAGACCGACCCCCCGACCCGGGTGGGCGGGTCGCCGGGCATGCCGGTGAGCGCCATCAGCCCGCTCATGCCCTGCGCGATCGTGTTGTAGCCGGGCTTGCGCGCGAGCGGGCCGGTCTGGCCGAACCCGGTGACCGAGGCGTAGACCACGGCGGGATTCACCGCGCGGATCGCCGCGTAGCCCAGGCCGAGCCGCTCCGCCACCCCGGGCAGGAAGTTCTCGATCACCACGTCGGCGCGGCGGGCCAGCTCGAAGGCGAGGCGCGCCCCCTCCGGCTTCTGGAGATCGACCGCGATCCCGCGCTTGTTGCGGTTCACCGCCGCGAAGGCGGCGCTCATCAGGCCGTCGCCGCGGAAGGAGCGCATGTCGTCGCCCCGGCCGGGCCGCTCGAGCTTGATCACGTCGGCACCCAGGTCGCCGAGGAGGGCCGCCGAGTAGGGCCCCGCGATGACGCGGGAGAGGTCGAGGACCCGGATGCCCTGGAGCATGGCGGCCCGGGCATCGTGCCGTGGAGCCGGCCGCGAGTCAAGGCGGCCGGGCGGGCCCCCCGCGGTGATCCCCGGGGCAACGCCCGGCGGCTTGACGACGCCCCCGCCGGTGGCTAGGCTCTGTCCACACGCGACAGGTGCGCGGTTCACCGACCAAGGGGAGGCGTCATGCGCTACCAACGGATCTCCGCCGACTGCCACATCGACCTGCCCTGGATCCCGCCCGATCTGTTCACCGCGAACGCGTCGGCGGCGCTCAAGGACCGCATGCCCTACGTCAAGGACGGCCCCGACGGCCCGTTCTGGACCGCCAAGAACGGGACGAGCTTCGGCCTGTGGGGTGGCGTGGGGCCGGCCGGCTCCAAGTACGAGGCCGGCAAGCACCACCGCGTGGACGTGATGGCGGCTACCGGTCTTTACGATGATGGCCGGAAGGGTGTCGCCCGACCGACGGATCCGGCGCTACGGGCGAAGGACATGGACCGCGACGGCGTGCAGGCCGAGGTCATCTACGGCATCCTGGGCGCGGCCACGCGGCTCAACGACCACGAGGCCGCGACCGAGATGTTCCACATCTACAACGACTGGCTGGTGGAGTTCTGCCGCCACGACCCCGACCGCTTCATCGGCCTGGCGTGCCTGCCCTACGGCGACATCGACGCAGCGGTGCAGGAGGTCTACCGGGTGGCCAAACTCGGCCTGCGGGGCATGGAGCTCTCGTGCTCGTGGGACATGGAGCCGATGTGGCACCCCACGTGGGAGCCGTTGTGGAAAGCGGTCAACGACGTGAACCTGCCGCTCCACTTCCACACCTTCCCGGCCCTGCCGCCGTCGGTGCTGGAGAACCAGAAGGGGCTCACCCGGCGCGCCGCCTTCTTCACGGTGGTGTCGGCGTTCCAGATGAACCTGGTCAACATCCTCGCCGCGGTCATCGGCGCGGCGGTGCTCGAGCGTTATCCCAACGTACGCATCGCGTTCGGGGAGAGCGGCATCGGCTGGGTGCCCTACGCGCTCGACCGCATGGACTTCGAGTGGGAGGACCGCTTCACCGACCTCGGGCTCAAGATGAAGCCGAGCGACTACTGGCGGCGGCAGTGCAAGGCCACCTTCCAGTTCGATCGCATCGGCACCAAGCTGATCGACGACATGGGCGTCGAGACTCTCATGTGGGGCTCCGACTACCCGCACGGCGACGGGGTGTGGCCCGACTCCACCAAGTACATCGCCGAGCAGTTTGGCCACCTGCCGGCCGACGTCACGTACAAGATGACCTGCGAGAACGCGGGGAAGTTCTACGGCCTGATCAAGTAGCCGATCGGGGTCAGGTCCAACATTCCCACATGGTCGGAATGTAAGACCTGACCCCCGATCGGTCAGGCCCGGACTTCGAGGACCATGTTCGCGGGCGTCTGGCCCACCCGCCGGATCCGCGTGAACCCGGCCTCGGTCAGCACCTCGCGCAGCCGCTTCTCGCCCGCCTGGGCCCCGAGCGCGAGACCCACCTCCTGGCTGAGCGACGCGGGGGTGCAGAGCAGCGTCGACGCCGCGTAGTAGAGGCGCCCGACCGGGTTGAAGTTGTCCTCGAGGCGATCGTTGGCGAGGGGCTCCACCAGCATCCACGTCCCACCCGGGGCGAGCGACTCGCGCACGTGACGCGCCGCCCCCACCGGATCCCCCATGTCGTGCAGGGAGTCGAAGAACGTGACCAGATCGTAGCCGGTGCCCGGGTAGGCCTTGGCCGCGGTCACCTCGAAGGACACCCGGTCCCCCATCCCGGCCTTGTCGGCGGCGCGCCGCGCGGCCTCGATGGACGCGGGATGGTAGTCGAAGCCCTTGATGGTGGCGTGCGGGAACGCCTGCGCCATGATGATGGTGGACGCGCCGTGGCCGCAGCCCACGTCGGCGACTCGCCCCCCGGCCTCGATCCGGGCCTTCACCCCGTCGAGCGCGGGGATCCACTGGCTGACCAGGTTCATGGCGTAGCCCGGTCGGAAGAACCGCTCGCAACCCTCGTAGACCCCCGCATCGTGCTCGTGCCAGCCCACCCCGGCTCCGGTGCGGAACGCATCCGTGATCTTCGGCTCGTCGCGAATCGAGCCGACGCTCAGCTGAAACGCCCCCGGCAGGTCCGCGTCGAGCAGCAGGAACGCGTGCTCCGGCGGCAGCGTGAAGCGGCCGCTCGCCGAGTCGTAGGTGACGTAGCCGCCCGCGGCCTGCGCGGACAGCCACTCGCGCACATACCGCTCGCGTGCGCCGGTACGCATGGCCAGCTCCGCGGGAGTCAGCGCGCCCGCATCGGCCATCGCCCGGTACAGGCCGAGCTTGTCGCCGATGAGCACGAGACCCGCGTGGAACGTAGCCGCGACGTCGGAGATCGCCTTGCCGAGGAACTCCTCCACCTTCTTGTGGTCCAGCGTGGCCTGCTCGGGTGACATTTGTGTCCCTCCTGGGCCGATCGCCCGTCTAGTTGGTTTCGAGGTGGCGCTCGATGAGCGCGTTGATCCGCTCCGGATGAGTGACGGGGCCCATGTGCCCCACCCCATCGACCTCGACCTCGGTCACGCGCGGCAAGACCTTGGCCAGCAGCCGGGCCACTCCCCGCGAGGACCGCGGAGAGTCCGAGCCGGTGAGGCAGAGAGTCGGCACGTCGAGCGCCACGAACGCCGACAACGGAGTCGGCTCGGTGAACGCGGCGTGCCATTCCGCGATCACACCGTCCATCGCGGTCGCCACCGCCTGACGGCGAGACTCGGGCATGGCGGCCCAGCTACCCGGCCCCATCCAGTAGTCGAGGAACCGGGCCCCGGAGGCGTGCGGGTTGCCGCTCGCCACCGCGGCGACGGTATCGTCGCGCACCGCCACGATCTCCCGGGCCGCCGGCTGAGCGGGATCCTCGGCCAGCAGCACCGAGAACAGGACCGGCTCGTACAGAACCAGGGACCGCAGGCGAGCGGGATCGGCGAGCGCGGCCTTCAGCGCCACCGCCCCGCCGTACGAGTGGCCGACCAGGTGGAACCGGTCGCCGGCCGCCGCGAGGACCGGCTCGAGCAACGCCACCTCGTCCGCCAGCGAGAGGGGCCGGTCGTCCGGCCAGCGCGGGCTCCGGCCGGAGCCGTACAGGTCCACCGACAGGGTGCGAAAGCGACCGGCCAGGCGGTCCATCAACGGCCGCCACTGCGCCGACGAGCTCGCGCTCGCGTGGATGCAGACGACGGCCGGGCCGATCCCCTCCTCTCGGACGTACGCTCGAGCCGGCGCCATCGTCGCCACGGCTACTTCTTCCTCCGCGGATCGTCCTCCGGATTCACGAACCGCAGATCGGTCGGCCCCACGCCGTGAACCTGCACCACCGTCTCGGTGTCACCCGCCCACGCGTAGTGCGGGTGGTTCGGGGGGACGGAGACGAATGACCCGACCGGCATCTCCTGCCCCCTGGCCGGGTCGAGCTTCTCCCCCGAGCCGATGAAGAACAGCCCGGAGAGCACGGTGACGTTCTCGCTCGCCTTGTGGAGGTGCGGGGGAATCCGGTAGCCGGCCGGCATCTTCAGTCGATAGACGAACAGGCCTTCCTTGCTCGGATCGCCCTGGACGACCGCGAGGAGGGCGCCCGGCAGCGGCGCGGGCTGGACCCACTTGAGGGTCTCCGGCATCGCGACGGTGTGCGCGTGCTGCTCGGCCTGCAGGGGGGGCGCGACGAGAACGGTGAGCATCAGGACCGCGGGTACGATGCGACGCATGATCGATCCTCCTGTTCGCTGGGCCTGCTGGTTTCGATTGGCCATCTCCGGCGCCGTCCGTCGCGAGCAACCGCCGTGCCCCGCCGGCGCCCGTGGGATTTCAGATGGTTGCAGCGGGGGGAGGCAAGGTGACGTTGCGGCGAGTCGAGCGGCGGCGATCCGCCCACGCTTGATTTCGCCACGTTGGCGACGCAAGCTGGCCTGGCGCCGCGGGACCATGCACGCGCAAGAGCACACGGCAGGGCGACCGGGAGGACACCGCCGCGCGGGTGCGGAGCATCGTGACCTTGCACGCTCGGCCGGGCGCCCCGCCACGTCAGCTTGCGGGCCGGCACGCCAGCACCGACGGGCTCTTGCCGGGCTGCCGGCCACGTGGCGCAAGATCGCCTTGCACCCGGCACACGGCCGCCGGCCATGATCAGCGGGTTTCCGCGCTGGCACATCGCTTGCGAGGGCGAGCCCACATGATCCCGATCGATCCGGTCGTGGGAGTCGACGTCGGGGCCTCGACGATCTCGGCCGGGCTCGTCGGCTCCGACGGCACCGTCCTCGCCACCGTCCAGGCGCCCACCCAGGGCGGCCTCGCGGTGGTGGACACGATCTTCTCGCTGATCGATCGCGCCCTGTCCTCGGCCGCGGACCGCGGGCTCACGGTGGCCGGGATCGGCGTGGGTCTTCCGGGTCTGGTCGACGTCGAGAACGGCTTCATGCGCTCGATGCCGTTCGCCTGGCTCTCCGAGCTGGGCGACGTGCCGCTCGCGGCCCTCATCCAGGAGCGGACCGGCCACCCGGTGTTCGTGGACAACGACGTGAACGCCCTCACGCTGGGGGAGTGGATGTTCGGGGCGGGCCGCGGTGCCGATTCGCTGGTCACGCTGGCCGTCGGCACCGGGATGGGCAGCGGCCTGATCCTGGACGGCCGGGTGGTTCGCGGTCACCACCACAGCGCGGGGGAGATCGGGCACATGAGCGTGAGCCTCACCGGCCCGCTCTGCCTGTGCGGCAGCGTCGGGTGCCTGGCCACCTACGTGGCGGGCGGAATGATGGCCGACCGCGCCCGCGAGCGGCTCGCCGCCTACCCGGCCTCGACCCTCCGGGCGCGGACCGGGGACGATCCGGACCGGATCGGCGCGCCGCTCCTGTTCGAGGAGGCGGCCGCGGGCGATCCCCTCGCCCGCGCGGTGGTCGACGAGGCCTGCGAGGCCCTCGCGGTGGGCATCGGGGCCATCGTGAGCCTCGTGAATCCGGAGATCATCGTGATCACCGGCGGCGTGGCCTCCTCCCTGGCCCCGCTCCAGGACGACATCTTGCGCCGGGTCCGACGCCGGGCGCTTCACGCCGCGCTCGACGCGACGACGGTGCGCGTGGTGCCCGCCGACAAGCGGGGCACGGTGCGCGGCGGCGCGGCCCTCGTCCTCTACGAGATGGCCCGGCGAAGCCAGGAGGCTCCCGCCCACCCCCTCCCCACCGGGGAGCGGGCCGGGGTGAGGGGCGAGGAGTAGCGCGATGTACGTTCACCGGCAGGACGCGCGCATCTTCTACCAGGTCACCGGCGGTGGGACGCGGGATCTCCTCCTGCTCCCGCAGTGCCAGGTCGTCACGTACAGCCGGATGTGGAAGCACCAGATCCCGTACCTGTCGCGCTACTTCCGGGTCATCACGATGGACCCGCGCGGCAACGGGCGATCCGACCGGCCGCCCACCGGCTACGACCTGGACACCCGGTACGGCGACCTGGTGGCCGTCCTCGACGAGGTCGCGCGGCCGCCCATCGCGCTGGTCGCGTTCTCGTGCGCGGCTCCGCTCGCGTTCCGGTACGCGGTCGAGCATCCCGATCGGCTCTCGCACCTGATCCTGCTCTCCGGCCAGTACGCGGAGTCGGTGCCGCGGCCCTTCGAGGAGCGCGTCGCCCGGGTGATCCGCGACGACTTCGAGAACTGGCGGACGCGCCTGTTCAAGCGCATCTTCCCGGAGCCGCACTCGCTCAAGGGGATCGAGGACTGCATGACCTGGGCCGGCGAGACCACCCCCGAGGTCCTGATCGAGTCGCTGCGCGCGATCGACGGCATCGACCTCTACGATCTGCTCGGCCAGGTGCGGGTCCCCACCCTGGCGCTCCACGGGACCGACGACAAGATCGTTCCCTACTCGCACGCGCAGAAGATGGTGGAGGCGATCCCCGGAGCCCGGCTGGTCACCTTCGAGCGGGGCGGGCACGGGCTGTTCGGCCGCGACCCGGTGAAGGTCAACCGCTTCATCCGCGACTTCGTGCTCGGGTCGGAGGTCGCGGAGGCCAGGATCCCGGCCACCACCGCGCGCACGGTTCCCGCGGCCGACCCGGCGCCCGCGGCCCGAAGGGCGCCCCGGGACAGCCGGCGGCGCGTGCTGTGGCTCTCGAGCCCGATCGGGCTCGGGCACGTCCAGCGCGACCTCGCCATCGCGCGGCGGCTGCGGACGCTCCATCCCGACGTGATCGTCGACTTTCTCGCCGGCGATCCCGCCGACCGCGTCGTCCAGCACTGGGGGGAGCGCCTGCACCCCGCCACGCGCCTGCTCCAGAACGAGACCCGGCACTTCGAGGGCTGGGCCGCCGATCACGAGCTCCACGCGTTCAACGCGCTGTGGGACATGGACGAGATCATGACCGCGAACTTCATGACCCTCGCCGACGTGGTCGAGCGCGAGCGCTACGACCTGTGGGTCGGCGACGAGGGGTGGGACCTCGACTACTTCCTCCACGAGAACCCCGATCTCAAGCGGGCGCCCTACGCCTTCCTCACCGACTTCATCGGCCTGCTGCCGATGCGGGAGGACCGCACGTCCACCGAGTTCATCCGCTGCCGGGAGAAGAACGCGGAGAACGTCGACCACCTCCGCCTCCATCCTGACGTGCGCGATCTGTCGATAATGGTCGGCGACGAGGAGGACGTGCTCGATCGCGAGTTCGGTCCCGATCTCCCGAACATGCGGCAGTGGGCGCAGGAGCACTTCCGCTTCTCCGGCTACACCTTCCACTTCGACCCCCACGCCCTGCGCGATCGTGCCGCCCTGCGCGCGAAGCTCGGCTACCGGACCGACGAGCGCGTGATCCTGGCCTCCGTCGGGGGGACCCGGGTCGGGCGGAGCCTGCTGCGCAAGTGCGCGGAGGCTTTCACCCGGATCGCCTCCCAGGTCCCCGAGGCGCGCCTCGTCCTGGTCGGCGGCCCGCGGCTCTCCGAGATGGAGTCGACCTGGGGACCCCGCGTCGAGGTGCGCGACTTCGTACCGGACCTCTTCGAGCACCACGCGGCCGCCGACCTCGCGATCGTCCAGGGTGGCCTCACCACCACCATGGAGCTGGCGGCCCTGCGCACCCCGTTCCTCTACTTCCCCCTCCGCCACCACTTCGAGCAGCAGCTGCACGTGGCCCGGCGCCTCGACCGTCTCGGCGCCGGCGTCCGCCTCGACTACGACCGCACGAGCCCGGAAGCCCTCGGCGCCGCGATGCTCGAGCACCTCGGCAAGCCGGTTCACTCGGCGGAGGTGCCACTCGACGGCACCGACCGCGCAGCGCGGCTCATCGCCGCGCTGCTGTGAGGCGACCGCCGCCATGCGCGCGCGCCAGCCGGACCGCGAAGGCCACGTGGAGTCCCACGGCACGCGGATCTTCTGGGAGGAGCACGGCGAGGGACAGCGCGCGGTGCTCTTCATCCCGCCGTGGCAGATCGTCGACCGCCGCGTCTGGAAGCTGCAGGTGCCCTACTTCGCCCGGTACTTCCGGACGCTCGTCTTCGACGCGCCGGGCACCGGGCGCTCGGGCCGGCCCGCGACCGGCTACGACCACGACCGGATGGCCGATCACGCGCGCGCGGTCCTGGACGCGGCCGGCGTCGAGCGCGCGTCCCTGGTGTGCCTCTCGCGCGGCACCTGGCCGGGCGCCATCCTGGCCGCGCGCCACGCCGAGCGGGTCGACCGGCTGGTCCTCACCGCCACGACCCTGGACGACGCGGTGCTGGCCCCTCCGGGGTTCTTCGAGCGCCGCGATCACCACGAGGGATGGGACAAGTACAACGCCCATTACTGGCGGGAGCACTACCGCGAGTTCCTCGAGTTCTTCATGGCGCAGGCCTTCACGGAGCCGCACTCGACGAAGGCCCGCGAGGACGGCCTCGCCTGGGGGCTCGAGACCACGCCCGAGGTCCTCATCGCGAGCGTCCGCGAGTGGTCGTGCCGGTCCTCGGCCGCCGAGCTGCTGGCCCGCGTCCACGCTCCCACCCTCATCATCCACGGCACCGAGGACGCGGTCCGGCCGTTCCGGCTCGCCGAGCGCGCTCACGCCGCCATCGCGGGATCGGTGCTCCTGCCCTTCGAGGGCTCGGGCCACTGCCCCCAGGTCCGCGACCCGGTGCGCTACAACCTGGCCGTCCGCGACTTCCTCGATCCACCGGCCCCGCCGCGGCGGCTCCGGCCCCGGGCGATGAGCCGGCCCCGGCGCGCGCTGTTCGTCTCGAGCCCGATCGGGCTCGGCCACTCGCTGCGCGACGTGGCGATCGCCCGCGAGCTGCGCACGCTCCATGCCGACCTCGAGATCCACTGGCTCGCCCAGGATCCGGTGACGCGGGTCCTCGAGGCGCGGGGCGAGACGGTGCATCCCGCCAGTCGTCTCCTGGCCGGGGAGTCGGCCCACATCGAGGCCGAGGCCGGCGAGCACGACCTGCACGTGTTCCAGGCCTGGCGGAGGATGGACGAGATCCTGCTCGCCAACTTCATGGTCCTGCACGACGTGCTGGAGACCGAGCCCTACGACCTCGTAATCGGCGACGAGGCCTGGGAGACCGATCACTATCTCCACGAGAACCCGGAGCTGAAGCGGACCGCGTTCGCCTGGATCACCGACTTCGTGGGCTGGCTGTCGGTGGATGGCGATCCCGGCTCTGCCGAGGCGCGGCTCGCGGCCGACTACAACGCCGAGATGATCGAGCAGGTCGCGCGCTTCCCGCGGGTCCGGGACCGCGCCCTCTTCATCGGGGCCCGCGACGACGTGGTGGACCGGCCGTTCGGGCCGGGCCTCCCCGGCATCCGCGAGTGGACGAGCGCGCACTACGACTTCCCGGGCTACGTCCTGCCCTTCGACCCGGCCGAGTTCGCCGACCGCGACGCGCTGCGCGCGCGGCTCGGGTTCCGGGCCGACGAGCAGGTGGTGCTCGCGGCAGTGGGCGGCACCGCGGTCGGCCGGCCCCTGTTGCGGAAGGTCGTGGCGGCCTACCCGCAGATGAGGCGGCACGTCCCCGGCCTCCGGCTGATCGTGGTCACGGGACCCCGGATCGATCCCGCCGGGCTCCCGCCGACCCCGGGCGTTGAGTACCGGACATTCGTGCCCGATCTGTACGCCCACCTGGCCGGCTGTGACCTCGCGATCGTGCAGGGCGGCCTCAGCACCTGCATGGAGCTGACGGCGACCAAGCGGCCGTTCCTCTACTTCCCGCTGCGGAACCACTTCGAGCAGGGCGTCCACGTGCCGCATCGGCTCGCCCGCTACGGCGCTGGCGTGCGCATGGACTATGCGGAGGCCGACCCGGAGACGCTCGCGCACGCGGTGGCCGAGGGGCTCAAGCGCCCGGTGACCTACCGGGACGTGGAGACGGGCGGCGGCCGGCGCGCCGCCGAGCTGATCGCCCCCCTGATCGACGGAGGACGTCGATGAGGCGCGCCCCCGAGCTGGAGCGGGAGCAGGCGCCGGAGGAGATCCGGACCCTCGATCCCCGCCTGCGGGAGCTCGCGTTCGCGACGGCCTCCCGGCTGAACCGGTCCACCATCTGCGACACCTTCCACTCGTCGCTCGGCCGCCAGGCCGGCCTCACCCCGGCCCAGCTCGACGGCCGCGCCGACCCCTCCGCGTCCCCGGCCTACGGCGAGCTGGAGCGCCTGGCCGTCCGCTACGCCGAGCGGCTGACCGTCGCCGGCGAGGTCGACGACGCGCTCCACGCCGCACTGGCCGCGCACCTCCCGTCGAGGCAACTGATCGAGCTGGCGCTGACGGTGGCCGCGGCCAACTTCAGCAACCGCCTGAACGCGGCGCTGAAGCCCGACCTGGAACCTCCACAACCCTGAGGAGAACCATCCATGGCACTCGGACTGAACGACGTCGACGTCGATGGCATGAAGGAGCTGGACCGCAAGGTCCGCGAGAACCCGGCGCTCGGAAAGCGAACCGTCAAGCTGCGCTCCACCTGGCAGCGCGGCGTCAAGGCCCTGGTCGAGATCGGCGAGCAGGAGATCCTCGGCAAGGCGGCGACCCCTCCGACCCGGCGCTTCTTCGTCACCATGGACGCCCCGGCCGGCCTCGGCGGCGTGGACGCGGCCCCGACCGCGGCGGAGTCGGTGCTGGCCGCCCTCGCGGGCTGCCTTACCTCCGGGATCGCGGCCAACGCCGCGCTCTTCAACGTGCCGATCGAGGCCCTGAGCGTGGAAATGGAGGCCGACATCGATTTCCGCGGCGTGCTCGGGCACGACAAGTCGGTGCGCAACGGCTTCACCGACATCCGCTACGCGGTGACCATCCGGAGCCCGGCCTCCGAGGAGCAGGTGCGGCGGTGCAAGGAGACGATCGACCGCAAGTCGCCGGTGGCCGACACCCTCGCGAACCCGGTGAAGATCACGTCGACGTTCGTGCACAAGCGGAGCTGACCGGACCCCACATGCCGGGAGAGGTCAACTGCATCTTCACGAAGGCGCTGATCCCCTTCGTGGAGAAGGAGGTGGGCCCCGAGGGGGTCGCGACGATCTGCCGCGTGGCGGGCCGGTCCCGCGACTACCTCATGGCCGACCACAACTGGATCCCGGTGGCGGTGGCCGGGGAGATGGTCAAGGTCTGCCAGACGCTGATGCGCGAGCCCGACGAGGAGCGCTGGGCGCGGCGCTACGGCGAGTCGTTCATGGACTGGAAGCCCCGCGAGGAGCGCTCGTACCTCGGGACCTACTCGATGGGGATCGGCAGTCCGCGCGCGGCCTACCAGCGGGTGGCCACGATCTACGACCAGCAGGCCCGCGACTTCTACCGGCTCGACACCCTCGAGGTGGGCCGCCGCCGGGCGCGCTATCGCTGGACGCCCCTGCCCGGGCAGGTCATCCCGGTCTGGAACTGCACGTGGCTCAAGGTGCAGTTCGAGCGCTTCCCGACCAACTGGGGATTGCCGCGCGCCCGGATCCTCGAGAGCACGTGCGCGGCCCGCGGCGCCGACGCCTGCCGATGGGATGTGCGCTGGAGGAATCCCTCGCGCGGCGCCCGCTTCTGGGCGCCGACCCTGATCGGCGGCGCCGCCGCGGTGGCGCTCGGCCTGGCCTCGGCCGCGCCCGGCGGGGGCTGGCCGCTCCTGGTCGCGGCGCCCCTGCCGCTCGTCACCGGCGTCGCGCTGGGCTACGCGCTCCGCGAGGGCCACCAGCGCCGTCACACCCAGCGCCTGCTCGATCTCCAGTCCGATGAGATCATCTACTCGAATCGCGAGCTCGAGAAGAAGTTCGTCGAGCTCGAGACGCGGATCGAGCAGCTGTCGCTCCTCACCGACCTGAGCGCCGCGGTGAGCGCGACGCTCGACCCGGAGAAGATCTACGATCAGGCGCTGAGCCGGCTCGTCCACCGGATGCCGTACGAGCGGGCCTATCTCCTCCTGGTGGACCGCGAGCGCCGCGTGCTCCGCGGACACCGGACCGCGGGAGCCGACGCGACGACCCCCCCGTTCGAGGGCGTAGAGCTGCCCCTCGAGGCGGGAACGAGCGCGAGCGCGCGGGCAACGATCACCGGGCAGCCGGTCCTGGTCAGGGACGTGGCGCGCGCCACCGAGCCCGTTCACCAGGCGCTGAGCCGCGCGCATCGGGTGCAGAGCCTCGTGGCCGCGCCGCTCCGCGTGCGCGAGCAGGTGCTGGGCGTGCTCGTGGTCACCGCGGCGGAGCCGGAGCGCTTCGACCAGGGCGACGTGGACCTGCTCACCGCGGTGGCCAGCCACGTGGCCCTCGCCATCGACCGCGCGGCGAGCTTCCAGACCATCGAGGACCTCTCCCGGAGCCTGGAGGACAAGGTGCGGGTCCGCACCGAGCAGCTCCGCGCCGCCAACGAGGAGCTGCGCAGCGCCTACCGCGACCTCCAGGCCACCCAGCTCCAGCTCATCCAGCGCGAGAAGATGGCCTCGGTCGGTCAGCTCGTGGCCGGGGTGGCCCACGAGCTCAACAACCCGATCGGGTTCATCTCCTCCAACGTGGCCACCCTCACCGACTTCGTCCAGCGCCTGCGGGCCATGCTCGAGACCTACCAGGAGGCCGCGCTGCCCGAGGCCGACCGGTCCCGGATCGACGCGCGCCGGCACGAGCTCAAGATCGACTACGCGCTCAAGTACCTCGACTCGATGATCTCCGGCATCCGCGAGGGCGCCGACCGGACCCGCAAGATCGTCGGCGACCTGCGGGTGTTCGCCCGCACCACGGACGACGTGTGGCAGCCGGTCGACCTGCACGAGGAGCTCGAGTCGAGCCTGACTCTCCTGAACCACCTCCTGAAGGATCGGATCGCGGTGGTCCGGAGGTACGGACCGCTCGGCCCGGTGGAGTGCGTCCGGTCGCAGATCGACCAGGTCTTCCTGAACGTGCTCGCCAACGCGGCCCAGGCGATTCCCGGGCCGGGCTCGATCACGATCGAGACGTCACGGGTGGGGCCGATGGCGGTGATCACGATCGCCGACACCGGTCCCGGGATCCCGCCCGACGTGCTCCGCCGCATCTTCGATCCGTTCTTCACCACCAAGCCCGTCGGCGAGGGCACCGGCCTCGGCCTCTCGATCAGCTACGAGATCGTCACGAAGCACGGCGGCGAGATCCGGGCCGAGAGCACGCCGGGCGGCGGCGCGGTGTTCACCCTGCGGCTGCCGGTCGCCCGGGCCGGCACGCCGACCCCGGCCGCGACGCCCGCGTGATGGCCGCCACCGTCCTGCTGGTCGACGACGAGCCGCGGGTCCTCGACGCGCTCGAGGCGCTCCTCGCGATGGAGCATCGCATCCTCCGCGCCGACCGCGCGGAGACCGCGCTCACCTACCTGCGCGCGGAGGACGTGGCCGTCGTGCTGAGCGACCAGCGGATGGCCGGGCTGACCGGCACCGAGCTCCTGACCCGGAGCCGCGACGTCGCCCCCGACACGGTCCGCATCCTCCTCACCGCCTTCACCGACACCGACGCCCTGATGGACTCCATCAACGCGGCCGGGGTCTACCACTTCCTCCTCAAGCCCTGGGATCCGAACGAGCTCCGTCACGTGGTGGGCCGCGCGGTCGAGCATCACCGGCTGTGCCGCGAGCGCGAGACGCTGCTGCACGAGCTGGGGGCCAAGAACACCGAGCTCGAGCAGGCGCTCCAGCACCTCCGGGGCGCCCAGGACGACCTGGTCCGGGAAGCGTCGGTGCGTGCGCAGCTCCAGCGCTACGTGTCGCCCCGGCTGGTCGACCTCGCGATCGCCAACCCGGGCCTCCTGGAGCTGCCGGGCGACTGGCGCGAGGCCACCGTGCTCTTCGCCGACATCCGGGGCTTCACCCGCCTCATCGAGGCGACCCCGGCGCCGGTGGTCATCCGCCTCCTGAACGAGTACTTCGCCGAGATGATCGACGTGATCTTCCGCCACCAGGGCACGGTGGAGCAGCTGATCGGCGACGAGATCGTCGCCCTCTTCGGCGTGCCGGAGCCGGGGGCCGACGTCGCCCTGCGTGCGGTCCGGGCCGCCACCGACATGGTGGAGGCGGTGCGGCGGCTGGCCGCGCGCTGGGCCGCGGACGGGCGACCCACCTTCGACATCGGGGTGGGCATCAGCTCCGGCCGGGTCCTGGCGGGCACGATCGGCTCGGACCGCCGGCGCGAGCTCATCGTGGTGGGGCGGGCCATGATCGCGGCGGCGCGCATGCAGCGGATGACACGCCTGTTCGACGCGCATATCATCGTGGGCGAGGAGACCTTCCACCAGGTGGATCACTTCGTCGACGCCCGTGAGCTCGGCCGGCCGCGCCTCAAGGGCATCCGGCATCGCGAGACGCTCTACGAGGTCTTCGGCCTCCGGGAGCCGGCGGTCGCGGTCCGGGCGTCGACGTGACCGCGTCCTCGCCCGGAGGCGCGGCGGACGAGACGACGGTCCTGATCGTCGACGACGAGCCGCGGGTGCTCGACGCGCTCGAGGCGATCCTCGCCGCCGAGTTCCGCGTGCTCCGCGCCGGCCACGGCGAGGAGGCCCTCGCCTGCCTCGCCGCCGAGCCGGACGTCGCGGTCATCGTGACCGACCACCGGATGCCGGGCATGACCGGGGTCGAGCTGCTGCGGCGGAGCCAGGAGCGCGCGCCGGACGCGGTTCGCATCGTGCTGACCGCGTACACTGACGTCGACAGCCTCATGGAGGCGATCAACACCGGCCGGATCTACCACTTCGTCCCCAAGCCCTGGGACCCGAACGAGCTGCTGGTGGTGGTACGACGGGCCGCGGAGCGCTGGCGGCTGGCCCGGGAGAACACCCGGCTCCGCGACGAGCTCGAGCTGGCCTACAACGCGCTCCGGCGCGAGACCACCGCCGGCCGCGAGAAGCCGGCCTCGTTCGACAAGCTGGTCGGCGCGGAGACCGGGCTCCGCGGCGCGGTCGAGCTGGCGCGCAAGGTCCTCGACGGGGACACCACCGTGCTGCTCCTCGGCGAGACCGGCACCGGCAAGGAGCTCTTCGCCCACCTGATCCACGTCAACGGCTCGCGCCGGACCCGGCCGTTCGTGGCCCAGAGCTGCGGGGCCCTGCCCGACACCCTGCTCGAGTCCGAGCTGTTCGGACACACCCGCGGCGCGTTCACCGGCGCCACCGGAGAGCGCAAGGGGCTCTTCGAGGAGGCCGACGGGGGCACGATCTTCCTCGACGAGGTCGGCGAGACGTCGCCCGCCATGCAGCTCCGCCTGCTGCGCGTCCTGCAGGAAGGGGAGGTCCGGCGGGTCGGGGGGACGGGGACGCGACGCGTGGACGTGCGGGTGATCGCGGCCACCAACGCCGATCTCGAGACCGACGTGGCCGCCGGCCGGTTCCGCCGCGACCTCTACTACCGTCTGAACGTCTTCCCGATTCGCCTCCCGCCCCTGCGCGAGCGGGCCGAGGACATCCCGACCCTCGCCGACCACTTCCTGCGCCAGGCCTGCCGCCGCGGGCGGCGCGCGCTCCCCGGCGTGGGGCCCGACGCCCTGAGCCTGCTCCGCGGCTACCCCTGGCCGGGCAACGTGCGCGAGCTCGAGAACGAGATCGAGCGCGCGGTGGCGCTCGCCGAGGACGGCCGGCCGCTCGGCCGGGCCCACCTCTCGGAGCGCATCGCGGCCGGCGTGGGCGCCGCCCCGTCGGTGCAGACCCTCAACGAGGCGGTGGAAGCCCTCAAGCGCCGGATGATCGAGGACGCGCTGCGGGAGTGCGGCTCGAAGACCCGCGCCGCCGAGCAGCTCGGGCTCACCCGGCAGAGCCTCCAGCAGATGCTGCGCCGCCGGCAGTAAGGGGACCTATGCCACCGCGGGGCGGATGGCTCCGGTGACCAGGTCGAGCAGCTCGAGCATCCGGGCGAGGTCGTCGCGGCGGAAGTCGACCAGGACGTGGCTCAGGCCGATGCGCTTGTACTCGCCGAGCTGGTCGATCACCATCTGGGCGCCCTTGCCCAGCATCCCGTCGCTCAGGCTGTAGCGCACCGAGATCTCGATCGTCTTCATGTCGCGCCGGTGCTGGTCCGCGACCGCGCGCAGGCGGCCCAGCCCCTCGCGGAGCTGGTCGGGATCCTTGGAGGTCGCGTGCCAGCCGTCGCCGAGCGTCACCACGCGCCGGAACGCGCCCGGGCTGTCGCCGCCCACCCAGATGGGCGGATGCGGCTTCTGCACCGGCTTCGGCGCGAAGCCGAGATCGCGGAAGCGGAAGAACTCGCCGTCCAGGCGCGGGTTGTCCTCCGTCCACAGGGCCTTGAAGGCGCGCAGGATCTCGTCGCCGTGCCGGCCGCGCGCGTGGAAGGGCACGCCCAGGATCTCGAGCTCCTCCTTCCACCAGCCGACGCCCACGCCGCAGATGAGCCGGCCGCTGGAGAGCGCGTCGATGCTGGCGAGCATCTTGGCCATGAGCACCGGATGGCGGTGGCCCAGGATGAAGACCGACGCGCCGAGCCGGGCCCGGCTCGTGCAGACCGCAGCGGCGGCCAGCACCGTCACCGCCTCGAGATAGGGCTTGTCGGGCGGATGCGGGAAGCGCCCGCCCGGGTAGCTCCCGGTGGCGGAGCGCGGGAAGATGACGTGATCGCTCACCCAGAGCGACGCGACCCCGCGCTCCTCGGCGGCCCGCGCGAAGCGCACGAGCGACTCGCCGTTGGCGAGGGGGCCCTGGTTGGGAAGGTGACAGCCGATGTCCATGAGGCCTCCTTGAACCGGGGGTCGGGTCCTACTATTCTCTAGCCGCGCCGATGGCGCGGCCCCGACGATACCTCACCCGAAAGGACACCGCCATGCCCTACCGGATCAACCACATCCACCTGAAGGCCTCGGACCCCCGCAAGACCGCCGACTGGTACGTGCGAGCCTTCGGCTTCAAGATCGTCTCCGACGAGACGCGCGTCTTCGGCGACCGGTTCGTGCGCTGCCAGAGCGAGGACGGCACCCCGGTCAACATCTCCGGGGCGCGCACCAACGAGAAGCTCGGCGCGGGCGACGCCCGGGCGCACCACGGCCTCGAGCACTTCGGCTTCGATTCCGAGAACCTGGAGGCGGACATCAAGCGCCTCGAGGGCCTGGGCGCGAAGCTGCTGGAGGGGCCGATCGAGATCCCGGGCGGCCCGCGCATCTGCTTCGTCCAGGCCCCCGACGACGTGCGCCTCGAGCTGATCCAGCGCACCAAGGCTTCCATCTCGGGCGGCTGCTGCTGAGATGGAGATCCAGATGGATCTCCAGGGACAGACCGCGATCGTGACCGGCGCCGGCCGCAACATCGGACGCGCCATCGCGCTGGAGCTGGCCGGCATGGGCGCCGACGTCGTGGTGGCCGAGGTGGACCGGGCCACCGGCGAGCGCACCGCGGAGGAAGTGCGCAAGCGCGGGCGCCGGGCGATGGCGCTCCAGACGGACGTCACCCGTCTGGCCGACCTCCAGGCGATGGCCGACCGGACGGTGGCCGAGTGGGGGCGCATCGACGTCCTGGTCAACAACGCGGGCATCCACAAGTCGATGCACACCGCGGACGTCACCGAGGCGGACTGGGACCGGCTGCTCGCGGTCAACGCCAAGGGCGTCTTCTTCGCGAGCCAGGCGGTGCTCCGCCACATGGTCAAGGCGAAGCGCGGCAACATCATCAGCCTGGCCTCGATGGCGGGCAAGATGGGGCTCAAGACCTCGCTGGTCTACGGCCTCACCAAGGCCGCGGTGATCAGCATGACCCGGAGCTTGGCCCTGGCCCACGCCGCCGACGGCGTCCGCGTCAACTGCGTGTGCCCGGGCATCGTGGAGACCGACATGATCTTCCAGGTCGACCGCGAGGCGGGCGAAGGGCTGATGGGGCTCAAGCCCGGGGAGTACCTCAAGCAGCGCGTGGAGCAGATCCCGCTCGGGCGCATCGAGAAGGCGGAGGACGTGGCCAACGTGGTGGGCTTCCTGGCCTCGAGCAAGTCGTCCTACATGACCGGCCAGGCCATCAACGTCACCGGTGGCCTCGTGATGTACTGAGTCCGAATCGACCAACGGAGATCTCCATGCGCAGACGCTCGCTCCGCTCCACCGCCCTCGGGCTCGCCGTCTTCCTGGCCGTGCCGGTCCTGGCCGGCGCGCCGGTCTGGGCCCAGGGAGCCAAGCCCAAGCGCGGTGGCATCCTCAACACGGTGCTGATCGAGGACCCGCCGGGGCTCATCATCCACGAGTCGGCCACCGTGTCGAACACGTGGCCGATGTCGCCCTGCTACTCGAATCTGGTCTTCTTCGATCCGCTCAAGGCCCACGAGAGCGTGGACACCGTGATCCCGGAGCTGGCCGAGCGCTGGTCGTGGCAGGACAACTACCGGAACCTGGTGTTCTTCCTCCGCAAGAACGTGAAGTGGCACGACGGCAAGCCGTTCACCTCCGCCGACGTGAAGTACACCTTCGACGTGGCCCGCGAGGCCCCGGAGACGACCGCACGCTTCCGGCTCAGCGCCCGAAAGGAATGGTGGACCAACGTCGCGTCCATCGAGGCGCCCGAGCCCTACACGGTGGTGTTCCACCTCAAGCGCCCCCAGCCGTCGCTGCTCCTCATGCTCGCCTCCGGCTACTCGCCGGTGCTGCCCGCCCACGTCCCGCTGAACGAGCTGCGCCAGAAGTGCGTGGGCACCGGACCTTTTCGCCAGAAGGAGTGGTTGAGAGGGCAGATGGTGGAGCTGGAGCGCAACCCCGACTACTTCGTGCCCGACCGACCCTACCTCGACGGCATCCGCTACACCATCATCCGGGAGCGGGGCACCCGGCTGGCCGCGCTCCAGGCCGGCCGGCTCGACGCCTTCGTGCCGCTCGAGATGACGAAGGCGATGGCCGACACCGCCAAGAGCGTGACCCCGGCGCTCGTGATCACCGAGATCGGGCAGAACGGCAGCGACAACGTGCTGCTCAATCACAAGCGCGCCCCCTTCGACAACGCGCTGGTGCGCCGCGCGGTCAACCTGGCGCTCGACCGGCGCGCCTACGTCAAGAGCGTGCGGCAGGACGGCGCGGTCATCGGCGCCGCGCTCATGCCCCGGCCGATGGGCTTCTGGGGGCTGGGCGAGGCCGACCTGCGTAACCTGGCCGGCTACCGGGACCCCGCGCGTGACAAGGCGGAGGCCAAGCGGCTGCTCACGGAGGCCGGCTACGGGCCGGGCAAGCCGCTGCGTCTCGAGATGGCCACCCGCACCTCGCCCATCTACGTGGACCTGGCCTCCTACGCGGTGGACCAGCTCCGGCTGGTGGGCGTCGAGGCCACCGTCAAGCAGCTCGACACCTCGGCGTGGTTCCCCGCCCTGGCGCGGCGGGAGTTCCAGATCGCGGCCAACCTGACCGCGGGCGGCTTCGACGATCCGGACGCTTACCTGGTCGAGAACTACAAGTGCGGGTCGTCGCGCAACTACACCGACTACTGCAACGAGGCGATGGACCGCCAGATCGAGGCGCAGTCACAGGAGCTGGACCGGGCCAGGCGGCTCAAGATGGTGGCCGACATCCAGCGCACGCTGGAGGCCGAGGTGGCGCGCCCGATGCTCGGGTGGCGCAAGGAGTACTTCGCCCAGTACCCGTACGTGAAGAACCTGGTCCCCCACAACGCGCTCTACAACTACGGGCGCATGCAGGAGGTCTGGCTCGACAGGTAGCCGGCGCGGCCCGTCATGGACTTCGGCATCGTTCACGCCAAGATCGACGAGATCGGCTACATCACCCACGCCGAGAACCTCGGCTACTCGCACTGCTGGGTCACCGACAGCCAGATGATCCGATCGAACTGCTGGGCGGTGCTGGCCCTGGCCGCCCAGCAGACGCGCCGCATGCGCCTCGGCACCGGGGTCAACGTGCCCGGCCTGCGGCTGGCGCCGGTCGCGGCCAACGGCATCGCCACCATCAACCGGCTGGCTCCGGGGCGCTGCTTCATCGGCCTCGGCACCGGGCACACCGCGATGCGCACGCTCGGCCAGAAGCCGATGCGCCTCGGCCCGTTCAGGGAGTACGTGCAGACCGTCCGCGCGCTGCTCCGCGGCGAGGAGGTCGACTACACGCTCCACGGCGAGACGCACCCGATCCGCTTCCAGATGCGCGATCACCGCTTCATCGACCTCGACCACCCGATCCCGGTCTACGTCGCGGGCTTCGGCCCGAAGGCGCAGGCCCTCGCCGGCGAGCTGGGCGATGGGCTCATCTCCGGCCTGCCGCGCGGGGGCACGGTGCCGGAGATGCTCGCCAACGTGCGCCGCGGCGCCGAGAAAGCCGGGCGCGCCGTGCCCGCGGATTTCCATACCTCGGCGATGGTCAACGTGGCGCTGCTCCAGCCGGGCGAGGCCGCCAACTCCGAGCGCATCATCGCGGAGTGCGGCGCGGCGGTTATCTCGGGCCTCCACTACCTGGTCGCGCAGCACCTGGAGACCGGCGCGGAGCCGCCGGCTTACGCGAGACCGGTGTGGAAGGCGTACCTCGACTGGCTGAACGCGGGGCCGCCCGAGGCACGGCACCAGCGCCTGCACGGCAGCCACTACAGCTTCGTGGATCCGGAGGAGGCCCGATTCCTGACGCCGGCGCTGATCGAGGCCACCTGCCTCACCGGGACGCCCGGGCGCATCGTGGAGCGATTGAAGGAGCTGGAGAGCCAGGGGCTGAGCCAGATCATGCTCTACCCGCCGCTCAACCGGCAGTACCGCGTGATCGAGGACTTCGCCGATCGAGTGATGGCCCGGCTCTAGGAGAGGCCGCATGAGCGAGAGCAAGCTGTACCACGACGGATCGCGACGCCTGCAGGATCGCTTCCAGACGCGCCGACTGGCCGACCGTCTGGAGGAGGTCATCGCGCACGACGTCTTCACCGACGCCGATCGCGCGTTCATCGAGAGCCGGCCCATGTTCTTCCTGGCCACCGCGGACGCGGAGGGGCGACCGGACTGCTCGTACAAGGGCGGACGGCCCGGGTTCGTGCGCGTGGTGGGCCCCGGAACCGTCGCCTTCCCGAGCTACGACGGCAACGGCATGTTCAAGAGCCTGGGCAACCTCCTGGTCAACCCGCACGTCGGGCTGCTCTTCGTCGACTTCGAGAGCCCCCGGCGCCTGCGGGTCAACGGCCGCGCGGCGGTGCAGGAGGACGATCCGCTGCTCGCCGAGTTCGTCGGCGCCCAGCTCGTCGTACGCGTGCAGGTCGAGACGGCCTTCCCCAACTGCCCGCGCTACATCCACCGGATGCAGATCGTCGAGGAATCGCCCTACGCGCCGTGCGAGGGCCACACGCCGCCGGTGCCGGAGTGGAAGACGCGCCCGGTGTTCCGCGAGGTGCTGCCGCCCGCCGATCCGGCCGCCACCGCGTAGCTCGGCGCTAGCGCGGAGTGAACATGGGGACCGGCGGGCCGCCGTCGGTGGGCGTCCACACCACCCGCACCGGCTGCCCGATGCGGAGCGCGTCGAAATCGCAGTCCACCAGGCCGGTCATCATGGTGACGCCCTCGTCCAGCGTGACGTAGGCGATCACGTAGGGCGGCGAGGACCTCCGCATCACGCTGAAGGAGTAGACGACGCCTCGCCCGGCCGACTCCTTCCACTCGGTGCGATCACTCCCGCAGAAGGGGCAGATCGGCCGCGGGTAGTGATGCGGCCGCCCGCAGGCGGTACAGCTCCGGAGGAGCAGCTTCCCCTTGCCCGCCGCCTCCCAGAAGGGCGCGGTCTCGGGGCTCGGGGTCGGAGCGAGGATCTTGCGGGTCGCGTCGGCCATGGCTCAGACCCTCTCCATGATCAGGGTCGCGCTCGCGTGCCGCGTGCCCAGCGAGCCGCCGGTGCCGTGGGCCAGGGCCAGGTCGCACCCCTTCACCTGGACCGCCGGGTGCGCCTCGCCGCGGAGCTGGCGCACCGCCTCGATCACCTTGGTCATGCCACCGCGGTTGGCCGGGTGGTTGTTGCAGAGGCCGCCGCCGTCGGTGTTGAAGGGCAGCCGACCCGTCCCCGCGATCAGGTTGCCGTCGGAGACGAAGCGCCCGCCCTGCCCCTTGGGACAGAAACCCAGATCCTCGAGCGTGATCAGCACCGTGATCGTGAAGCTGTCGTAGATCGAGGCGTACTTGATGTCGGCCGGCTTCACGCCCGCCATCTCGAAGGCGGCCGGCCCCGACCAGCGGGCGCCGGTGTAGGTGAGGTCCACCTGCCCGCCCATCTGATGCTTCACCGCCTCGCCCGCCCCGCGTACCGTGACCAGCGGGCGCCGGAGGCCCCTCGCGATCTCGGGGCGGGCCACGATCACCGCGCCGCCCCCGTCGCTGATCACGCAGCAGTCGAGGCGATGCAGCGGGTCCGAGATCATCGGCGAGCCCACCACGTCCGCGACCGTGACCACCTCGCGCAGCATCGCGTGCGGGTTGTGCTGGGCGTGGTGCGAGGCGGCCACCTTGATCCACGCGAGCTGCTCGCTCGTGGTACCGAACTCGTGCATGTGCCGCATGGCGGCCATCGCGTACTGGTTCACCACGGTGGGCGCGAACGGAGCCTCGAACGCCACGTCGGGCGCCGCGCTTTC
>DATJIR010000392.1:0-4525 GCA_035493135.1 Verrucomicrobiia bacterium
TCATCGGCCACCACCACCACGTGCTCGGCGCGCGCGCCCCACGGCACGCGGCTCGCCCGGCCGCTCAGCGCCCAGCCACCGCCCTGGCGGGCCAGGCTGAGGCCTTCATCGACATGCACGGGCGCCACCGTCATAGGCCCGAGCGGCGCATCGAGCCCCGCCTCGGCCAGAATCGCGCCGGCCAGCATGGTCTCGGCCAGCGGCACCGGCGCCGCGAAGCGGCCGGAGGCCATCAGCACCACGAACGCGTCGTTCCAGGAGCCGCCGGCTCCTCCGCGGGCCTCGGGCACCTGGGGCAGCGTGAGGCCGTTTTCCTCCAGGGCCTGCCAGAGGGCGGCCGGCCACTCGCCCTTCTCGGCCCCCTCCAGTACCGCGGTGGTGGCGCGATCGGTGAACAGGCGCGTGCACGTCTCGCTGAGGATCGTCTGCAGCTCGTTCATGGCCACACCTTTCTTGTATTCGCTCGGCTCGCCTTCGGCTGCGCCTCGCCCAGCACTAGCGCAGCCCGAGGCCGCGGGCGATGATCCCCCTCAACACTTCGCGCGTTCCGCCGCGCAACGAGAACGAGGGCGCGTGCTGGATGAGGTAGCCGAGCGTCTTCTCGAACTCGCTGCCGCTGCCGATGCGGGGCTCGGCCCCGGTGAGCGCGTGCACCGCCTCTGGGATCTCCTGCTCGAAGGTGGTCCCGATGTCCTTCATCACCGCGGCCTCCAGGTTCGGGTTCTGCCCGGCCTGCAGCATGGTGGCGATCGAGAGCGACATCTGCCTGAGCGTCACCAGGTGCGCGGTGAAGTGGCCGATCAGGGCCGCGGCCCGCTCGCCCGGCTCACGACCCGCCTCGCGGATCAGCTCGATCACGAGCTGGAGCGACGAGAGATACCGCTCGGGGCCGCTCCGCTCGAAGCCGAGCTCGGTGGTCACCTGCTTCCAGCCCTCGCCGTCGTTGCCGACCAGCATGTCGTCGGGGACCAGGCAGTCCTGGAAGTGCACCTCGTTGAAGTGGTGCCCGCCGGCCAGGTCGTAGATCGGGCGGATCGAGATGCCGGGCGACTTGAGGTCCACCAGGAACTGGGAGAGCCCCTCGTGCTTCTTGTCCGGCACCACCTTGGTGCGGAAGAGCGCGATCGCGTAGTCCGAGAGGTGGGCGTTGCTGGTCCAGATCTTGGTGCCGTTGACCTTGTAGCCGCCCGCGACCTTCTCGGCCCGGGTGCGCACCGAGGCCAGGTCCGAGCCCGAGTCCGGCTCGCTCATGCCGATGGCGAAGGCCAGCTCGCCGCGCGCGATGCGGGGCAGGAACCGCTGGCGCTGTTCCTCGGTGCCGAAGCGGAGCAGGAGCGGCCCGCTCTGCCGGTCGGCCACCCAGTGCGCGCTCACCGGCGCGCCGGCGGCCAGCGTCTCCTCCAGCACCACGTAGCGCTCGAGCGCGGTACGCTCGTGGCCCCCGTACTTCTTCGGCCACGTCATGCCGATCCAGCCGCGCTCGCCCATGCGGCGCGAGAAGTCGCGGTTGAAGCCGCCCCAGGAGCGAGCCCGGTCCGCGCCCCGGAACTGGGCCAGCTCCTGCTTGAGGAAGGTGCGCACCTCGTCACGCAGCGCTTCCGCCTCGGGGGGAAGCGTGGACAGCTCGAAGTTGAATGTCGCCATGCCGTGACCCCTCTCTTGACGCTACCTGAACAGTGAGCGCGCGATGACCATGCGATGCACCTCCGAGGGGCCCTCGCCGATGCGGCGGACCCGCGCCTCGCGGTACCAGCGCTCGAGCGGAAACTCCTTGGACACCCCGTAGCCGCCGTGGATCTGCACCGCCGCGTCGATCACGCGGCCCAGCACCTCGCTCGAGTAGAGCTTGGCGATCGAGGCCTCGACCCGCGCGTCCTCCCCGCGGTCCGCCTTCCACGCGCCCTCCCAGATGATCCACCGGCACGCGCGCAGTTCCACCTCCGCGTCGGCCAGCATCCACTGGATGGCCTGCCGCTGGCTCAGCGGCGCCCCGAAGGTGGAGCGCTGCTTGGCGTGAGCGATGGCCATGCGGTGCGCGGCGACCGCGACTCCCAGGTTGCACGCCGAGTACGGGAAGCGGTTCTTCACCAGCAGGTCGAACGCGAGGTCGAGCCCCTGCCCTTCCTGGCCGATCAGGTTCTCGGCCGGGATCTCGCAGTCCTCGAAGGTCACGTCGTTGGGAATCGCCGAGGTGCGGATCACCCGGATGGGCTTGGCGTGGAAGCCGGGCGTGCCGTGCTCCAGGATGAAGCACGAGATGCCGGCGCGGCCCTTACCCTTGTCCGTCCGCGCGAACACGATGCCCCACGGCGCGTCGTGGGCCCGGGAGATGAACACCTTTCTCCCATTGAGCACCCACTTGTCGCCGCGGCGCTCGGCGCGGGTCTGGATCGCGCCGGCCGGATCCGACCCGCCCGAGGGCTCGGTGATCGCGAAGAACGTCTCGTAGCCCTCGCGCAGCGCGGGCACCGCGTACTTCTCGATCTGGGCACGGCTCCCGGCCCAGATCGCGGGCGGCGGGTAGCGGCCGAACACGCCGCAGCCCGGGTTGTAGAGGCCCATGCGGTGCTGCGACATCGCCTCGAGCGCCACGCACATGCTGAACGTATCGAGCCCGCCGCCGCCGTAGGCCTCGGGCGCGCCGAGGGTCCAGAGGCCGGCGGCCTTGGTCTTGGCGGAGAGACGCACGAAGTCCTCGCGCGGGATCTCGGGCGCGTCCGGATCGATGGTCTGCTCGAGCGGGACGATCTCCTCCTGGACGAACCGCCGGATCTGCTCCCCGAGCAGGCGCAGCTCTTCCGGGAGGGTGAAGCCGGGGAACACCGTCATGGTGGCGTGGCTCCTCGAGAACCCTGAGGCTTGTCTGGCCGCTCGCCGGCCCTGTCAAGCCGGGAGCATAGCGCCGATGGCACATCTTGAGCAATCGGCAACCCTCGGGGGAGGAGCCGAGCTAGTACCTTCTCGACGCGCCGGTCAACAGCCAGAGAAGATTCAGGACCGGGCTATCCGGCTCGGGGCGGCTCGCGCGCTCGACGCTCGGCGACGCCGTGGCCTTCTTTGGCGGCCCGACGAACGCCTTCGGCGCGGTCTTCGGGGACGGATGCTCGAGCTCCCTGGTCGTCCGGCTCGGCGACGTCGCGGCGCCGGGGCCCTCCGCCCTCGCCGAGGCGGACCCGTTCAGGAGGAGGAAGGCGAAGCCCGCGACGGCCAGGACCATCTTCCACATGCCCATTCTCCGTCAGATCCGCACGACCGCGACGTCGTTGGCGGTCAACCAGGCGGACACCTTCGCCCATCCGAGCGGATCCCGCTCCTCCCAGCCGCGGAGCGCCGCGGCGGGAACGACGACCCTTGGGGCCCGGTTACGGATGACGCGCTCGACCAGCACCGCGAGGTCGGTGTCCGAGTTGAGCTCGGCCAATAGCGCGGTCGCCGCAGCCAGCGCGGCGGGCCCGAAATCGCCGCGCCGCCCCGAGAGCTGAATCGCGGCCATGACGGTCGGGTCCTCGTTCATCGCCACGCTTCGGCGTGAAACATGTCGTCCTCCTCGGCATCGAGGCATGGGCTACGGCCGTGTTCGCAACCGTCGTGCCACTCCCCCACGTCGGCAGGTCGTTGGAATTGCTGCGCTGCCGCGAGAAGGGTCCGGGCACGTCGGTAGAACATTCCCGGCGCGATCGAGAACTTTCGGCCCACCATCGCTGACCCTGCAGAGAATTGCAGGCTGCCGCGAGACCGTCCGCCGCGCATTCGCGTTGCCATCGTCGCCGGACTTCACGGAAGATCATGTGGACGCGGTTCGCCACTACAGGAGGAGCGTCGATGACCCACTACAAGTGGTACGCCTTCACCGCTGCGCTCTGCGGGGTGCTCGGTCTGGCCGGCTCGGCGGCGGCCGATTGCGCATGGGTGCTATGGTCGCAGCTGCACGATCCAAGGCCCGGCGCCTGGGTGCTCCAGACCGCATATCCGAGCGTGGGCGCGTGCACCAAGGCCCTCGACGAGCGCGAGAAGGAGGGCCGCAAGGCGACCTACGTCACCGAGAGCGGTGCCCGGATCAAGGGACTGGCCGACCGGCGCGCCTCGACGGACCTGTTCCTCCGGTACGGGAGCGACGCCAGCAACGGAGGCGTCGCGTGGCAATGCTTCCCCGACACGGTGGACCCGCGCGGACCAAAGCCGAGGTAAGGACCCGACAAACCGGGGTACACTCCCGGGGCGGTCAATTCGAGCCAGGAGAGATTCCGGATGCGGAAGCGCTGGTCCCTGTCGGTGCCGATGGAAGGCTTCGCCCTGCCCGAGCTGACCGAGGTGGCCCGCGAGGCCGAGCGGCTCGGCTACACCGACGCCTGGTCCTTCGAGGTGGACGGCGTCGACGGCTTCACCCCGCTGGTCGTCATCGGCCTCGCCACCAGCATGCGGCTCGGCACCGCCATCGCCAACGTCTACACGCGGGGCCCCGCCACGCTGGCCCAGTGCGCGGCGGGCGTCGCGGATGTGGCGCCGGGCCGCTTCATCCTGGGCC
>DATJIR010000393.1:0-2802 GCA_035493135.1 Verrucomicrobiia bacterium
GGACGTAGGTCGGCGCGGCGGCCACCACCCGGCCCGGCAGCGCCAGCGTGATTGCGGCCGCGTCCCTGCTGACCCGCGACACCCAGCCCGCCGGCACCAGCACCCGCCGGCGCGCGATCCCGTGCCCGAGGGCCACCACCACGTGACGGATCTCCCACGCCGCGTCGCCGAACAGGAAGTCGGCCACGTGACCGACGTCGTCGTCGTCCGCGTGCACGTAGTAGCCGACGAGGGCGCGCGCGCTCCGCAGGTGCCGATCGCCCCGGTGCCGGACGCGCGGGGACATCGTGGCGACCGTCGCCTCCGGCCACTGGTAGGGGAAGCCGTAGAAGCCGTAGTAGCGGGCCAGCTCCACGTGCCGCTGACGCGAGACCGGCCGGTCGCACTCCGCGTCCGGGCTCCGCGTGAGCTCGTCCCCGCCGAGGTCGGTCTGCACCACGCGCGCGGGCAGATCGATACGGCGCACCGACCAGGGCGAGACCAGCACCAGGCGGTGGGCGGGCCAGTGCCCGATCTCGGCCACCAGGTGGCGCACGTGGAAGCGCCGGTCGTCGAAGTACACGTCGCGAACCCGGCCCAGGCGGTCCTCGGCGGGGCCGGCGATCGCGCACTCACGGACGGTCGAGATCGGGATCAGCATGACGGTTCCGATCCTACGGAGCGCGGGTGAGAGATCGATGAGAGGCGGGTGAGAAAAGCCGGCCCCGCTCGGACCCCACCCCGATCGGCGCTAGGATGGAGGCGGGAGGAAGGCCCCATGTCGACCGAGAACGAGGTTTCCACGTACCTCACCGCCTTCGGGCATCAGCCGAGCCCGGCGCGCGCGCTCGTCGTGGAGCAGGCGCCCGGCCAGCGCTTTGCCCGCACCGCGGGGGGTCTGGGCATGTTCTGGGGCCTGGCCCTGGCCTCGGTGTTCATCCCGGTCGCCCACTTCGTGCTGGTGCCGACCTTCGTGGTCGGTGGCATCGTGATGGCGGTCAAGCGGGCCCGCGAGGACCGGCGGCTCCTGTGGGTGCGTGGGGCCTGCCCCCGCTGTGGCGTCCAGCAGGAGCTCAAGCCGGGCGGCCGCTTCGTGGACGGGCGGACCTTCGACTGTCCGTCCTGCCACGGCAACATCACCCTCGCCACGACCGTCGCCGACCGCGCCGCGGCCTGACCCCCGGCCTCGCCGGCAGGCGCCCCCGATCCGCGGGCGCCTAAGCCAGGCGCCTAAGCCAGGCGCTTAAGCCAGGCGCTTAAGAAGGTTCTCATCCCCGCTTCACGCGCCCCTCATCTGGGCGTTCTACCGTCGAGACATGACGCGGACGGCACGATCGTTCTGGCTGGGCGGCCTCGCCCTCGCCGCGCTCGCGGTGGCCTTGCTCGGGCTCGCGGGCGGCACGGCCCGCTGGCGCGCGCGCGGGCTCGTGGAGCGGGGGGCGACACTCGTGTCGGACGACCAGTACGTCCCCGCGGTCCGTCAGCTCGTGCAGGCGGTGGCCGAGGAGCCGCGGGACGCGCGCGCCCACTACTACCTGGGCCTGGCCTACTCGGGCCTCGGCCAGGACGAGGCGGCGCTGAGCCACGCGGAGGACGCGGTGCGCCTGGCCCCGCGGGACGCCCGCTACGAGGCGGGCCTCGCCACCCTGTTCCTGCACGCGGGGCGCACCGCCGACGCGGTGGTCCACCTGCGTCGCGCGGTCGCCATCGAGCCCGCCTCTCCCGACTTTCGACTGCTGCTCGCCGATGCGCTCCGGCGGGCGGGTGATGCAGACGGCATGGAGCGCGAATACCGGATCGCCATGCGCCTCGCGCGGGGAGAGACCCCGGGGGCATTGACCGACACTTCGGACCACTGGAGGAGATCACATCCATGAATCGATTGATCACGCGTTATCGCACCGCCTGCATGGCGGTGGTGGTGAGCGCGGTGGTGGCCCTGGTGGCCATCGCCCCGCACCTGGCCGTGAGCCACGCCGCGCCCGGCGCGCTGTGGAGCGAGCGAGCGGTGTCCGCTCCCGCCACCACCGTGCCCGCCCCCAACTGGGTGGAGCTGACGAAGGCGCTCAAGCCCGCCGTCGTCAACATCAGCACCAAGCGGGTCCAGGAAGGCGCGCAGATGCAGAGCCCGTTCGGCAACGACGACCCGTTCCAGCAGTTCTTCAAGCAGTTCGGCGGCCAGCCCCAGCGGCGCACGGTGCGCAGCATGGGCTCCGGCTTCGTCATCAACGCGGCCGGCTACATCGTCACCAACAACCACGTCGTCGAGAACGCCACCGAGATCCTGGTCAAGGTCGACGACGGTCGCGAGCTGCCCGGCAAGGTGGTGGGCCGCGACCCCCGCACCGACCTCGCGCTGCTCAAGGTGGATGCCACCGGGCTGCCGGTGATCCCGCTCGGTGACTCCTCCGAGCTCCAGGTGGGCGAGCCGGTGATGGCGATCGGCAATCCCTTCGGCCTCGAGCGCACCGTCACCACCGGCATCGTCAGCGCCACCGGCCGCGTGATCGGCCAGGGGCCCTACGACGACTTCATCCAGACCGATGCCTCCATCAACCCCGGTAACAGCGGCGGCCCGCTCATCAACGCCCACGGGCAGGCGGTGGGGATCAACGCCGCGATCTTCAGCCAGAGCGGCGGCTCGGTGGGCATCGGCTTCGCGATCCCGATCAACCAGGTCAAGCCGGTGGTGACCCAGCTCGCGTCCACCGGCAAGGTGACGCGCGGCTGGCTCGGCGTCAGCATCCAGTCGCTCACGCCGGAGCTGGCCAAGGGCTTCCAGATGTCGGAGAACGCGGGCGCGCTCGTCGCCTCGGTGCAGAC
>DATJIR010000394.1:0-4019 GCA_035493135.1 Verrucomicrobiia bacterium
GCGCCGGAGTTCCCGGGCCCCACGCTCCTCAAGTGGGCGCGCGAGCTCGATTTCGGCCCGCGCGACGTGGAGGCGGATCGGCCGCGCCCGCTGGACCTCTGCTTCGCGCTCGCCGCCGCGCCCGACCAGCTGCGCTTCCCCGCGCCCCCGAGCCCCTCGGGCGTGCTGATCTTTCCGCCCGGCGTGTACCGGGTGAAGCTACGGGTGACCGCGGACGACATGCGCGCCGCCGACGCCACGTTCCGCATCGATTTCACGCACGGGTGGAATCGGATCGTGGTCGCCGAGAGCCCCTGAGCCGCCGGCTCCTCCTAGGCCGGAGGTGGTGGGTGGCGGCCTGGGCCCTGGCCTGCGTGCTCGGCGCGGCCTCGCCCGTCCGGGCCGCCGAGGTGGTGCTGCCGCTCACCGTGCGCTTCGAGCAGCTCCTTCAGCCGCTCGCGCGCGAGGTGTACACGGAGCCCGGTGGCGTCGCACCGCTCTGGCGCGAGGGCCGCTGCCGCTACCTGTCGCTCGACCACCCCGCCTTCGACCGCCAGGGCGCGCTCCTGCGCTTCGTCACGCACGGCGATGGCACCGCCGGGACCCGCGTGCTGTGGTTCTGCCTCAACGCGCTCCGCTGGCACGGCTTCGTCGAGGCCCTGACCGCGCCCTACGTCACGCCCGACTGGCAGCTCCGGCTCCGCGTGACGGAGTCGAGCCTGTACGACGAGAGCTGGCGCAAGGGCCTGCTGAGCGGCCTGCTCTGGGAGGTGACCGAGCGGGCCCTGCTGCCGCGCCTGACCGGCCTCTCGATCGACCTCACGCCTCCCCGCGACGACGTGCTCGGGCTGATCCGCATGGTGGTCACGCGGTCGGACGCGGTGCGGATGGAGGCGATCTTGCGGAGCGCCAGAGTCCGGACGGTGGAGGTGCGCGACGACGCGGTCGTCATGCATCTCGCCCTCGACGTGCCGGAGTCGTACGTGCAGCCGCGGGCGCCCGCGGCTTCGGCGGAGCCCCCGCTGGGCCCGGCCGAGCTCGAGGCGGTGGAGCGGTCGCTCGAGCGCTGGGACGCCTTCCTGGTGTACGTGATCAAGAGCCTGGGGCTCGACATCACCGACCCGGGCATCCGCGCGGAGCTGTTCGGCCTGCTGATCGAGAGCCGCTACGAGCTGCTGCCCATCCTGGCCGGCAACGTGCGGCGGGGCGAGGGCGACCCCGTGCGTCGCCTCTTCACCGAGGCGTGGGGACGCCTCCACGACATCGTGGCGCGCGCGGAGCGGCGCGGGCTGCTGGGCGACAAGGCCGTGCGCTACGCGGGCTTCATCGGGGCGGGCGACGCGCTGGTGGCGCTCGACCGGGCGGCGCCGGGTCTAGGCATCGAGATCTCGGCGGACGGGCTGCGGCGCCTGGCCCGTCTGCTGCGGCCCGGCGAGACCGAGGACCCGCTCCTCTACGGCGTCGACGTCGACGCGACCCTGCGCTCCCTGTTCGGGCTTCCGCCCGAGCCCGATCTCGCGCCGGCCCCCGCGCCGCCGCCGGGCCCCGGGCCGGGCAGCGGGCTCCCGTGGCGGTGGGTGGCGTACGCGGCGGCGGAGAGTGGAGACGAGCTGGGGGCCCTGGGCGAGCGGCTGGCCCGCTGGGTCCCGGAGGAGCCCGAGCTCGGAGACTACCGCGCGGTCGTGGACCGGCTGCTGGCCGTGACCGCGGACCGGGCGCTGCACCCAGCCGATCTGGAGAGTCGATACACGCGACCGTACCGCACGCTGCTGCCGGCCACCGCGCTCCAGGAGAGCTGCTGGCGCCAGTTCGAGCGCAAGGGCGACACGATCACGTATCGGGCCTCGGCGCTGGGGAGCGTCGGGCTCATGCAGATCAACCAGCGGGTGTGGAGAGGCTTCTACAACGTCGAGCGGCTCAAGTGGGACGCCGCCTACAATGCCCGGGCCGGCGCGGAGATCCTGCTGAGCTACTTCCGCCAGTACGGGATCGAGCAGGAGCGGCGGGCCGGCCGGGTCGAGGACGCCGTCCGCGCGACCTACGCCGTCTATAACGCCGGGCCGAGGGCGGTGGGCCGCTACCGGGACCAGGCGGCCGCGCCCCGCGAGCGAAGGGTCGACGGGTCCTTCTGGGCCCTCTACCAGGGATTCGCCGGGGGCGGGACCGCGGACCTGCTCACGTGCGCGACGACACCCGGCTCGCGCCGCGACGGACGGTGATCACGGGTTCCTCCCGGGCTTGCCCTCGTAGGCCCGGCGCAGCTCTCCGATGTCGAGCTTCGTCATCTTCATGATGGCGGCCATGACCCGCTTCGGCCTCTCCGGATCCCGGTCCTGGAGCATCTCGGCCAGCGCGGTCGGCACCACCTGCCACGTGACGCCGAAGCGGTCCTTGAGCCAGCCGCACTGGACCTCCTGACCCCCCGCGGAGAGCTCCTTCCAGAAGTGGTCGATCTCGTCCTGCGTCTCGCAGTTCACGACGAACGAGATCGCCTCGGTGAACTTGAACATCGGCCCGCCGTTCAGCGCGACGAACTCCTGACCGTCGAGCTCGAGCTGCACGGTCATGACCGAGCCCGGCGGCCGGCCGGCGGCCTGCGCCGCCTCGCCGTCGTAGCGGGCCATGCCCTTGATCCGGGAGTTCTTGAAGATCGATACGTAGAAGCTCGCGGCCTCCTCGGCCTGGGTATCGAACCAGAGAAACGGCGTGATCCTCTGCGTCAGCTTGGGCATCGAGCCCTCCTGTGTCGGGATGTCGATCTACTGGTAAGTCGAACGGCCGGCGGGTGGATCGACAGCCGCCATGGATTTCACGCTAAGCCCGGCGCGTCGGCGCGGCAACGTCTCCTGTCCTCTCCGCAGGGGGAGAGGGGGAGTCAGGCGGGTTTCTCGGCGAGGAGGTGCAGGAAGAGGGCGGCGTGGTCGCGCCAGCCGCGCTGGCCGGGATGGGCCCGGCAGTACTCCTCCGACGGGCGCGGCTCCTCGAGGCGCTTCAGGGTGAAGCCGGCGCCGGTCAGCGTGTTGACGTACTCGGAGAGCGTGCGGTCGAAGCGGGGGACGGCGAACTCGGGGCCTCGACCGGCGCGTCCGTGAAGCGGAAGCGCTCCACCCAGCGGGTCGGATCGAAGTAGTTGCCCACCACCCGGCTCACCTTCACACCCTGCTCGTTCAGGATCCAGCGGGAGCCCCGGGTGATGAAGCAGGGGTGCGTGATGCTGAAGGCGAGGCGGCCGCCCGGCCGGAGGACGCGGAAGCACTCCGCCATGGCGAGGTCGAAGCGTGGGCCGTCCATCATGGCCATGAACGACACGACCGCATCGAAGGTGGCGTCGGTGAACAGGGTCAGGTCGGTGTAGGAGGCGCGCACGTAGCGAATTCCCAGCGGGGCCCCGCGCTCCTCCTCCTGCGCCAGCTCGATCATGCGGGCCGAGAGGTCCACGCCGGTCAGGTGGGCGCCGGCGCGCGCGAGGATGCGGGTGTTGTAGCCGTCGTCGCCGCACCCCGCGTCGAGGACCTGGCGGCCGCGCAGGTCGCCGATGATGGCCAGGAAGGCCGGGTTGTTCAGGAGCTCGCGGGCGACGTCGTGGCCCTGGCGGACTTCTCGGGCCCACGCGGCCGCGTTGTCGTCCCAGTAGCGGGCGACCTCGTCCAGGGAGAACTCGGGCTCGCTCATGGCAAGAGCCGGCGGTCCTCGCAGATCGCCCGGCCCGTGTCAAACCGGCGCCGGGGAGGGGTCGGCCGCGTTGACCGCCTGGTCCCGCGGGAATAGGCTCCCCATCGGTGGGCGCGTGTTCCTGGCCCGGTCTTCGGGAGGCTCGACAATGAGAGACGGCGGGCTCGTGGGCGCGGGCATCGTGCTGGGCTGGCTGGGGAGCAAGACGTGGAGCGATCCCGGCTGCCAGCTGGGGCTGGTCGTCTTCCTGGTCGCCACGGCGGTCATGGTGCTGGGCTTCGTGCTCGCGGTGGTCGGGCATGGACGGGGCTCCGCCGAAGCGGATCGTGAGGACGACGACGAAGACGAGTGACCGGCTAGACGGGTGG
>DATJIR010000395.1:0-9833 GCA_035493135.1 Verrucomicrobiia bacterium
CCCCCCGCGGCGCGGAGCGGATCGCGCGCTTCGCCTGCGACCTGGCCCGCAAGCGGCAGGCGCGCGGCAAGCCCGGCAAGGTGACGTGCGTGACCAAGTCGAACGTGCTCCCGCGCACCGACGGCCTCTACGACGAGATCGTCGGGCGCGTCGTGCGCGAGGCGGGCCTCGCGTTCGAGCACTTTCACGTCGACGACGCCGCCCGCCGCCTGGTGCGCTTCCCGAAGGCGATGGACGTCGTGCTCTGCATGAACCTCTACGGCGACATCCTGTCGGACCTGGGCGCGGAGACCGCGGGCGGCCTCGGCCTGGCCCCGTCGGCGAACTTCGGCGACAACTGGGCCTACTTCGAGTCCGTGCACGGCTCCGCGCCCGACATCGCGGGCAAGGGCATCGCGAACCCGACCGCGACCATCCTCTCCGCCGCCCTCATGCTCGAGCACATGGGCCTGGGCGCGGAGGCCCAGCGCCTCGAGGCGGCGGTCGGTCGCGTCTACCGCGACGGCAAGGTGCTGACGCCGGACCAGGGCGGCAGCGCCCGCGCCCGCGACATGGCGCAGGCGGTGCTGGCCGCGTACCGATCGTGAGCGACCACCAATGAGTGACTGGGACGTCCTCGTGGTGGGCGCGGGCAACGCGGCCCTCGCCGCGGCGGTATCGGCCCGCGAGCGGGGCGCGCGCCGGGTCGTCGCCCTCGAGAAGGCGCCGCGCGCGCTGCGCGGCGGCAACACCCACTACAGCGGCGGGCTCCTGCGCATCGCGTTCGACCGCGCCGACGACCTCCGGGCGCTCGTGCCCGAGGCGGAGCGGGAGGTGCCCGGCTTCTACGCGGGGGTCGAGCCCTATCCGCACCGCCTCTTCATGACCGATCTCCTGCGCGTCACCGACGGGCGCACCGACCCCGAGCTGGCCGAGCTGCTGATCGGCCGCTCCTACGACACCGCGTGCTGGATGGCGCGACAGGGCATCGAGATGGAGCCCGCGGTCTCGCTCTCCGCGGTCAAGGTGGGCGACACGTACAAGTGGTCGCCGGGAGCGGTCATCCGGGCCCGGCACGAGGGCGTGGGCCTCTCCGCGATGTGGTTCCGCATCGCCGAGCGCCAGGGCGTCGAGGTGCGCTACGACACCGCGGCGGAGCGCCTGCTCCAGGACCGGACCGGGCGCGTGGTCGGCGTCGCCGCCCGCGGGCCGAGCGGGCTCGAGGAGCTCACCGCCCGCGCGGTGGTGCTGGGCTGCGGCGGCTTCGAGGCCAACCCGGAGTGGCGGGCCCGCTACCTCGGGAGGCCCTGGGATCACGCCAAGGTGCGGGGCACGCGCTACAACACCGGCGACGGGCTGCGCATGGCGATGGAGGTCGGCGCCCTGCCCCACGGGCAATGGACCGGCTGCCACTCCACCCCCATCGATGCCGACGCGCCCCCGCACGGCGATCGCAAGCTCACCGACAAGACCAACCGCCTCTCGTATCCCTACGGGGTACTGGTCAACTCGCGCGGGCAGCGCTTCTTCGACGAGGGCGAGGACTTCCAGTTCTACACCTACGCCAAGCTCGGCGGGATCATCCTCAACGAGCCGGGCGGCATCGGCTGGCAGATCTTCGA
This sequence comes from Verrucomicrobiia bacterium, assembly GCA_035493135.1. Lineage (GTDB taxonomy): Bacteria > Methylomirabilota > Methylomirabilia > Rokubacteriales > CSP1-6 > CAMLFJ01. The sequence goes on from DATJIR010000395.1 coordinate 1,602, forward strand.
CTCCAAGGTCACCCATCTCCTCGAGGGGCGCTACCAGACCGGGACGCCGCAGGTGGCGGACACGCTCGACGCCCTGCTCGAGAAGCTCCCGCTCGACCGCGCGGCGGGCCGGCGCACGCTCGAGGCCTACAACGCCGCGGTGACCCCGGGCCGCTTCGATCCGACCGTCCGCGACGCCCTCGCCACCCGCGGGCTGACGCTTCCCAAGTCCAACTGGGCCCAGCGCCTCGACACCCCGCCCTTCGTGGCCTACCCGGTGACCGGCGGCATCACCTTCACGTTCGGCGGCGTGCGCGTCACCGACCGCGCGCAGGTCGTGAGCATGAGCTGGGCGGTCATCCCCGGCCTCTACGCCTGCGGGGAGATGGTGGGCGGGCTCTTCCACGGCAACTACCCCGGCGGTACCGGCCTCATGTCGGGCGCCGTCTTCGGTCGCCTGGCCGGGGCGGAGGCGGCGGGCGCCTGACCGTCTAGCCGGCGCCGGCCGCCGCCGGCCGGCGCGCGCGGACGAGCGCGTCGATGGCCTCGCGCGCCCCCGCGCCCTCCCCGACCGCGCGACGCACCCGCCGCGCGCTCTCGACCACGAGCTCGCCGATCTCGGCGACGACGTCGTCGGGGGTGAAGAGCACCTCCGCCTGCGTGGGACCGCCCCAGCCCTCGGTGAGGTTCAGCAGGTCGTGGCCCACCACCAGCAGCGTCCCGCCGGGCGCCACCGCGGCGGCGGCGTGCCCGAGCGCGGCGCGGCGCTCCGCGGCGGGCAGCTGCAGGTACATCACGGTGACGAGGTCGTAGGCCCCGCGCGGCGGGATCCAGGTCACCGCGTCCGCCTCGATCCACTCGACCTCGACGCCGGCGGACGCGGCCAGCTCCCGCGCCGCGCGCAGCGCCACGTCCGAGAAGTCGACGCCGGTGACCCGCCAGCCCCGACGCGCCAGCCAGACCGCGTTGCGCCCCGCCCCGCAGGCCACGTCGAGCGCCCGCCCGGGCGGCAGCGCCCCGGTCTCCGCGATCAGGAACTCGCTGGGCGCGCTCGAGGCGTGGGCGCGCTCGCCGGCCCAGCGCCGGTTCCAGCGCTCACGTGAGGGATCGGCCGCGGTGGTCACCGCCCGACTATACCGCGGCCGATCGCCGCGAGGCGAGGCTCGACAGCCGCGGCGTCCGCCGGATAGACTGCCCGGCGTGATCCGCCCCCGAGGCCACGACGTCGCGGTGCTGTGGAGCCGGAGGAGCCGCGACGCCTACGCGGCCCTCGCCGTCTCGCGGGGCGAGACCTACCGCTTCACCGACGCGTGGGGCCGTCCCCGCACCTGGCTCAAGGGCGAGCACGCCTACCTGGCCCCGGCCGGCGCCTCGGTGCTGCTCCACCGCTGCAACCTCAAGCACGATCTCGTGGAGGAGGCCGACCTCACCGCGGATCGACTCGCGGGGATCCGCGCCCTCCTCGTCCCCAACGCCGAGCACCTCGCCGACGAGACCGCGGCCCGCCTGGAGTCGTGGCTCGGCGGCGGCGATCGCCGCCTGATCGTCACCGGCCGGACGAACCTGCCGGCGACGATGCTCGGCCTCGCCCGCCACGCACCGCGTCCGGTGACCGGCTACACCGGCTGGCGCTGGCGACCCGGCTCGCCGTTCGCGGGCCCCGCGTGGGAGCCCCTCTACGTGAGCGGCTACGCCGGTCACGCGGTCCACCAGGTCGAGCCCGCCGCGGGCAGCCGCGCCCTCGCCGACCTGGTCGAGCTGACCGGCGACCTGACCGACGCCACCACCGCGACCGACACGCCGCTCGGTCCCGCCATCGTCCTCACCGCGCGCACCGCCTACGTGGCCAACCAGGTCCTCGAGCTGGTGGGCGGCATGCTCCAGGCGCATCTCAATGTGGAGGCGGTGCGGCACTGGGCCAACCCGACCCATTGGGGCGACACCCTGCTCTTCTTCCTCCGCCGCCTGCTGCTCGAGCTGGGCGGGGAAGCGCTCTGGCAGACGCGCCTGCGCTCCTTCGGCGCCCACGACGGCGTCCTGTCCTTCCGTCACGACGTGCACGGCATGCGCGACTACACCTTCCTCGACTACCAGATCGAGAACCTCATCCCGGCCACCTACGACATCGAGGATCCCGGCTTCTCGACCAACATCACCGAGGAGATGGCGGCCGAGTGGGTGGCGCGGACCAGCCGCCACGACTTCATCGAGCCCGCGCTCCACAACGACAGCTCGATCGGCGACCCGCCGACCGCCATCCACGGCACCGGCCTCCACGACCACGTGCGCCGGGCCACCGAGCGCCTCGGCTTCCCGGTCTACACCTGCGGCCGGCACGCGGGCGGCCACATGCACCCCGAGACGCTCGACGCGATGGACTACCTCTACGCGCACGACGAGCGCGTCCTCGGCACGTGCACGTTCTGCTACTACCACATGATCGAGTACGGGGTACGCGACCCGGACGTGGTGGTGGGCGGCCAGATCGGGGGCAAGCCGCTCACCTACGTGACCGACGTGCGCCGCACCATCGCGACGCCCGGCATCTGGTTCCCCTTTCATCCGGTTATCACCACCCGAGAGGAGTGGAGGCCGCTGCGCGGATGGGACCGCACCCACGAGTTCGACGCCGCGTCCGAGCTGGTCGAGACCATCTTCGGCGGCCACAGCGCGCGGATGCCCGGCGTCGACGACCGCCTCGAGAACGGCGTCTACAGCTTCCAGTACCACCCCGAGCTGGCCCGCGACCCATCCGTCAACGACGGCCGCGGCACGCTCGACTACCTCCGCTACGCGATCAACCTCGCCGAGCGCCAGAACCTGTGGATCGCCACCCAGCGCGACCTCTACCAGCGCATGGCCGACTACGAGGAGCTGCTGTTCCGCACGCGCGACGACGGCCGGGAGGTGACGGTCACGAACCCGACCGCGCGGCGCATCGACGGCATGGCCATCGAGCAGCGGCGGCCATTCGGCACCGTGTGGGACGGTGACCAGGAACTGGTCCACGTGGTGCGCGGGGCCTTCATCACGGTGCCACCGCTCGCGCCCGGAGCCTCCGTGACGCTCTCGTTCCGCGAGGCGGAGGCCGACGCGCCCATCGTGCGCCAGCCGAACAACAAGGGCCTCACGATCCTGGACGCCCGCCGCGATCCGCGCAGCGGCGAGTCCGTCCTGCGCGTCCGGGTGTGCCGAGCGCAGCCGCTCGCGGTCGAGGGCGTGGACCCGGCCGGCGTCTACCGGGTCCAGATCGACGACGAGGCCGCCTACCCGGTGCTGCCGCGGGTCACGCGCACGATCCAGGCGCTGCTCAGCAAGCAGACCGGTGAGGGCGGACCGCAGGGCCACCGGGCGATCGTGCCGGGCACGCTCCGCTTCCTCGACCTGCTGGTGCGCGGCGCTGACGCGCGCTTCTTGGAGCGCACGATCCGCATCCGCCGGCTCGAGGGAGCGGAGGCCGACGCGGCGCGGGCCGCACTGCGCGCCGCGGTCCCGCCGCGTACCGGCCGCGTCACCTGAGCGCTGCACCGCTCCAGCTACTTGTAGCGGGCCTCGATCCGGCCGATCTCGCCGGCCTTGAGACAGCCGGCGAAGAAGTCGAGCTTCACCGTCCCATTGGGGCGAAGCGTGAGCTGGATGCTGACGTCTTTATTCGGGACCTGTGCGATGCCGACCGCGATCTCCCGGCCGCCGCGGTTGGCGAGCCGGCAGATGTCGGTCTGCTCAGGGCTCGCGTCCACGTCCGCGCACGCCTCGCCGGTGCACGGGATCGCGCGCTCCTCCTCGACGGGCGCCGAAGCAAGCCTCGCCCGGTAGCCCAGGATCTCACCCGGGTCCGTCACGCAGCCCCCGGCGCGGTCGATGCGCGCATGGAACACCGGCCGGTCCGTGTTGCTCAGCGGATCGTACATCGTTCCGTGCCACGCGCGGCTCCGGTCGGCGGTGGGGGCCGGCGTCGGCGTGGGAATGGACGGCCCCTCGACCTTCGGGGGGGCCGGGATGTCCGCTCCCTTACGGCGGATCTCTTCGAGGCGCTTCTTCGCCGAGACCTGGCGGGCAGGTCGCGGGTTGGGCGTCCGGTCCGGTTCCTTGACAACCTTCACCATGTCGGGCTTGTCCAGGGTCATCTTGAGGGTCTCGCCCGCCAGACGGATCTCGACCAGGACCACGCCCGACGCGGAGTTCCGCAGCCATACGCACCGGTCGGCGGTCTCGACTCGGACCGCCGTGCATGCCTTGCCCGAGCAGGGGCCTGCCTGGCCGGACTTCGCGAGAGGCGGCGACGACGGCCCGGTCGGCGGCGGCGCCTCCGACTTCTTGGCGCCGGTCGGCGGCGAGACCGTCTTCGACTCCGGCGCCCGTGGAGCCGGCGTCGTGGGCCCGGCGGCCTTCGGGTCGACCGGTTTCTGGTCGGCGGCCTTCGGCTCCGCTGCCTTCGCGGTCTGCGACGGCTTCGACGGTGGCCCCGCATCCGCTCGCCGCGAGGGCTCCGCGGGCTTCGGCGGAGCGGGCGCCTCGACGGTACGCGGCGTGCCGATCCGCTGCGCGGTCACGTACGACTGCGAGGGGTCGGTGCTGGCGAGCGTGCGGCCGTCGGCGGAGAGGGCCACGCGGTTCACCCAGCCACCGAGACGCCAGCGGAGCGTCGCCCGGCCCCGCGCCGGGTCGGTGCACTCCCACGTGCCCTCGTTACCGGGATCATGCGCGATGGTGCCGTCGGGATTGATCGACACCACGCCGCCGGTGAACCACTTCCACTTGCCGACGAGCGCCTCGCAGGACGCGGCCGCCTCGGCCGGGAGCGTCGCGCCTGCGCCGAACACCATTCCGGTCATGATCCCCAGCACGATGAGCCTCGTCGCTCGCGTCGGCATCCGCTCAGCCTCCCAGGTAGTGGGCTCGCACGTCGGGGTTCTCGAGCAGCGCGTGCCCGGTGCCCTCGAACCGGTTGCGGCCCAACTCCAACACGAAGCCGCGATGCGAGATGGCCAGGGCCTGCTTGGCATTCTGCTCGACCATGAGCACCGCGGTGCCCGCCCGGTTGACCGTCACGATGGTCGAGAACACGATCTCCACCATCCGGGGATCGAGCCCGAGCGAGGGCTCGTCGATCAGCAAGATGCGCGGGTGGAGCAGAAGCGCGATCGCGATCTCGAGGATCTGCTGCTGGCCGCCCGATAGCGTTCCCGCCGGCGCCCGCCGCTTAATCCCGAGCATGGGAAAGCGCTCCAGCATCGCCTCGATGTCCCGTCGAACCGAGGTGTCGGTCCGGGTATAGGCGCCCATCTCGAGGTTCTCCTCCACGCTCATCGCGGGGAAGTTGCACCGCCCCTGCGGCACGTAGGAGCAGCCGCGACGCAGGACGCGCACCGGACTCTCGCCCGCGATCTCCTGGCCGGCCAGCCGGATGCGGCCCCGCGAGGGGGCGACCATGCCGAACACGGTGCGGAGGAGGGTGGACTTCCCCGCCCCGTTCGCCCCGATGATCGAGACGATCTCGCCTGTCCGCACGTCGGCCGAGACCCCGCGCAGGACCTCGATCTCGCCGTAGCCGGCGTGGACGTCCTCCAGCTCCAGCAGGACCTCGCCGGGCCGGTCAGCGGCCAAAGTACGCCTCCACGACCTTCGGGTCGCGCCGGACGACGTCGGGCGGGCCCTCCGCGATCTTCTGGCCGTGGTCGAGCACGACGACCCGCTCGGAGATGTCCATCACCACGTCCATGTTGTGCTCGACCAGCACCACCGTCTTGCCCTGGCGGTGGAGCGCCCGGATCTGGGCCTTCATCTGCTCGATCATCGTCGGATTCACCGCGGCCGCCGGCTCGTCGAGCAGCAGCAGCTCCGGATCCGGCATCAGGGCGGCCGCGAAGGCCAGCAGCTTCCGCTGGCCGTAGGAGAGCGTGCCCGCCAGCGACTCCGCCCGCCCGCCCAGGCCCACCGAGTCGAGCAGGCTCCGCGCCCGCTCCACCGCCGCCGCCTCGAGCCGGCGCACCCGCGGCGCCCGCACCAGCCGGCCGACCAGGCTCTCCTCCTGGTGCTGCTGCAGGAACGTGAGCAGGTTCTCGATCGCGGAGAGCCGGGGAAACACGCTGACCAGCTGGAAGGTGCGGCCGATGCCGAGGCGGGCGATGCGGTGGGCGGCGAGCCCGGTCACGTCGCGGCCGCAGAAGGTCACCCGGCCCGCGTCCGGCGCCAGGTACCCGGTCACGCAGTTGAACAGCGTCGTCTTGCCCGAGCCGTTGGGGCCGATGAGGCTCACCAGCTCTCCCGCCTCCACGGTGAGATCGACCGCGTCGACCGCGGTCACGCCGAGGAAGCGCTTGGTGAGCCCGCGCGTCTCGAAGAGCGCCATCACCGGGCTCCCGACGCCCGCCGGCCGAGTGGCGAGCCGCGACGGATCAGGCCCTCGAGCCCGTCGGGCGCCCGGATCACGATGACCAGCAGCAGGAGGCCGTAGATCACCATGCGCCAGGTCGGAGCCATCCGGAGGATCTCGGGCAGCGCGGTGAAGGCGGCCGCGCCGACCAGGACGCCCCGCAGGCTCCCGACCCCGCCCAGGAAGATCATGACCAGGAGGTTGACACTCAGGCTCACGGTCAGCTCCCCGGGACAGAGCACCCCCACGTAGGAGACGTAGAGCGCGCCGACCCCGCCCGCCACCCCGCCGCCGATGACGAACGCGAGCATGCGATAGCGGAGCGGGTCGATCGACGCGGCGGCGGCCAGCGTCTCGTTGTCCCGCACCGCGTGGAAGGCGCGCCCGAGCCGGAACGTGGTGAGCCCGCGGTACAGGAGGGCGACCAGCGCCAGGACGACCAGGCCCATCCAGTAGAAGGCGGGCAGCGTGGCGATGCGCAGCACGCCCACCTGCGGCTTGGGGATGCCGGTCACGCAGAGCGGGCCGTGGGTGAAGTCCACCCAGTTGGTGGCCACGACCTGGGTCACGATGGCGAAGCCGAGCGTGCCCATCGCGAAGCTGTGCTCGGTCAGCCGGAACATCGGGACGCCCACCGCGAGCGCGACCAGCGCGGCGACGGCGACGCCGGCGGGCAGCGCGGCCGCGAACGGCCAGCGGCCCTCGGTCGCGAGGAGCGCGGCGGTGTACGCGCCGAGCCCGAAGAAGGCGGGATGGGCCAGCGAGAGGCTCCCCACGTGGCCGACCACCAGGTCGTAGCTCAGGGCGAGCGCGCCGTAGAGCGCGGTGAAGATCAGCACGTGCAGGACGTAGCGCTGCTGCCCGGGCAGCGTCGCCGCGACGATCCACGGCACCGCGACGAGCGCGGCCGAGCCCAGGCCCCAGCGGACGGCGCGCACGGTCAGATCCCGATCCGCCGGCCGAAGAGTCCCTGCGGCCGCACCAGCAGCACCGCCACCATGACCACGAACGCGATCGCGTCCTTGTACGCGTAGGACACGTACCCGGCCGCGAGCGACTCCGCAATGCCGATGAGGAAGGCGGCCGCGATGGCCCCGCGCACGTAGCCGAAGCCCCCCACGATGACCGCCGCGAACGCCTTCAAGGTGAGCAGCGCGCCCACGTCGGGGAAGATGTTGAACAGCGGCGAGACCAGCGCGGCGGCCGCCGCGGCCAGTCCCGCCGAGATGCCGAAGGTGGCGAGGGCGACTTGCTGGACGTCGACCCCGACCACCGCGCACGCCTCCCGGTTCTGGGACATCGCGCGCATCGCCTTCCCGAGCTTGGCGTGGGCCACGAACCACTCGAGCCCGGCGAAGATCGCCACCGCCGCCACCAGCACGAGCAGCCGCTGCCACGCCATCCGCACCCCGCCCACGTCCAGGATGGCGGCCGACAGCCGGGTCGGCACCTCCTTGGGCTGGGTGCCGAACACCAGGATCGCCAGGTTGGTCAGGGTGATCGAGGTCGCCAGGGTGGCGATGAGCTGCACGTGCCAGGTGCGGGTCAGGATCGCGCGGATGACGCCGCGCTCGTAGGCGAGCCCGAACGCCGCCATCCCCGCGACCGCGGCGAGGCCCGCCACCGGATACGGCAGCCCCAGCTCGGCGTAGGCGTACCAGAACGCGTAGCCGCCCAGCATGTAGAACTCGCCGTGGGCGAAGTTGATGAGGCGCACCACCCCGAACATGAGGGCCAGGCCGGTGGCCACCATGGCATACAGCGAGCCCAGGGTGAGGCCGTGGACCAGCTGCTCGACGAGATCGCTCAAGCGCCCGCTACGGCTGGATCGGGATCTTCTCGAGCACCTTCAGCTGGCCGCCGCTGATCTCGACCAG
>DATJIR010000396.1:0-6206 GCA_035493135.1 Verrucomicrobiia bacterium
GCGCCGGAGCGGGTGCGCGCGAAGGTGAAGCACAGCAGCGCGGCAAGTCCCGCCGAGGCGATGGCGCCCGCCATCGGCACCGCGGTGCCGTCGGCCAGCCGCGGGTGCCGGCTCGGCGGCGGCTCGATCCCCTCGACCACCCAGCGGTCGAGGTGCATCAAGCAGGCGCGCAGCAGCGGCGAGTAGTCCACGACGCCGCGAAGGTTCTGCGAGCGCTCGACCGGGCCGGTCGGATCGGCGGGCGCGGGCTGGGTGTCGGTCGGCGGCCAGATGCCGAGCCCGTGCTCGGTCCCCGCGAAGTGATACACGCGGGTGTACGGGCCGGCAACGGCGTCGCGCTGGCCGTCGGGATCGGTGTGGATGAGCGAGGCGTCGCCGCGGTGGTACTCGGCGGAGGTGTTGGTGTAGTACACGCGCAGCCGGCTGCCCCGGGCGTCGAGGCGCGCGTGCAGCGCGTCCTTGGCGCCGGTCTCCGGATCCACCGACGGCTGGTCGGTGAACGGGAAGAGGTGCGCCATCATGTTGTTGCGGTCCTTCGAGTGCTGGCCGAAGCGCTGGTTGAACTCGCCCCGCATCCCGCCGGCCACGTTGGCGAGCACGCCGTCGAGGGCCTCGCGACCCTGCTCGTCGAGGTCGAGGTCCTCGTAGATCAGGGTCCGGAGCAGGCGCCCGGTCTGCGAGCGGCCGTAGGCGTAGGCCCACCGGAGGCGACCGGGCGTCGGGTTGCCCTCGGCCGCGCCGCCGTGCTTGAGCCACGCCACCGCCTCGCGGAGCGCGGCCATCGAGAGCCCCTGCACCGGCGCGCCCTCCGCGGTGTAGGTCACCTGGTAGAGCCGCCCCTTCTCGAAGCCGCCGTCGAGGTGGATGTGCCCGGCGTCCGGAACGACACGTCCGCCCTCGCGGCGCGCGAAGCGCCACCGCGCGCGCGGGATCGCGGTGGCGGGCCCGTCGGGCTGATCGCGGACGGTGAGGAGCGCGTCCCGCTCCTCGAGATCGGCGGCCGGATACGGCACGTGGCCGCGGTCGGAGAGGAGGAAGTCGGCGACGGGCCCGGTCGACTGCACCTGGGTGTAGATGCGCCCGCGCAGCGGTCGGCCCTGCGCGTCCCGCGCCTCGGGCGTGCGCATGCCGATGAGCCCGGGCACGCGCGGCAGGTCCCCCTGCCAGCCGCAGGAGATGACGACCCAGCCGCGCTTCATCAGGAAGCCGTCGCCCACATCGACCGGCGGGTTCGGGTCCGATCCCGGTCCGAAGACGGGCCGGGTCGCGCGGTTGAAGTTGGGCACCGCCACCGTGTTGCCGCGGTTGACCACGTCCAGGAGCACGCGCCCGCTGCACTGCGTCCGGTCCACCGGCAGGAGGATCGACACGTCGGAATCCCACGTGACCCGCCCGCTCGCGTCGCGCGGGGCCAGCGCGACGTCGGTGATGCGCCGGTTCGCCGCGTGGAGGGGATCGATGGCGAAGTGCAGTCGCCCCTTCAGCTCCTCGTAGCCCGGAAAGCCGGCCAGCGGACGGCGCAGCGTGACGTCGAAGCGGGTGACCGGCATGGTGGCCTCTGGCGGGCTAGAGGTCGAGGGCGGCGAGGCGGCCGGGCGTCGGCACGCCGTGGGCGTCCCAGCCGCGGAGCGCGTAGTAGCGGTCGAGCATCCCGTCGAGCTCCTCCGGCGGGCAGTAGGCGCCGGCGGAGGGCCCGGCGGGGATGGGCTCGTGCATCACCCGCCAGGGTAGCGCGTCGTCCTCCCGGCGCACGCCCTCGCGCACGTTGAACAGGCGCTCGAGGTTGATCACGCGCTCGCCCACCCGCTCGAGCTCCTCCACCGTCATGTCCCAGCCGGTGATCGCGCGGACCATCCGCGCGTAGGGCTCGTCGACGTAGAGGCCGAAGCCGCGCTCGGAGGTGAAGCGGCAGAGCACGAGCGAGTCGTCCACCGCGGTGAAGTGCTGGCTCCGCACCGCGAACTCGGGCTTGCCGTCGGGGCTCCGCCGGTCGAAGCTCTGTGCGTACTGCGGCGTGGGCCGCGTGTCGTGGTGGCTGCCGCCGCGGGTGGCGGTGGCGTAGCCGATCGACATGCCCTTGAGCGCGCGCGCGGAGTGCGCGGGCAGCTCGAGCCGCTTGACCGCGTAGACCAGGCGCGTGCCCTCCGGGTGCACCGACTCCGCGAGACGCCAGGCGCCCTCGGCCAGCCGGTCGCCGAAACCCTCGCGCGTCGCGGTCATCTCGACCAGGCGTAGCATCCCGCGCCAGTCGCCCCAGCCGAAGGCCACGCCCAGGTCGCGCTCAGTCAGCCAGCCGCGCTCGACCGCCTCGCACACGAAGGCGAGCGTCACCCCCATGCTGATGGTGTCGAGCCCGAGCAGGTCGCAGAGGTCGTTGGCCCGGGCGAGTGAGCCCGCGTGGGCGTTGCCGAGCATGGAGCCGAAGGCGAAGATCGTCTCGTACTCCGGCATCTTGGCCTTGAGGCCGGCCAGCTCGCCGTCGCGGACTTCATACTGCTTGCCGCACGCCACCGGGCACTTGAGGCAGGTGGTGTCCTTGTCGTGGAAGTGGGCGTGCATCTCCTCGCCGGAGATCGCGACCGCGTCCGCGAAGACCTCCTGGCGCAGGTTGTAGGAGCCGAGCGCGCCCAGGGTGTTGATCGGCTTCACCAGGAACGGGGTGCCGTAGGTGGAGAGCGCCTTGGTGCCGGTCTTGAGCGGCTCGCGCGTCTGCTCGAGCAGCGCCTTGAGCGCGGCCGGGTCGGCCACCTCGGTCTTGCGCGTGCCCGCCACCACCACCGCCTTCACCCGCTTGCTGCCCAGCACCGAGGCGAGACCGCCCCGCCCCGCGAAGGCCTCGCGGTTCTTCCAGTAGGTGCCCATCGCCGAGAAGCGCACGAGGCGCTCGCCGCCGGGCCCGATGGCCATCACGTCCGCGTCGCCGCCTTCCACCGCGTGGATCGCCTGCACCGTGTCGCGGGTGGTCCGGCCCCAGAGCGACCGAGCGGGACGCAGCTCCGCGCCGGCCTCGGTGACCTTGACGTAGACCGGCTCCTCCGCGCACCCGGTGATCACGATGGCGTCGAAGCCGGTGCGCTTCATGGTGGCCGGGAAGCGCCCGCCGAAGGTGGAGTCGAAGAAGAGGCCGGTCAGGGGCGACTTGCCGGCCACGCAGGCGCGGCTGTTGCCCGGCACGGTGGTGTCGGTGACCGGGCCCACCGCGAAGATCACCGCGTTCGCGGGGGCATACGCGTCGACGCCGGGCGGCACGTGATCGAGGAGCAGGCGCGCCGCGAAGCCGTTGCCGCCGAGCAAGCTCCGGGCCAGCGTCTCCGGGACCGGCTCGACACGGCTCGCGCCGGTGGTCACGTCGACGAAGAGGATCCGCCCGCCGTATCCCCGCATGGCGCGGCCCATTTTAGTGAGAATGGAGGCCGGTTACAATGCATCGCATGGACGATCTGCTCGCCGCCGCCCTGGCCCAGCTCACCGTGTTGGACGAGAGCGGCGCGGTGGTGCCGCTCAAGGGGCTCTGGGCCGAGCGACCGGTGGTGCTGGCGTTCGTCCGCCACTTCGGCTGACTGTTCTGCCGCCAGCAGGTCGCTGGCCTGATCGCGCGGCAGCCCGAGATCGAGCGTCGCGGCGCCACGATCGTGGTCGTGGGGCCGGCCCGGCCCGAGCACATCGCCGCCTTCCGGCAGGCCACCGGCTACGGAGGCGCGCTCTACGTGGACCCGTCGCTACGCGCCTTCCGGACCGCCGGGCTCGTGCACGGCTGGGCCAGCACCTATCACCCGCTCTCGGTCTGGAAGGGTGCGAAGGCCTTCGCGCAGGGCTTTCGCCAGGGCGCGCGGCAGGGCGACGTGGCCCAGCAGGGCGGGACGTTCGTGCTGGGGCCGGGAGACCGGCTGCGCTACGAGTGGCGCGACGACTTCGCGGGGGACAACGCGGATCTCGACGCGGTGGTGGCGGCGATCCCGACGCGGACGGAGGTGAGGTAAGTCACCCCCTCACCTTTTCGGCCCCCCCACCCTGCCCTCTCCCCCTAGGGGAGAGGGAGAAGCTCAGGAGGCGCCGAGGGCGCGGAGGCCGCGGCGCGCGGCCTCGGCCAGGTCGGGCTCGACGCCGTTCGTCGCGAGCAGCTTCCGGTACACGATCACCGCCGCGTCGTTCTGCTTCAGCGCGGTGAAGGCCTGGCCGGCGCCCACGAGCGCGCGCCGCGCCCACGGCGAGTCGGCCGTGAGGTAGGCGGCGGTCATGTACATGTCCGCCGCGTCCTGCGCCTTGCCGGTCGCGCGGTACCCCTCGCCCAGGCGATAGGCCGCCTCCGCGGCCACCACGCCGTCACCGGCGTCGAGCGCCTGCTCGAGCCGCCCGCGCGCCTCGTCCCACTTGCCGTCGGCGGCGAGGAGCCGCCCCTGCCCCAGCAGGCCCGAGGCCTTCTCCTTCGCGGTGCCCGCGGCGGCCACGCGCGCGTAGGTCTCGAGCGCGGCGGCGCGATCGCCGGTGGCCTCCTGCGCCTCGGCGAGCAGCATCGCGGCGCGCGTGGACGGCGGCTGGGCCGCGCCGGCGGTGTTGCCGGACTCGAGCGCCCGCCGCGCCTCGGCGGCGCCGCCGGTGCGCAGCAGCGCTTCCGCGTAGTCGAGCCGGTTGCCCGCGCCGGTGGTGCTGCCGGGGAAGCGCTCGTTGAGCTTGGCGTACATGTCCCGGGAGAGCGTCCACTCCCCGCCGTGCCCCGCGGCCGCCGCGAGCTGCGAGAGCGCGGGCTGCGTGCCGTCGAAGCGGGGGAACTGGTCGGCTAGGCGGAGGGTCAGCGTGCGGGCGTCGCTCCAGCGCTTCTCCTCGACCGCCACCGCGGCGAGGCCCTGGATCAGCCGCGGGGTGGTGACCGGATCGACCGGGCCCGCCACCAGCGGCGTCGCCACCTGCTTGAACTCCTCGATCTTCCGCTGGTTGAACAGGACGGCGGCGAGCCCGTAGCCCGCCGCGGCCTCGGCCGGTCCGCCGGCGTCGCGCGCCTCCGCGAACTGCCGCGCGGCCGCGTCCCACTGGCCGCGCGCGAAGCTCGCGCTGCCGAGCCCGACCTGGGCGATGCCGGTCTCGCCCAGGCCGAGGGCGGCCTGGAAGTCGCGCTCGGCGTCGGCCGGCTTGCCGGTGGCCAGGAGCGCCGCCCCGCGCGCGGCGCGGGCCCGGCCCACGTAGGGCGAGACCACGCCCCGGTTCACGAGCCGTCCCAGCTCGGGCAGGCTGTCGGCGGCGCGCCCGCCCCGCACCGCGAGGATCGCGCGATTGAGCGTGGCGACCTCGGCGTACTCGCTGTTGGGGTAGCGGTCCACCACCTGGTCCAGCAGGCTCTGGGCCCCCGCCCAGTCCCCGGCGCGGCCCGCGAGCTCCGCGGCCAGCACCAGGGCCTCGGGCGCGCGCGGGTCGGTCTGCGCCTGCTGGGCGAACCGCGTCCACCGCTGGCGGGCCGCGTCGGGCTTGCCGCTGCGCAGCTCGGCCCAGCCGAGCGCGAGGCTCACCATGGGCGCCCCCGGCTGCGTCGGGTGGCTCGTCAGGAACGCGTTGTAGAGCGCGACGGCCTGGGCGTAGTCGCGCGCCCAGTAGGCCGCCTCGCCCCCCAGCACGCCGGCCACGGCGCGGATCTCGGCCGGGGCGGCGGCGTCGGCCTGGAGCTTGCGGGCGCCGTCGCGGGCCCGCGCGAACTCGCGGGTGTCGAAGTCCATCTGGGCCAGGCGGAGCGCCGCGTAGGCGGCGAGGGCCGGCGACCCGGGCGCGGTGCGCACCAGCTCGAAGCGGTCGCGCGCCTCGTCGATCTGGCGGTTCAGCCGGCTCGTCTCCGCGCTCATGGTGAGCACGTAGGAGCGGGTGGCCGGATCCAGGGTGCGCGCGAGCAGGTCGTCGTTGATCTCGCGCGCCTCGTCGAGCCGCGCCTTCTCGGTGGCCCAGCGGCTCATCAGGAGCCGCACCGGCACCACGAGCGGGCCATTGCGGTCCGCCTGCTCGAGCTTCTTGGCCTCGTCGCGCGCGGCGGCGTAGTCGTCGAGATCGAGCAGCGCCTGCACGAGCCCGGCGCGGGCCCAGGGCGCCTCCCGCGATCGCGGATACGCCGAGAGCATGCCCCGGTACGACTTGGCCGCGTCGAGAGGCTGGCCGGCCGCGCGGCTCCACCAGCCCAGGCGCAGGAGCCCGCTGTCGATGAGCACCTGGGGGCCGCCGGAGACGAA
>DATJIR010000397.1:0-4956 GCA_035493135.1 Verrucomicrobiia bacterium
GGGGGCCCGCGTCACTTCGCCTTCGGAGCGTCCCTGAGGAGCTCGTGGACGAACCGCACCGGCACGCCGTAGATGATGCGGCCCGCGCTGTCCCGCTCGCTGCCGTAGAGCACCGCCACCACCTTGCCGCTGGCATCGAAGATCGGGCTCCCGCTCGAGCCCTGTGCGCCGTACCCGTCCACCTGCACCAGCGTGGGCAGCACCCTCGACACCGTGCCCTGCATGCTCGTGGCCGAGACGCCCACCTCGTGCCAGTCGCCGCCCATCTGCAGATCGAGGCCCAGCGGATAGCCCAGCATCGCCACCGGCGCGCCCTCCGCCAGCATCACGCTCGCCTCGGCAATGCCCTTCACGGTGGGAAGGCGCGCCGGCGTCTTCACCCTGAGCAGCGCGAGGTCCGCCGCGCCGTGCACGCTCACGATCTCGGCCTGGTAGCTCTGCGACGAGCCGTCCATCACGACACTCAGCCGCTTCGACCGCGAGCCGCTCGTCGTCACCAGATGGCGGTTGGTGACGATCAGCGCCTCGCCCCGGCTCGAGCGCACCACGAACCCGGTGCCGCTGAACGAGCTGCCGTCGTCGAACTGCGCCACGACCAGCGCCACCGCCGCGCGGTTCTCGCGCGCAATGCGCGCCAGGTCGAGCATGGCGGTCGAGATGATCTCACGCTGCCGCTGCGCGGTGTCCCGCATCTGCCGGCGGAGCAGCTCTTCCTGGTGGCCACTCCGGGTGGCCTGCCACACATAGCCGGCCACCGCCAGCAGCATCACGAGCCCCACCAGCAGGCCGCGCTTCCGCACCGCCGCCTGCCGCCGGCGCGCGGTCTGCTCGATGGCGGCCACCGTGATCCCGCCCGACGGCGTCGGCCGGAGACGGAGCTCCGCGGCAGTGGGGCCCACCCGGCCTGCGGCGCCCGGCTCTGCCTCCCGCTCGCGGGTCACCGGCCTCGGCAGGAACGTCACCTGGGTAGCGGGACCGCCCCGGCCCAGCTCGATCATGTCGCCGCTCGCGAGCGGCACGTCGCCGATGACGCGCTGGCCGTTCAGGAAGGTGCCCGCCGCGCTGCCCAGGTCGCGCACCACATACCCGTCGCCGCGCTCCACGATCGCCGCGTGGCGCGCCGAGATCGGCACCTCGTAGTAGGCCTCGAAGCGGAGATCGGCCGCCGCGTGGCGGCCGATGGTCATGTAGGTCTTGTCGAGCGTGACGGCCTGGCCCACCCGTTCCCCTGCGCGAATCTCGAGGCGTATGCTCACGGCGTCACCGATGGCTCACAGCACGAAGAGAAGAAAGAGCGCGAGTATCACGAAGCCCACGGCCAGCATCACCAGCGTCGCGGGCCTGATGCCGGCGCCGGTCGGCGCCACCACGCCGGGCGCGATCGGCTCCGGCATGGCCTCCACCGGCGACGTCACCTCTCCCGACACGTCGGCCGGGTCCATCGCGAAGGTCCGGTAGCCCACGTGGGCCTCTCCGTCGGACGGCTCGAGCCCTTCGCCCCGGAAGCGGGCCGCTATCACCGTGATATTATCGGGCCCGCCCCGCTCGTTGGCCAGATCGATCAGCGCGCCGCACACGTCGGCCAGCGCCTCGTGACGGCCCACCATCTCGCCGATCTCCTCGCGCTTCACGAGCCCCGAGAGTCCATCGGAGCAGATCACCAGCACATCGTTCTGCCGGAGCGGCTGGTGGCTCAGGTCCACCTTCACGTGCGCGTCGGGCCCGAGCGCCTGCAGGATGATGTTCCGCCGCTCGCTGTGCTCGGCCTCCTCCTCGGTCAGCTCGCCCGCGTCCACCAGCCGCTGGGTGAGCGACTGGTCGCGGGTGAGCTGGCTCGCGTGGCCGTCCCGCACCAGGTACGCCCGGCTGTCGCCGATCTGGGTCACGTAGAGGTCCGCGCGATAGACGCCCGCCGCGGTCACGGTCGTCCCCATGCCGCGGACCTCGGGATGCTCCCGCGCGTAGGTGAACAGCTCACCGTTGGCGAGCTCGACCGCCTCCTTCATCCGGAACGCAAAGCGCTCGGGCGTATTCTCGGGGTCGGTGCGCCAGGTGTCCATCAGGTGGCGGCAGATCATGTCGGCGGCCATCGCGCTCGCGATCTCGCCGGCGGCGGCGCCACCCATGCCGTCGGCCACCATGAAGAGCGAGCCGCGCGGCCCGAGCTCGTGCTCGCGCACGTCGGGCTGCAGGCTCGCCTTCCCGGTGCTCAGGTCGGCGACGAGAAAGGTGTCCTCGTTGTGATCCCGGGAACGGCCAAGGTCGGTCTTGCCGAATACCGAGACATGTACCGGCCCGTTCGTCACGCTGGCCTCATCGAGCCATCCGCAGGTTGCGTGTGTCCACCGGAAAAGGACGCCAGGGGGGTGCGCGGAGAATCTAGAGTTGGGAAAGAGGGCCGTCAATGCACGGCTTGGCGTAAGTTCTGACCAGCGTGTACCTTGCACGGATGAGACTCGGCCGACTCGTTCAGACGGGGCCGCTCGCCGCCGCGCTGGCCCTCGCAACCGCCTGCTCCCGCACCCCGTCGCCCACCGTTTCACCTGCCGCCGCCGGGGTGGCCGCCGCACCGTCACCCCACCTGCCGCCGGTACCGTTCGTGACCGGCCCGCTCGCGCTCAAGGTGGTCTACCCCTCGCCCGGCGACGTGGTCGACGCGCGCGACTCGAGCTTCATCTTCGGGAGCGCCGGCAGCGGCGACGCCACCGTCACCATCAACGGCGCGCCGGTGCGCGTCTGGCCCAACGGCGCCTGGATCGGCTGGATCGCGTTCCCGCCCGACAGTCTCATGCAGTTCGACATCGTGGCCCGGACCCCGCGCGACTCGGCCCACCTGGTCTGGACCGCCCGCCGCACGCGCCGGCGCGAAGCGCCCACCGGCGCCCTCTGGATCGACTCGACCTCCATCACCCCGCGCGGCGATCTCTGGCTCCCCGCCGACGAGTACGTCACCGTCTCCGTCCGCGCGGCCGAGGGATCCTCGCTGGTGCTGCGGCTGCCGGGCGGCGGGGCGGTGCCGTTCACCTCGGTTGCGGCGCTCGACGAGGTGCCCGATGCCATCCGCGCCTTCGACCGGGATACCGCGAATCTTCGCCGCACCACCCGCTCTGATCGGTACGTCGCCGTGCTCCGCGGCCGGCGGATCGGAGCCGACCCGGGGCCGCTCGTGGGCGCGGCATCGGCCGCTGCATCAGCAACGCTCCCCTCGGCCGACACCGCGCAGGCCGTCATCGAGGCCGTCCGCGGTACCGACACCGTCCGCGCGCGCTGGCCCATCCGCCTGGCACTGCTCGACACGGTGCCGCTTCGCGTGCGGCTCGACGACGACACGGCCGGCCGGGGCAACACCGACAGCATCACGATCGGCCGGGCGCTGGTGGGCGGCACCTACAACTGGTTCTTCCCCACCGGCACCGAGACCGTTGCGAGCGGCCGCGCCAACAACGACCTCCGCCTCCGCCTGGCGCCGGGCCTCGACGTCTGGGTTCCCGCGGCCGATGCGCACGTGCTGCCCGCCGCCACCCAGCGCGCCGTCGTCGGCTCGGTGACGCTGACGCCGCGGCCCGACCGCGTCACCGTGCGCATCCCGGTGAGCGCCCGCGTGCCCTTCCAGGTGACCGAGACCGAGCGAACCCTGTCCCTCACGCTCTACAACGCCGTGGGCGACGTGAACTGGATCCGCTACGGGAGTCCCGACTCGCTCATCCGCTCGGTGGCGTGGTCGCAGGGCAGCGACCGGAACGTCACGCTCACGGTCGAGCTGGGCCGCGCGCTCTGGGGCTTCCACACGCGCTGGGACCGCGGTGATCTCCTGCTCGACATCCGCCGCCCGCCGGTCATCGATGCCGGTGATCCGCTCGAGGGCCGCCTGATCGTGGTGGATCCCGGCCACCCGCCCATCGGCGCCACCGGGCCCACCGGGTTCCGTGAGGCGCAGGCCAACCTTGGCGTGGCGCTGATCCTCCGTGACCTCCTCCAGTCGGCGGGCGCCCGCGTGGTGATGACACGCGTCTCCGACAGCGCCGTGGATCTCTTCCCGCGGACGAAGCTGGCCGACACGGTCAACGCCGAGCTCCTGATCTCGATCCACAACAACGCGCTGCCCGACGGCGTCAACCCGTTCACCAACAACGGCACCAGCGTCTTCTACAACCACCCGCGGAGCATCCCGCTCGCCATGGCGGTGGACCGCGCCCTGGTGGCGCGGCTGGGCCTGCGCGATCTCGGCGTGGGCCGGGGCGACCTGGCCCTCGTCCGCCCCACCTGGATGCCCGCCATCCTGGCCGAGGGGCTCTTCATGATGCTGCCCGACCAGGAGGCCGCGCTCCGCTCGCCCGAGGGGCAGCGGCTCTACGCGCAGGGCGTGTTCGACGGCATCCGCCAGTTTCTCCGCGACCGCGCCCGGGCGCCGTAGCCCGGGCTGTGGCGGCAGGGAGACCACGGGCGTCTCCAGATTCGGTTCCCCAAGGACATTGTGATGCGCTGGCCTCTCTCCATCCCATTCGCGCTGACCTGCCTCGCCGCCGCGGCCCTGCCCGCGGGGCTCGACGCGCAGGCCCCCGCGGACCGTGCGGCCCTCGAAGCCCTCCGCGACTCCCTGTTGAGCACCCGCGACTCCACGCCGCTCCTGGCCCTCGAGCGGCGGATGATCGACCAGGCCCGCGCCGACCGCAGCAACGTCGTGCTCCACCTCCGCCTGGGCTTCGTCTCGCTCCGCCTGGGCGAGATCGCCGGCCACTCGCACTATGACGACGCCGCCTCCGAGTTCCAGTGGGCCATCGATCTCCAGCCCACCTGGCCTTACGCCTGGTACGGCATGGGCCTGGCCGAATACGGCGTCGGCGATTCGCAGGTCTCCATCGTCGCCGGCATCGCCACCATGCTCGGCAAGGACGCGCTCTCCCGCTCGGCCATGGCATTCGCCCGGTCGGCCGAGGTGGATCCGTCGTTCAGCCG
>DATJIR010000398.1:0-15923 GCA_035493135.1 Verrucomicrobiia bacterium
TACAAGAAGGTCCAGGGCAATCCCACCCCGTGGACGAAGAAGATCGGGCCCCAGGCGATCGGCACCCCGTTCATCCGCAACATCTACACGATGCTGCATCCGAAGGCGGTGACCCCGGCGATCGCGACCGCGCCGATGGCCCCCGCGCTCCAGATCGGGCGCATGGACGTGCCGCCCGCCGCCGACCGCGAGTTCAACGAGTGGTACAACACGGTCTACGTGCCGAACTACGAGAAGGTGCCCGGGGTGATCCGCGGCCGGCGGTACCGCGCGGTGGAGGGCACACCCACCTATCTGACGCTCTACGAATTCGAGCACCCCAAGGTCTCGGAGAGCGCGGCGTGGAACGCCCAGCGCGACGCCTCCCCGGTGAACGCCAAGATGCGCGCCTACATGAAGCACGCGCCCGGATCGCCCGGGGTCTACGTCAAGACCGTCGAGGTCAAGTAGTCGATGCGGGCGCTCCGCTGGGCCGGCGCCGTCATCGTCGTGATTGCCGTGGCCCTCCAGCTCGTGCCCTACGGCCGGCGCCACACGAACCCTTCCGGTCGCGAGGAGCCGCCCTGGGACACGGCGTCGACGCGCGCCCTCGCCGTCCGCGCGTGCTACGACTGCCACAGCAACGAGACGGTCTGGCCGTGGTACTCCCACGTGGCCCCGATGTCGTGGCTCCTTCAGCGGGACGTGGACGAGGGCCGTCGCAAGCTCAACTTCTCGGAGTGGGGTCGGCCCCGGAAGGAGGCCCGGGAGTCGGCCAAGGCGGTGCAGAAGGGCGAGATGCCGCCCTGGTACTACATCCCGCTCCATCCCGACGCGCGGCTGACCGCCGCGGAGACCCGAGCACTCGTCACAGGTCTCCAAGCCACGCTGGGAGCGAAGGGCGCGAAAGGCCGCGACGACTGAGCCGGCGAGCGGTCCATGACCGGAAGGGAGCGCTCGGCGGCCGCGTTCCTCGCCATCGCCCGGAACGTCCCCAGCTCCGTCACTCCTGCGCGGCGGCGCTCCGCACGCCCTGCATCTTCGGGTCGAGCAGGTCGCGCAGACCGTCGCCGAAGAGGTTCAGCCCGAGGATGCAGGCCATGATCGCGGCGCCGGGGAACAGGGTGAGCCACGGCGCCTGCTGGAGGTAGAGGCGTCCCTCGGCCATCACGTTGCCCCAGGACGGGATCTGGGGTGGCACCCCCACGCCCAGGAACGAGAGAGCCGCCTCGCCGAGGACCGCGGCCGCGAAGATGAACGTGCCCTGCACGATCACCGGCGAGAGGCAGTTCGGCAGCACGTGGCGCGCCAGCACCACCGGGTCGGACACGCCGAGGGCCAGCGCGGCCTCCACGTACGGGGTCTCGCGGATCACCAGCACCGAGCCGCGGACGATGCGCGCCACCCGCGGCACGTACACGATCCCGAGGGCCAGGATCACGTTCAGCACGCTCGGCCCGAGGGAGGCCATCAGGGCGATGGCGAGGATGATGCCCGGGAAGGCCATGAACCCGTCCATGATCCGCATCAGCACGTTGTCGAGCGGGCGATAGTAGCCGCCGAGCAGGCCGAAGATGATGCCCCCCACGAACGACAGCAGCACCACCGCGCCGCCCACCACCATGGAGAGCCGGGTGCCGTGGACCACGCGGCTCCACACGTCGCGGCCGACGTCGTCGGTGCCCATCCAGTGGGCGGGCGTGGGCGGGGCCAGGCGCGCCTGCACGTCGAGCCGCTGGGGCTCCCAGCGCCCGATGACCGGCGCGAGGATCGCGACCAGCAGGTTGAGCACCACCAGGATCGCGCCGAGCAGGGCGATTCGCCGCCGCCGCAGCAGGCGCAGCCAGCGCCAGCCCGTCGGGTCGGTGCTCACTGGTAGCGGATCCGCGGATCGACCGTGAGGTAGACCAGATCGACGGCCAGGTTGATCAGGGTGTAGGTGACCGCGATGACCAGCACCACGCCCTGGATCACCGGGTAGTCGCGCCGCAGCACCGCGGAGATGATGAGGCGCCCCAGCCCCGGGATGTTGAAGACGGTCTCGATGACCACCGCGCCCCCGACCAGGATCGCGAAGGTGATGCCGACCACGGTCAGGATCGGGATGATCGCGTTCTTGAGCGCGTGCTTGTAGACCACCACCCGCTCGGCCAGGCCCTTGGCGCGCCCGGCCAGGATGTACTGCTCGCGCAGCACGTCGAGCATGCTCGAGCGGGTGATGCGCGCGATGAGGGCGGACTGCACGAGCCCGAGTGACACGCTCGGCATGAGCAGCGAGCGGACGTTCGGCCAGAGGCCCACGTCGAGGGACACGTAGCCGGCCACCGGCAGCCAGCGCAGCCAGACCCCGAAGACCAGGATCATCACGAGGCCGAGCAGGAAGTTGGGGATCGAGAGGCCGATCAGGGCCAGCCCCATGAACGACTGGTCCACCGCCGAGTTGTGGTAGCGCGCGGAGACGATCCCGGCCGGCACGCCGATCAGGACCGCGATCAGGGTGGCCCAGCCGGTGAGCAGCAGGGTGGGCTCGAGGCGCTCCACGATCGCCTCGGTGACCGGCCGCCGCAGGAAGATGGAGTCGCCCAGGTCGCCCCTCAGGAGGCGCCCGTACCAGCGGAGGATCTGGGCGGGCAGGGACTCGTCGAGCCCCAGGTGGTGGCGGAGGCGCGCGACGTCCCCCGGCGTCGCGTCCGGGCCGGCGATGACGCTGGCGGGGTCGCCCGGGGCCAGGTGGATGAGGAGGAACGTGACGGTGGCCACCACGAGCATCACCGGGATCACCGCCAGCACCCGGCGCAGCAGGTAGGTCCGCACGCCTCCCTACTTGGCCAGCCAGCTGTTCCAGAAGTACATGCGCGGCGCGGTGCGGAAGTCACCCCGCAGCTCGCGGCGCGCGACGTCCAGGGTGAAGTAGTCGCCGAGCTTGACGCTCCCCACGTCCTCGTAGAACACGGTCTGGATGCGATCGATGATGGCCTTCCGCTTCTTCACGTCATTCTCGCCCTGCAGCTCGGCGAGGAGGCGCTCCTTCTCCTCGTTGCACCACCAGCCGCTGAACGTGCAGCGGAGCGCGACGTGGTTGGCCGGGTCCGCGGAGAAGACGAAGCCGGTGGAGAAGACCTCCCAGAGCTCCGGCTTCTGGGTGCGGTTGTTCAGCGTGGCCCAGTCCACCACCTGCAGGTCGATCGCGATCCCCACCTCCTCGAGCTGCTGCTTGGCCACGAGCGCGTTCTTGTACATGAACTCGTACTCGCGGGTGGTGACCCAGCGGAGCGGCTGGCCGGCGTAGCCCGCCTCCTTCAGGAGGCGGCGCGCCTTGTCCTTGTCCTTCTGGTTGTAGAGCTTGGCGCTGGCCGTCGAGTGCCACGGCTGCTCCGGGAAGAACACCCCGGGGTCGAGGCGGTAGAAGTCCTTCGAGCCGAAGCCCGCCACCAGGATCGGCTCCATGTCCAGCGCGGCCTGAAAGGCCTGGCGGAGCTGCTTCTGGCCCATCAGCGGCGATTTGTGGTTCACGACCGCCACCGCCCAGCCGCGCGGCTTCACGATCCGCGACTCGAGCGCGGGCACGCCCTTGATGCGCTCGTAGGAGTCCTGCTTGACGAACATCGCGTGGTGGTACTCGCCGGTCTCGACCCCGGCCAGGCGCACCGCGGTCTCGGGCACGGTGAGGAAGAGGATCTCGTCGAAGTAGGCGGTGCGCTTGCCCCCGAAGCCGTTGGGCGGCTCGGAGCGGGCGCTGTAGTCCTTGAAGCGGGCCAGCTTGATGTGGCGGTCCGGCCGGTGCTCCACGAAGCGGTAGGGGCCGGTGCCGATGAACTCCTTGAGCTGACCCTCGCCCGCGGCCTCGATGCTCTCCTTCGGATAGACCGCGGCGTGCGGCTCGGAGAGCCCGTAGATGAGCGAGCTCGACGGCTGCTTCATGCTGATCACCACGGTGTACGGGTCCTTGGCGTCCACGCTCTCCACGTACTTCCAGAGCACGCGGCCGACCGAGGCGACCCGCCCCCAGCGCCTGAGCGACGGCACCACGTCGGCCGAGGTCATCTCCTTGCCGTTGTGGAACTTCACCCCCTTGCGCAGCACGATGGTGTAGCGCAGGCCCTTGTCGGAGAGGGTGTAGGACTCGGCGAGGAGGGGCACCGGGTTGAAGCTCTTGTCGTAGGTGAAGAGCGACTCGTTGACGTGCCACATGATCTCGTAGACCAGCGTGGCGGTGCTCATCGGGATGTCGAGCGTCGGCGGCTCGCCGATCGACGCGACCTTGAGCACGCCGCCCATGCGCGGCGTCTCCTGGGCGGCGGCGGAGCCCGCGACGAGACCGGTGAGCAGTGCGACGAGTGCGACCATCGTGCCGAGGCAGGACCAGCGCGCGATCCGGTTCATGGACGGTCTCCTTGTGGGGGTGCCCGGGCGACGGCTTAGCGTGTCCCCGAGTAGCATCCCCTCGTGGTGGCTGTCAAGGTGCGCGGGGAACGGGCACGGCTTGACAGCGGGCGCCTCAGCGCCTACGGTCGGCCTGCCAGGAGGCCCGCCATGTACGACTATGTGATCGTCGGCGCCGGCTCCGCCGGCTGCGTTCTCGCCAACCGCCTCTCCGCGGATCCCGCCGTCAGCGTGCTGCTGCTCGAGGCCGGCGGCCCCGACACCTCGCCCTTCATCCACACGCCCGCGATGATGGGCTTCCTGCCGGACGGCCCGCACGACTGGCGCTACCGCACGGTGCCTCAGGCGCACTGCAACCTGCGGCGGTTCCCGTGGCCGCGCGGGCGGACGCTCGGCGGGTCCAGCTCGATCAACTACATGATCTACATCCGCGGCCACGCCTCGGACTACGACCGCTGGGCCCTGGCCGGCAACAAGGGCTGGAGCTACGAGGACGTCCTGCCGGTCTTCCGGAAGTCGGAGCACAACGAGCGCCTGGAGGACCGCTACCACGGCCGCGGCGGCCCGCTCAACGTGGCCGACCACCGGTTCCGTCACCCGCTCTCCGAGATGTTCGTGGCCTCCGCGCAGGAGACCGGCGTGCCCGCCAACGCCGACTTCAACGGGCCGGTGCAGGACGGCGCGGGCTTCTACCAGGTCACCCAGAAGGACGGGCTGCGCTGGAGCACCGCGAGCGCCTTCCTGCGCCCCGTGCTGTCGCGCTCGAACCTCACCGTGGTCA
The DNA here is from genome assembly GCA_035493135.1 of Verrucomicrobiia bacterium. Taxonomy (GTDB): domain Bacteria; phylum Methylomirabilota; class Methylomirabilia; order Rokubacteriales; family CSP1-6; genus CAMLFJ01. The sequence continues at coordinate 5,144 of DATJIR010000398.1, forward strand.
CCGGCGCGCTCACCTGCCGGATCCGCTTCACGGGCCGGCGCGCGACCGCCGTCGAGTACGTGCGCCACGGGCAGTCGGCCCTGGCCGACGCGGCGCGCGAGGTCGTCCTCTGCGGCGGCAGCGTCAACTCGCCGCAGCTCCTGCTGCTCTCCGGTGTGGGCCCCGCCGACCATCTGCGCTCGATCGGCATCGACGTGGTCGCGGACCTGCCCGGGGTCGGCCGGAATCTTCACGATCACCTCGGCACGTTCGTCCGCAACGAGATCACGGTACCATTCTCGCTCTACGGCGCCACGCCCGAGCAGCTCGCCCAGGTGCAGGCCGAGTACGAGGCGACGCGGCAGGGCCTCTTCACCTCGAACATCGCGGAGGCGGGCGCCTTCCTCCGGACCGGGGGCGCCGACGGGCCGCCCAACCTGCAGGGCTTCTTCCTGCCGTACTGCCTGACCGAGTCGCCGATCGAGGCGTTCCAGCCCTACTGTCACGGCATCACGTTCGCGTTCTACGTGAATCGCCCGGCGAGCCGCGGCCAGATCACGCTCGCCTCCGCCGATCCGCTCGACCAGCCCCTCATCGATCCGGCCTACCTGAGCGACCCCGCCGACCTCCCGCAGTTCGTGGCGGGGATCCAGATGGTGCGCCAGATCTTCCGGGCCAAGCCCCTCGGCGACATCCTCGGGCGGGAGCTGGGCCCGGGCGCGGAGGCGCGCACCGAGGCCGAGATCGCGGCCTACGTGCGCGACCGCGCCTCGGGCACCATCTTCCATCCGGTGGGCACCTGCAAGATGGGCTCGGACGACCTGGCGGTGGTGGACGCCTCTCTCCGCGTGCACGGGCTGGACGGGCTCCGCGTGGTCGACGCCTCGATCATGCCGAGCCTGATCGGCGGCAACACCAACGCGCCGACCATCATGATCGCGGAGAAGGCGGCGGCGATCATGCTGGGCGGCTGACCGACGCGATGCAGCCGGTGACGACGGTGTCTGCCGGGCAGGCCCCGCGTCGCCTCGACGTCTTCCTGTCTACCCAGACCGCGCACCTGTCGCGCGCGGTGGTCCAGCGATGGATCGACGGCGGGCTGATCACCGTCAATGGGCGGCGGACGAAGCCCGCCCGGCTGATCCGCCCGGGCGACGTCATCACCTGCCACGTCCCGGTGCGCGAGCCTCCGGCGGTCGAGCCCGAGCCGCTCGCGCTGCACGTTCTCCACGAGGACGCGGAGCTGCTGGTGATCGACAAGCCGCCGGGCCTGGTGATGCATCCCGGCCCCGGCCACTGGACGGGCACCCTGCTCAACGGGCTCGTGCACCACGTGGGTCCGGGCGAGGGGCGGCGCGCGCGGCCCGGGCTGGTCCATCGCCTCGACAAGGGCACGAGCGGCGTTCTCGTGATCGCCAAGACCGACGCGGCCCACCGCGATCTCTCGCGCCAGTTCCGCTCGCACTCCGTTCACCGCGTGTACCTCGCCCTGGTGGCCGGCGCGGTCCGGCGGGGCGGGCTCATCGACCAGGGACTGGGACGTGACCCGCGCGATCGGCGCCGGGTCTCGGTCCGCTCCGCGGCTCCGAGACAGGCGGTGACGGAGTATCGCGCGGCCGAGCGGCTCGGGCCCGAGGCGACGCTGGTCGAGGCGCGCCCGCGTACCGGTCGCATGCATCAGATCCGCGTGCACCTGGCCTCGATCGGCCACGCGGTCCTTGGCGACGCGAGCTATGGCACGGCGCCGGCCGATCCCGCGCTGGGTCGTCCGATGCTCCACGCGGCCGTGCTCGGCTTCGTGCATCCGGCCACCGGCGAGTACGTGGAGTTCCACGCGCCCCTGCCGGCCGACATGGAGCGCGCGGTGGCGAGCCGTCGCGCGAGCTGAGGGCGAGCGGCGATTTCCCCCTGACAGCCTTCTACGGGCGGCCGCGGAGCGGGTCGAACAGGCTGATGGAATACGCGCTGAGTGCCCCGCACCAGCGGCGTGATGCGCGTTCGCGAGAGCGGAGACGGCGGATCGTGGGGTGCGCGGCGATCGCGTGATATACGCGATCTGAGGCGGGCCGGAGTATAGGGGAGGACTCGTCATGCAGACGCGACCGCCGGAGCTTACCGCCACGTTGCCCGCACGATTCCCCTGAGCCAGCCGGGGAAGGCGGCCGGATCGGCGAGATCGCGCAGCCCGAACCAGGCGGCGACGAAGGCTTCCTGGACCACGTCTTCCGCCTGCTGGAGATCGCGCAGGAGGGCCACCGCGTAGCCGAAGGCCATGTGCTGAAAACGCCGCGTGACTTCCGCGAACGCGTCGAGGTCTCCTTGCTGAGCCCGCTGGATCAGCCGCTCCACGTCCGTGGGGTGTCTCCAGCAATAGGTGCCAACGTCGAGCCCCGACCTTTGCCTAGAGCGCGACCGAGAGCCCCGCGTCCACGGTCAGGACCTGGCCGGTGATGTAGGAGGCGGCGTCGGAGGCCAGGAAGACGGCGGCACCCACCAGCTCGTCGGGCCGGCCGAACCGCTGCAGCGGGATGCGCCGCGCCAGCTCGACGACCCGCGGCTGGGAGAAGAACGGGGCGTTTCCGTCGGTCAGGAAGAACCCGGGCGCGATCGCGTTGGCCGCGATCCCGCTCGGGCCCAGCTCGACCGCGAGCGCGCGCATCAGGGCCTCGAGCCCGCCCTTCGAGGCCACGTAGGCCGGATCGCCCTGAAACGACCGCGGGCCCACCATCGAGCTGACGAAGACGAGCCGCCCCTGGCCGCGGGCCGCCATGTGCCGCGCGGCCACGCGAGAGAGCTCGTACTGCGCCACCAGGTTGGTCTCGATCAGACGGCGGAAGTCCTCGGCCGCGATCTCCTCCAGGGCCCGGCGGTCACGCACCGCCGCGTTGTTGACGAGGCAGTCGAGGCGACCGTGCCGGGCCACGAGCGCGCCCATCGCCGCCGCCGCCGCGCTCAGGTCGGTGATGTCGAAGGGAGCGGGGAAGGCGTTCGGAATGCCGCTCGCGACCTCCTCGGTCCGCGCCGGGTCGCGCCCGTTGATCCCGACCGCGGCGCCGGCCGCCGCCATGCCCCGCGCGATCGCCAGCCCCAGCCCGCGCGTCGCGCCGGTGACCAGCGCCACGCGCCCCGACAGCGAGAAGCGCTCGATCCCCGGAGTCTTGTCCATGCCGTCCCCGGATAATAGAATGCGCCTCTCGACATTGAAAGAGACAGGAGGATCGCCGTGGCCACGAGCGCCCGCAAGGATTTCCCCGTCTTCGACTGCGACAGCCACGTCGTCGAGCCGCCCGCGATCTGGGACGAGTACGTGCCGGCCCGGAGCCGCGCCTGGGTGAAGACGCAGTTCTGCTTCCACACCGACAGCGACCTGCTCTTCATCAACGGCCGGGTGGTCCCGGCCGCGCGCGAGCGCTCGAACGCGGCCGAGGTCGGCTGGGCGCGCTGGGACAAGAAGGAGGTGGGCCGGCTCACCCCCGGCACCGCGGCCTGGCAGGGGAAGTTCGGGCGCCTGCTCGGCTGCCGCGACCCGCACGCGCGGCTCCGGGACATGGACGCGCTGGGCACCGACCAGGTGATGCTGTTCCCCACGTGGTTCGTGCGTCTGGCCCTGGTCCGCAGCGCCGAGGCGGCGACCGTGCTGGCCCAGGCCTACAACAACTGGGTGCTCGACTACTGCGCGGCCGACCGGCGGCGGCTGTTCCCCTGCGCGGTCCTGCCGCTGCAGAGCGTCGAGGCGTCGATCGCGGAGCTCCGGCGGGTCGCCAAGCTGGGCTTCAAGGCGGCGGCGGTGCGCCCCTGCTTCTGGAACGGGCGCTACCCCACCCTGGCCGAGTTCGATCCCCTGTGGCGCGAGTTCGAGGCCACCGGGACGGTGCTGGCCATGCACACCTTCCCCTCCCGCGAGGCGCTGACCCCCGAATGGGGGGAGCGCATGGCCCAGGCGCGCGGCCACTCGGGCCAGGGGCTGCTGTTCACCGACGAGTCGGTGGTCTATTCGCCCGGGCAGTTCGTGTCCAACATCACCGCGGCCATGGATCCCGCCATCGACGCCTCCGAGACGCTCGGCTTCCTGCTGGAGGCGATGACCTGGGTGACGGTGGTGGTGCAGACCGGCTGGCTGGAGAAGTTCCCGAAGCTCAAGGCGGCGGTGCTGGAGTCCAACGCCTCGTGGCTCCCGCTGGTGCTGTCGCGCTCCTCGAACTTCTCGAACCTGTTCGCCTTCCAGCGCGACAACCGGCTCATCCGCGATCCGGTCGACGTGTTCAACGAGCGCTGCTTCATCGGCTTCGAGTCGGACGAGACGCTGGTCTATCGCCTGTGGGACGTGTTCCAGGACGTCGCGATCTGGTCGTCGGACTATCCGCACCACGACGCCGAGGACGCGTGGGACGGCCTGCACCACATGGCCGAGTTCAAGGTGCCGGCCGCGGCGCAGCGAAAGCTGATGGGCGAGAACGCGCGCACGCTCTACGGCATCGAGCCGCTGATGGCGGTGGAGGAGCGGATCGAGGAGTACGCTCCCGCGATCCTGCCCTGGTAGGGCGGCGGATCCGGGGGCGACCGCCTACGCGCGGGCCCGGACGCTGTAGAGGCGGAGCGCCTCCGCCTTGCCGCGCAGCTCCCGGTCGCCCATGTCCTCGACCTCGAGCTCCTCGGGCACGCGGCAGCGGTCCAGCAGGGCCCCCGACACCAGCACGCGCCGCTCCAGCGGGCGGCACTGCGCCTCGACCCGGGCCGCGGTGTTGACGGTGTCGCCGCTGTGGACGATGTCCTTCTTGATGTCGCCGATCTCGGCGGTCACGACGATGCCCCCGTGGATGCCGGCCTTGAACTCGGGGACGATCCCGTACCGCGCGAGGTACCGGTCCTTCTGCTCGTGGATGCGCTCGGTCACGAGGAAGACGCAGCGCAGACAGTTGCCCTGATGGAGCCCGCGCTCGGCGGTCCAGGTGACCACCGCCTCGTCCCCGACGTACTGGTAGATCCGGCCGCGCGTCTCTAGGATCGGCTCGGCGATGTCGTGGAAGAAGTCGTTCTTGAAGTCGTTGAATCGAAGGGGGCCCAGCGCCGCCGCGATCGCGGTGGAGTCGTTCAGGTCGAGGAACATGAAGATGCGCTCCTCCTCGACCGGCCGGTGGTAGCGGCCCAGGAGGAGGTTCGCCAGGGTTCCCGGGCCGAGCATCCGGTTGAGCTGCCGGACGAAGTTGATGAGGAAGCTCGCCAGGGTGAGGACGGCCAGCGCGGTCAGGAACCGGCCGCCCAGCACGAAGTCCCGGTACTGCTCGGACGTGTAGTAGCCGAGCGGCCCCCCGTGCTCGGCCAGCCCCAGCAGGCTCATCGTCACCACGTGGATCACGACCGCGCAGAGGGTGACGTAGAAGAAGGTTCGCACCAGGAGCAGACCGCCCACGGTCAGGGACCGAACGTGGCGCGGGATCAGGCGCAGCTCGAACCACGCGCTGCCGAGCCCGATGACGAGCCCGGTCGCGGTCGCGGTGAGCTCGCGGGCGAGGTGGGTGGGCACCCGGCGGACGATCCAGTGCGCGAGCAGGGCCGCCGCGATCCAGCCGCCCGTGATCCCGAGCGCGGTCCTGGCCGTGTGAACCGCTCGCCGCGAGGCCAGGGCTCAGACCTCGATCTCGATCCAGGCGCGGCGTCCGATCCGGCCGGTGAGCCGGGAGAACAGGTCGCCCACCCACGCCTGCCACCCGTACTTCGCCCGCAGCGCGGCGTGGGCCCGCTCGATCACGCGGGGCTCGGTGACGAGGTGGGCGGTCCCGTCCGACCATGTCCCACGAACCTGCCCGCGCATGTCGCACGGGGCCACGCGCGCCCGCGACGAGTGGCGGAGCCGCTTGACCTTGCCCGACTCGCCGGCGGTGAAGACGTAGATCTTGCCGTGGGCCACCGCGAACCAGACCGGAGTCCGGACCTCGGCCCCGGTGCGGCGGAACGTCGCGAGGGCCAGGTATCGCTGACGGTCGAGCGCAGCGATATCCCTCAAGCCGACCGGTCCCTCGGGAGCCCGATCGATCTCGCGACCGTGTCCAGGTGCCCGGTCGCGTCGCCCGCGTCGAGCGCGGCCGCGAGGATGCGCTTGTGGAAGAGGTGGAGCGGGTGCTCCTCGCAGTAGCCGATCGCGCCCATGATCTGGTGGCCCCGGCGCGCCACGCGCAGGCCGGCCTCGGCGACGTAGGCCTTGGCCGCGGCCACCGCGGCATCGGCGTCGGGCCGGCCGGTGGCGAGCGTCCACTCCGCCTCCCAGGTGAGCCATCGCGCGCTCTCGACGTCGCGGTAGAGGTCGGCGCAGGCGTGCTGGATGGCCTGGTAGCTTCCGATCGGCCGCCCGCCCTGCACCCGCACGCGGGCATGCTCCACGCAGAGCTCGAGCACGCGCTGCGCGGCGCCCACGATCTCGGCACACCGGGCGAGGGCGCCCAGGCGGAAGGCGGGGGCCAGCAGGGCCCAGCCGTCGCCGGGCGCGCCCAGCAGATCGTCGGGACCGATCGCCACGTCGGCGAGCTCGAGCTCGAAGAGCTTGTCGCCGGTCATGGTGTCGAGCGCGTGCGCGCCGATGCCGGCGCGGTCCAGCGGCAGCAGGAGCGCGGTGGGGCCGGCGGCCCCGCGTCCCAGCACGATCACGTCGGTCGCCACGTGGGCGTCCGGGACGAAGAGCTTGCGGCCGGTGAGGCGGCCGGGCGCGGCGACGGGCAGCGTCAGGGCATCCGGGTCGAGCCGGCCCGCTGCCTCCAGCACCGCGAGCGTGCAGGTGCGCTCTCCCACCGCCAGGGCGGCGAGCAGGTCGTGAGCGCGTCGCCCCCCGGCCAGGCCGAGCGCGGTCGTGGCGACGAGCGCGCTCGCGATGAACGGGCCCGGGAAGCAGGCCCGCCCCAGCTCCTCGACGAGGGCGAGCGCCTCGCCGACCGAGCCGCCGCTGCCACCCAGCTCGGGCGAGATCAGCAGCCCCGGCCAGCCGAGCGCGGCGATCTCCTTCCAGAGGTCTGCGGCGAACCCGCGCGGGTCGAGGGCCACCTCCTGCACGCGTTCGAGGGGGCAGCGCTGCTGCAGGAACGCGCGCGCCGACTGCTGGAGGAGCTGCTGAGCGGGCGAGAACGCGAGATCCATCAGCGGGCCTGGCTATCCGCGGACGCGGGGCTCGGCCGGCAGGCCGAGGGCGCGCACCGCGATGGTCGTCCGCTGGATCTCGGAGGTGCCCCCGGCGAGGGTATGGCCCCAGCTCGTCTGGTACTGATGCTCGATCTCGCCGCGCAGGCGGGCCCCGCGGGAGCCCGCCCGGAGGAGGCTGGCGGGCCCGAGCAACTCCATGCCGAGCGACAGCACGCGCTGCCCCAGCTCGTCGGCCATCACCTTGGCGGCGGAGACCTCGCCGGTGGCCGGCAGGCCGCGCTCGATGAGCCATGCCGCGCGCCGGAAGAGCGCGCGGAGCGCGGCGATCTCGGTGGCGGCCTGGGCCAGGCGGTGCCGCGCCACCGCGTCGTCGGGCCGCTCCGCGCGCGCGTGCTCGACCAGCAGCCCCAGGATGCGGCGGAGGAACGGCGCCTTGTAGAAGCGGCCCCAGAAGCGGTCGGTGTCGAGGCCGCGCAGGAGCTGACCGAAGCCCTCGCCGGGCCGGCCCATGACGAAGTCGTGCGGCACGCGCACGCCGTCCATGAAGACCTCGTAGTGATAGACCTGGCCGGTGAGGCTCCGGATGGGACGCACGTCCAGCCCGGGCAGGCGGTTGTCGACCATCAGCATGCTGAGGCCGCGGCTACGGCTGGACGCGGGGTCGGTGCGCGCGAGCACCGTGCCGTGGGTGGCGATGCCGGCGTGGCTCGACCAGATCTTGCGGCCGTCGAGCACCCAGTGGTCGCCGTCGAGCCGCGCCCGCGTCTCGAGCGCGAGGAGATCGGAGCCGGCGCCGGGCTCGCTGTAGCCCTGCCAGAAGGTGGCGAGGCCGGCGGCGATTTGCGGGAGGATCTCCCGCCGCAGCGTCTCCGACCCGTTCCGGATGATCGACTCGGCGACCTGGAGGCAGCCGGCGACCGGGCCGAACGGCGCGCCGGCGGCGGCCAGCTCCTCCAGCAGGACGAGCAGGAAGCCCATGGGCCGCTCCTGGCCGCCGTGCTCGCGCGGCCAGGTCAGGCTGAGCCAGCCCCGCTCGCCGAGCGCGCGGGTGAAAGCGCGCGAGTGCGCGCCGGAGCCGTAGCCCGCGTCGGTGCCGTCGGGAGGAAACGTCTCCGGGGGATGCGCGCGCAGGAAGGCGCGCACCTCGTCCGCGAAGGCCTGCTCGGCGGTGGAGAACCCGAAGTCCATGCGGGTGGGCCGCCGCTCACTCCAGCCGGTACACCCGCCGCGCGGTGTCCGCGAACATCGCCTGCTTCTCGGCCGGGGAGGCACCCGCGGCGATGCGCTTGAACGCGTTCCAGAGCGCGGCCCAGCCGATGCCCATCTTGTCGACCGGGAAGTTGCTCTCGAAGAGGCAGCGGCGCGGACCGAAGAGCTCGATGACGGTCTCGAAGTAGGGGCCCCAGAGCGCGGCCAGCTCGGTGGAGGTGGGCGGCTTGGGCTGGGTGCGGTAGTCGTAGGCGGCCAGGCGCATCATCATCCCGCCGAGCTTCACGCTGACGTTGTCGCACCGGGCCAGCTCGGCCATCGACGCCTTCCAGGCCGCGAAGACCTCCTTCTGCTTGCCGGTGTAGGGGCCGTAGCCGAGCACGCCGCCCACGTGGCCCAGGACGATGTTGGCGTGGGGGTGGGCCCGGGCCAGCTCCGTCACCTCGCCGAGCTGCGGGTGGAAGGCCCACGCGTCGAGCGAGAGGCCGAGCCGGGTCAGGCGCGCCAGGCCGGCGCGGAACTCGGGGCTCCGGTAGAGGTGCGGACCGCCCGCCGCCTCACTGTTGCCGATGACGTCGCTCGCGTCCCACGCCGCCGCGTGGCGCACCCCGCGGAATCGCCCGCCGCCCGCCCGCAGATGCGCCTCCAGCACCGGCTCGACGCGATCGCCGAGGGTCAGGTCGGCGAAGCCCACGATGCCGGCGGCCACGCGGGTGGGGCCGTACAGGCCGCTGGCGCTCATCGCGGCCTGGCCGGCGACGAACTCGGTCTCGCCCACCGGTCGCATCTCCGCGGGGCCGCCCGCGCGATACATCGAGTGGCACTCGAGGAACACGGTGGCGACCACCCGATGCCCGTTGGCCACGTCGGCCAGGAAGTCGGGCAGGAAGTAGCGGTGCTCGCCGCGGTGCCACAGGTGATGGTGGGTGTCGATGATCGGCAGGTCCGGCTCGAGGATCGGCTCGGGCGGGTTCTTCGCGAGCCACTCCTCGTCGGGAGGATGAATGCGGCCGAACTGGGTGGGCCGGGCCGACGCCGTCGTCATGAGAGGACCTCGTTCCACTCGCGGACGTGCCACCGCGCGACGACGCCGTGGACGACGAACGGGTCACCCTGCGCGAACTCCTCCGCCGCCTCACGGGTGGTGAAGACGGCCATCGAGCCTTCCCGCTCCGGATTGCCGAAGGGGCCGGCCATCAGGAGGGTGCCGCGCCAATGGAACTCCTGCATGCGGGCCCGGTGCGCGGGGAAGTGCGCGGGCGCCTTCGCGCGCACGTCCGGCGCCGAGTCGTAGAGGAGCACGTACTTCACCGGGCAAGCCCCCGCAGCAGTGCCTCGCTCGCGGCGTCGGCGGGGAAGAAGCATTCCACCCGCAGTTCGTGCAGCGTGATGTCGTAGGGCACGCCGAGGCTCGCGAGGGTCGAGAAGAACTTCACGTGGAAATCGTCCTTGCGCATCTCGACGGCCAGGAACGGGACCGGGGTGATGTCGAGATCGAGGCTCCGCCACTTCTGGGGCACGTCGGGGTACGCGAGCAGCTCCGCGAGCAGGCGGCGCGTCTCGTCGTCGCCGACGCCGCGGGCCAGGTCGTGGTGCAGCCACTGGATCAGGGCCGCCGCGGTGGCTTCCCAGTTCACGATGTAGGGCCGCATGCCGCGTGGATGATAGAAGAGCCGCATCGCGTTCGGGCGACCGCCCACCGCGGCCATGTCCTCGGAGGAGACGAAGCGCGCCATCAGCCGCTGGGCGCCCTGGTTGCTCATCAGGAGGTTCCAGTGCCCGTCGACGACGAGGGCCGGGAAGGGCTCCTGCTGGCGGAGCGTGAAGTCGAGCGCGCGGCGCACGTCGCTCATCTGCGGAGCGTCGAGCGCGGTCTCCCGGTAGACCGGCGCGTAGCCCGCCGCGGCGAGCAGGTCGTTGCGCCCGCGCGGCGGCACCTCGAGGGCGCGGGCCAGCAGCAGAACCATGTCACGGCTCGGCTGGGAGCGCCCGGTTTCGATGAAGCTCAAGTGGCGCGTGGAGATCTCGGCGTCGACGGCCAGGCTCAGCTGGCTCAGGCGGCGGCGCTCCCGCCAGTGCTTGATGAGCCGGCCCACCGGGCTGGCCTTCGTCGTCTTCGTGGATGCGGCGGCGGTTTTCATGGCGGCACGGTACACCGCGCCATGCGCCTTCGCCATTACCTGGGAGGTAATTGAGTCGGCGCGCGCTCGGAGCCAGGATCGTCGAGGCCGGGAGGGCCGCGACGCTCCGGCCGGAGCCCGAGAGGAGAGACCATGGCGATCGATCCCGAGCTGTTCAACGAGCGGATGAGCGGCACGCTGAGCACGCTGCTCGGCCTGCGCATCGTCCTAGCCACGCCGGACCGCGTGGTCGCCGAGCTGACCATCCGTGACGAGCTGCGCACGGTCGGCGGCGCGCTGCACGGGGGTACCCTGATGGCGCTGGCCGACACGGTGGGCGCGGC
>DATJIR010000399.1:0-3553 GCA_035493135.1 Verrucomicrobiia bacterium
GTCGTCGAAGGAGTTGAGCCGCGAGATGATCGGCCGCTCGTGGAGCCCGAGGCCGAGCCCGTGGCAGAAGTTGAGGCCGAACGCGGCCATCTCACTCTCGAAGCCGATGTCCTGGGCGCGTGGGAAGGCGCGGGCGATGCGGTCGGTGCCCACCCCGGGTTTGATGAGGGCGATGGCGGAGTCCATCCACTCGCGGGCGCGCTTGTAGGCGCTCTGCTGCGGCGCGGTGGCGCGCCCCACGCTGAAGGTGCGGTAGTAGCAGGTGCGGTAGCCCACGTAGGACTGGATGATGTCGAAGAAGGCCTGGTCCCCGGGGCGGATGATGCGGTCGGTGAAGTTGTGCGGGTGCGGGGAGCAGCGCTCGCCCGAGATCGCGTTGATGGCCTCCACGCAGTCCGAGCCCATCTCGTAGAGCCGCTTGTTGGCCAGGGCCACGATGTCGTTCTCCCGCACGCCCGGCTTGAGCGCCTCGAAGATGTCCTGGTACACGCCGTCGCCCATGGCCGCGGCCATGTTGAGCAGCACCAGCTCGTCCGCGTTCTTGATCACGCGCGCCTCCAGCATCACCTGCTGGCCGTCGCGCACCTCGAGACCCAGCTTCTGCAGCGCGAACAGGAACGGCGGCTCGACCACGTCGATGCCGAGGGGCATGTCGGCCACGCCCTCGCGGGCGAGGATGTCCCGGATCTCGCGCGCGGCCCGCTCGAAGAGCCCCGCCTTCGGCGAGACCGCCCCCCGCATGCCCACCATGCCGGCCAGGCACTGGTTGGCGGGCAGCTGCGGGGTGGAGAGCCGGTGGTGGCGCGCGGCGGAGCCGAAGTCCCACACCCAGGGCTCGCCGTTTCCGGTGAGCAGGCACCAGCGGGTGAGCTTGTCGCGGGCCCACTCGCCGATGACGGTGCCCGAGATGTAGCGGATGTTGTACTGGTCGAAGACCAGGAGCGCGCCCAGGCCCGACGTGGCCAGCGCGCTCCGGGTGCGGGCGATGCGGTAGTCGTGGAGGCGACGAAAGTCCACGCGCTCCTCGAAATCCACCTGGGTGTGGCCCGGGGCCTGGATGGGCCGTTCCCACCGGTGCTTCGGGTCGATCGCGTCGGCCTCCGGGGCCCGGGTCTTCCCGGCCCGGGGCGTTGCCGGCTTGCGCGCCATCTTCGCCTCCTGGGACTTGTGGTGGACGACGGCGTCACTCCTACCACAGAGCGCCGGGCTGCGATAGACTCGGGTGCACGATGACGCCGCCGCCGTCGTTCCCACCGCCCGCGCAGGACGCGATGCCGACCACGAAGGGCCTGAACTTCTTCCTCGAGGACCGGAGTTTCCAGCTCCTCTGCGAGCAGGTGATGGGTCCCGAGGTCTACGCGCGCGCCCGCCCGCATCTCGTGGCCCTGGGCGAGGTGGCGGGCGGCGAGCTGGACGAGCTGGCCGCTCAGGCCGACCGCAACCCGCCGGTGCTGCGGCCGTTCGACGCGCAGGGCCGCCGCGTGGACGAGGTGGTGAAGCACCCGGCCTACCGTCGCATGGAGGAGATCGCGTTCGGCCGATTCGGGCTGGCCGCCATGGCCCACCGGCCGGGCGTGCTGGGCTTTCCCGACCGCGCGCCGCAGGTCGTGAAGTACGCGCTCTCCTATCTCTTCGCGCAGAGCGAGTTCGGGCTGCTCTGCCCGGTCAACATGACGGACTCGTGCGCCCGCATGCTCGGGGCGTTCGGCAGCGAGGAGCTCCGGGCGCGCTACCTGCCGCACCTCACCGCGACCGATCCGGCCGAGCTCTGGCAGGGCACCCAGTGGATGACCGAGCGCACCGGGGGCTCCGACGTGGGCGCCTCCACCGCCGTGGCCCGGCGAGACGCGGACGGACAGTGGCGCCTCTGGGGCGACAAGTGGTTCACCTCGGTGGCCAACGCGGAGCTGGCGCTCACGCTCGCCCGGCCCGACGGAGCGCCCGCGGGCACGCGCGGGCTCGCGATGTTCCTGGTGCCCCGGCGCCTGCCCGACGGCAGCCTGAACGCGTGGACGATCAACCGGCTGAAGGACAAGCTCGGCTCGCGCTCGATGGCCACCGGCGAGGTGACCTACGCGGGGGCGCGGGCCTGGGTGGTGGGCGAGCTCGGCTCGGGCTTCAAGCAGATGATGGAGATGGTGAACGGCTCCCGGCTGTCGAACGCGATGCGCGCGGCCGGGCTCATGCGGCGCGGCCTGCTCGAATCGCTCGTCCACGCGCGGCAGCGGATCGCCTTCGGGCACCCGCTGATCGAGCTGCCGCTGCTGCGCAGCAACCTGCTCTCGATGCTGCTCGACGCGGAGGCCGCCGCCTCGGTCATCCTGAACGGGGCCGCGCTGCTGGACCGCCGCGGCACCGGGAGCGCGGAGGCCCGCGCGCTCGCGCGGGTGTGGACGCCGCTCGCCAAGTACTGGATCACGCTCCGCGCGCGCGACGTGACCGCGGAGGCAATGAACGTGCGCGGCGGCAACGGCTACGTCGAGGAGTGGGTCAACCCGCGCCTGCTGCGCGACGCGTACCTGGGCGCCATCTGGGAGGGCTCGGCCAACGTGGTGGCGCTCGACGTCCAGCGCGCGATCCTGAAGGACCGCGGGCTCGAGGCGCTGGCGACCTTCGTCGGCGAGCGGCTCGGGCGGGTCGCGGAGCCGGCCGCCAAGCCGCTGGTGGACCTGGCGCGCGCGACCCTGGAGGCGGTCGCGCGCCAGACCGCGGGCTGGGCCGCGCGGCCCGCCGCGGAGCGGGAGCTGATGGCGCGGCCGGTGGCCGACACGCTCTATCACCTGCTGGCCGGCTCGCTGCTGCTCGCCGAGGGCCAGGCGCTGCGCGAGCAGGGGCAGGGCTTCCGGAACCTCCTGTCCGCCGGGCTCTACCTCAAGCGGTGGCTCGAGCCGCGCGGCCCCGCGAGCCCGCCCTTCACCGCGCGGCAGGTCGAGTGGCTCGAGCCACTGGCGGAGTGGCGGAGCATCGAGGAGTCGGCGCTGGCCGACCTGGAGGCCTGAGGCGCGATGAGCACGGACGAGATCATCTGGCGCCCCGATCCCGAGGCGGCGGGGCGCACCCGCATGGGCCGCTTCATGGCCGGGCAGGGGATCGCGACGCTCGCCGAGCTGCAGCGGCGCTCGGTCACGGAGCCGGAGTGGTACTGGGACGCGGTGTCGCGCGACCTCGGCTTCCACTGGTTCGCGCCCTATCGCCGCGTGCTCGACACCTCGAAGGGCATCGAGTGGCCTCGCTGGTTCGAGGGCGGCCGCCTGAACCTCGCCGACAACTCGGTGGACCGCCACATCGCGGCGGGGCGCGGGGACAAGCCCGCGGTCATCACCGAGGCCGAGGACGGAACGGTCCGGACGCTCAGCTACCGCGAGCTCGGCGCGGAGGTGGGCCGGCTCGCCAACGCGCTCAAGCGTCTCGGCATCCGGCCGGGCGACACCGTCGGCATCCTGCTGCCGATGTGCGCGGAGGCGGTGATCGCGACGCTCGCGGTGGTGCGCATCGGGGCGGTCTACACCCCGTGCTTCTCCGGCTACGGCGCGCAGGCGGTGGCCTCGCGGCT
>DATJIR010000400.1:0-7431 GCA_035493135.1 Verrucomicrobiia bacterium
GATCACGCTCTTCGACGCGTGCTCGATCGCGCAGGTCTCGATCCAGTCGGGCCGCGGCGAGGGCGCCCGCTTCATGAAGAAGAACGGGCCGTGCGCGCCGTTCGGGTAGCGCTTCATGACCATCGCGCGGTCCCGCAGATGGGGCAGCAGCACCGGCGCGATGTCGAAGTAGTACTGGAGCAGGTCGCGCTTGGTGAGCCCTTCTTCCGGCCAGAAGGGCTTGCGCAGGTTGGTGAGCGTGACCGAGCGGCCGCCGACGCGGGCCTCGACCGTGTCGGTGTCGCGCGGGAGCAGGCGGGCCGGCGGCGTCGTGGCCGGGCGCGCGGCGCGGTGGCGGGCCGGGGCCCGAGGGCTCATGGCCGCCGCTCGAGGCGGGCCGGGCGCCGGCCGCGGCGCGCCGCGCCCGTCACCGGGGTGTAGGCCAGCTCGCGGCCGGCGCGCACGCAGCGCAGGAGCAGGCCGCCCCGGCGCATGTCGCCGCGGCCGACGAAGTCGGCGGGGAAGCGAAGCCGACCTCCCAGGGCCTCCGTGAGTGGGTCGACGTACTTGCCGGTGGCGACGCTGCCGAGCAGCACCACCTCGCCGGTCGGGTCGAGTGCGGCGGCGAGGCGGCGGGCGTCCCGCCGGAGCGGCCCATGGTAGCGGGCGTCGGCCGCGTCGATGTCGACCCGGGAGAACGCGCGCAGCCGCGCCAGGTCCACGAGCTCGTCGGCCCGGCGCAGCCCTTCGTTCGGCGTGATCACGTAGACCGGGGCCACGCCGGGGGGCGGGGCGGCGAACGCCTCCGCGTAGGCGAGCTTGCCCCGGAAGTAGAGGCCGCTCAGAAACGAGAACACCTCGCCCAGGGGGACGCCCGGCGGCCGCCGCACGCGGCGGGCCAGATCGAAGTCCGCGTCTTTGCGGAAGAGGAGGCCGGCTCTTTCCCCGCCGCAGTGGGCAGGAGAAAGCAGGAACACGCGGCGCGGCGTCGTCATCGGGCCGCCGCCTGGCCGCGCGGCCGCCGCCCCACGCCGACGGGCGAGACCGCGCGGGCGAAGGCGTCGGCGCCGAGGGTGTTGAGCACCTCGCCGCGGCGCACCCAGCCGCGCCGGGCCATGGCGATGCCGTAGCGGAGATTGGCCAGCTCGCCGGTGGCGTGGGCGTCGGTGGAGATGACGAACGGGATGCCGCGCCCGCGGGCGGCCCGGACGAGGCGCGGCTCGAGATCGAGCCGGTGGGGGTCGCCGTTGATCTCGATGGCCGCGGGCGACGCCGCGATCGTGTCGAGGATGTCGTCGATGCGGACCTCGATCGGCGCCCGCGAGAGCAGCAGGCGGCCCAGGGCGTGGCCCCAGATCTTGAAGCACGGGTGTCGCATCGCGCGGACGATCCGCTGGGTCATGCGATCGGCGTCCATGCGATGGCGGGCGTGGATGCTCGCGATGATCACGTCGAGCTGCTCGAGGATGGCGTCGGGGTAGTCGAGAGCGCCGTCGGCCAGGATGTCGGACTCGGTGCCCCGGAGCAGGCGCACCGAGACCATCTCCTGCACGCGGGCGATCTCGTCCCACTGGGCGCGGAGCCGGTCCGCGTCGAGACCGTTGGCGTAGAACGCGGTGGGGGAGTGGTCGGTGATCGTGAGGTATCCGACGCCGAGCGCGTCGGCGGCGCGCGCCATCTGCTCGATGGTGTGCCGTCCGTCGGAGTGGACGGTGTGGCAGTGGACCAGGCCCTGCACGTCGTCGACGGCGACCAGGTCTCGGGGCAGGGTGCCGGCGCGTGCCGCCGCCACCTCGCCCTCTCCCTCGCGTAGCTCCGGGGGGATATAGGGCAGGCCGAGGCGACGGTAGAGCTGCGCCTCGTCGTGACCGGGCGCGTGGTCGAGATCGACCTGTCGCGCCCGGGCCAGCGGGGCGAGGTCGCGGAGGTGGGCGGGGGAGCCGGTGGCGGCGAGGAGTGTGGCGGCCCACCGGTCGGGCGCGGTCACGCGCAGCTCGAGGCGGAGGCCCGTCACCAGCGTCGCCACCGCGCTGGCGCCGTCGCGGGTGCCACGGGAGACCAGGAGCGGCGAGGCGAGGGCGGTCTCGAGGGCCGCCTCGGGCTCACGCGCGGCGAGGACGACGACGAGTCGATCGACCGTCTCGGTCCACCGGCGCAGGTCGCCGGCGATCTCGGCGGCGGTCACGCCCGGGATCGCCCGCAGGTGGGTGAGGACGCGCTCGGCCACGTCGAGCGCGTGCGGGAGCAGCACACGGGTCGGCGCGGGCGCCGCCTCCGTGGTCTCGAGCGCCCGGATGCCCTCGAGGATGCGCCGCTCGGTTTTCTCGCCGAACCCCTTGACGGTCCGCACGCGCCCGGCCTCGCAGGCCGCCCGCAACGCCGCCACGGTGTCGACGCCGAGAGCCGCGTGGAGCGCCTGGATCTTGCGCAGGCCGAGGTGCGGGATGCGGGCGAGCTCGCCGGCTCGGACGGGAAGGGCGGTCCGGATCTTCTCGAGCGTCTCGGACCGGCCGCCCCGGGCCAGGTCGCCGATCACGGCGGCCAGGCCCCGGCCGATGCCGGCCAGCGTGGTCAGCCGGCCCTCGGCCACGACCCGCTCGAACTCGCCGTCGGTCAGGCGCTCGAGCACGCGGGCCCCCCGCTCGTAGGCGCGCGCGCGGAAGGGCTCGCGGCTGGTGAGGGCCAGCAGGTCGGCGGTCTGCCCGAGGGCGCGCGCGATGGCGAGGCGATCCATTCCACGTCATTGGAGCAAGCGACGTGCCGTGGCGCAACGAGTCTCGGGCGGGCGCCGTCCCGACCGCGCCCCGCGGCGGGCGGCCCGAGCGGGGCGGGCGACGAGGCGTTCCTACGCGGTAAGAATGGTCGTCAGGGGCCCGCCGGCTCGGGCCCGCGAAGCACTCCCGAGTGCACCGCGCGCACCTCGACGAGCCCCGCGTCGCCGCGCGCGAGCATGGCCAGGGCCTCGGGAGAGATCTCGGCGCGCCCGCCGCTGCCCGGCAGGAGGCCCGCGACCCAGGCGCGCAGCGGGGCGCCGCGCGGGTTGACCAGCTCCACGATGCTGCCCGGGCCCACGCCGAGCCGGGCGGCGGTCTCGGTGTCGAGCCGCACGAGCCGGCCGCGCTCCGCATCGAGATCGCCGACCGGCGTCAGCCGGACGCGCGGTCGGCTCGCGCGCAGAGTCTCGCGGCGGGCGCGGGTGGCCGCCTCGTCCACCCGGCCGCGGTGGCACACCACCCCGTAGTCGCGCTCGGCGCCGGCGGGCGTCACGTAGCCCTCGGCCAGATCGGCGGCCACCCGCGCCGGGTCGCGCTCGAGCGGATCGCCGAAGCCGCCCCCGCCCGAGCTCTCCATCAGGACGACGTCGCCGGGCTCGATGGGGAAGCCGCCGACCTTGCCGGGCAGGGGCGAGGGCTGGATGGCGCGGCCGCCGCGACGAACCCAGAAGCGGTTGGTAGCGCCGGCGCCGCCGCCGCAAACCCCGAAGGGCGGGAGCACCGCCTTCTCGGCGAGCACCGAGAGGCGGCTCGACGGGATCAGGACGCGGACCTCGCGGGTGAGGCCGAGGCCGCCGCGCCAGCGGCCGGGCCCGCCCGAGTCCTCGCGAAGACGGGTGGACTCGATGCGCACCGGGTAGAGCTGCTCGACCGCCTCGATGGGCTGGAGCGTGGTCATGTCGCTCTCGGTCCACGTACGCACCGTGTTGCTGCCGTCGCCGCCGTCGAAGCCGCCGGTGCCGCCGGCGGGGTACTCGTAGAAGATGAAGGTCTCGCCGGTGCGCGGGTCGGGCCCGCCCACGTAGCAGTGGTTGCCGCCGCCCTTGAGGTCGCCGGCCACCCGGCCGTCGAGCGCCTGGGCCAGGGCGCCCATCACCGCGGTCTCCACGCAGTACTTCACCTCGACCATGCCCCCGCACGGCGCGGGCGGATCCGCGTTCACCACGGTGCCGCGCGGGGTGATCACGGTGAGCGGCCGGAACGCGCCCGAGTTCACGTCGGTGCCGGGGTCGAGGAAGGACTTGATGATGGTGAACGCGCCGGTGGGCGCCATCGCGGGGCCCACGTTGGTGGGAGCGGCGGCCTGGGGCGAGGTACCGGTGAGATCCACCGTGATGGTCTCGCCCCGGACGGTCACGCGGGCCCGGATGCTGAGCGGCTCGAGCCGGACGCGTCCGCTCTCGAGGTGCGACTCGTACGAGTATTCGCCGTCGGGGAGCGCGCCGATCGCGCGGCGCATGCGGAGCTCGGCCCGGTCCATCAGCTCGACCACCGCGGCGCGCACCACCGGGGACCCGTAGCGGGCCGCCAGCGCCTCGACGCGCTCGGCCGCCTTGCGGCAGGTGCCGATCATCGCGTCGAAGTCGCCCATGCGCTCGCGCGCGCCCCGCATGTTGGCGAAGATCAGGTCCAGCGCGGCCTGGTTCGGGGCGCCGCGGTCCACGATGCGAATCGGCGGGATGCGCACGCCCTCCTGGAAGATCTCGGTCGCCTCCCCGGTGAGGCTGCCCGGGCTCATGCCGCCCACGTCGCCCCAGTGCGCCCGCACGACCGGGAATACGAAGAGCCGGCCGTCCGCGAACAGAGGGTAGATCATCGCGACGTCGTTGAGGTGGGTGCCGCCGGTGTAGGGGTCGTTGTGCAGGAAGATGTCGCCGGGATGGATGTCGGCGCCGAACTTTTCCCGCACCGCCCGCATCGACCAGCTGATCGGCACGATGTGCAGCGGGTGGTCCTGTCCCTTGGACATCGAGACGATCTGAGCGTCGCCGTCCATCAGCACGCAGGAGAAGTCCTCGCCCTCGTAGAGGACCGAGGAGTACGCGGTGCGCACGAGGGTCACCCGCATCTCGCGCACGATCGACGAGAACGTCTCGCGCAGGACCTCGAGCGTGATCGGGTCCACCGCGATCGCGCTCACCGCCGCGCCCCCCGCTCGAAGCGGAGGTTGCCGTGGGCGTCCAGGCGGCCGCGCCACCCGGGCGGCACGACGGTGGTCGCGCCGAACTCCTCCACGATGGCCGGGCCCTCGAGCTCGACGTCGGCGGGCAGGCGGTCGCGATCCCACACCGGGCAGTCGTGGGCACGGCCCTCGAACCACACCGGCCGCCGCTCCGCCAGGGCGGCCTTCCGGCTCGCGCCGGCGGCGGCGTGGCGCTCCGCGGCCGGCTTCGGCACCAGCCCGTAGGCGGTGAGCCGCGCGTTGACCAGCTCGACCGTGGCGTGCGGGTTCGAGTGCCCGTAGACTTCTCTATGGTGGCGATGGAAATCCGCCTCGATGTCTTGACACGCGCTCGGCTCGATTTTGGTATCCGCTCGGCTCGCCTCCCGCTCACCTCGCCGAGCCACGGCTGCACCGGCTTCGGCCACCGTGAGGTTGAGCTCGAAGGCCTGCCCCCGGTAGCGCAGGTCGAGCGAGCGGAGCAGCTTCTGCTGCTCGGGCGCGAAGCCCTCGCGGTCGAGCTGCAGCCGGGCCGCCGTCTCCATCTCGGCGAAGGCGTCGGTCAGCGCGGGGAGGCGCTCGCGGAGGGGCCCCACGCGGGTGCGGACGTCGTCGTGCTTGATGTCGGCGGCGAGCAGGCCGAGCGCGGAGAAGTTGCCCGGGTGGCGGGGGACGAGCACCCGCGGGATGC
The DNA here is from genome assembly GCA_035493135.1 of Verrucomicrobiia bacterium. Taxonomy (GTDB): domain Bacteria; phylum Methylomirabilota; class Methylomirabilia; order Rokubacteriales; family CSP1-6; genus CAMLFJ01. Next base: position 5,606 of record DATJIR010000400.1, read on the forward strand.
CGATCTCGTCGGCCATCGCCAGGGCGTGCATGGGCCCCGCGCCGCCGAAGGCGATCAGGGTGAAGTCGCGCGGGTCGTGACCGCGCTGGATGGAGATCTCGCGGATGGCGGAGGTCATCCGGGCCACTGCGATGGTCACGATGCCCTCCGCGAGGGCCTCGACCCCGAGGGGGCGCTCCATCCGGGCCGCGAGCACGGCCACCGCGGCCCGGGCCCGCTCCGCGTCGATCGCGATGCTACCGCCCAGGTGCCGGCGGGTGCCGATGCGGCCCAGGACGACGTTGGCGTCGGTGACCGTGGGCTCGGCGCCGCCGAGGCCGTAGGCGGCGGGGCCGGGGGTGGCGCCCGCGCTGCGCGGGCCGACGGCCAGGCTGCCGTCCACGTCGAGCCAGGCGATCGAGCCGCCGCCCGCGCCCACGGTGTGCATGTCGATCTGCGAGACCTTGACCGGGAACGCGCCCACCATCGCGTCCGCGGTCATGAGCGGCTGCAGGTCCCGCACCAGGCACACGTCGGTGGAGGTGCCGCCCATGTCGTAGGTGATGAAGTCGGGGATGCCCGCGGCGGCGCCCACGAAGCACGCCTGGCTGACCCCGCCCGCGGGCCCCGAGAAGATGGTCTTGATCGGCAGCCGCCGGGCGGTGTCGGTGGTCATCATGCCGCCGCTCGAGGCCACCGTGAGCACGCCGTGGACGTAGCCGGTGGCGAGCAGGCGCTCCTCGAGCGAGGTGAGATAGCCCTCCATCAGCGGCTGCAGGTACGCGTTCAGCACCGTGGTGGAGAAGCGCTCGAACTCGCGGTACTCCGCCACCACGTCGGCCGAGCAGGAGACGGGCAGGCCCGGCGCGCGACCCTTCACCGCGTCGGCCACCGCGCGCTCGTGCGCGGGGTTGAGATAGGCGTGCAGCAGGCAGACCGCCACCGCCTCCGCCGGCGCGGCCAGGACCGCGTCGAGCGCCCGCTCGATCGACTCGGGGTCGAGCGGCACCAGCACCGCGCCGTCCGGGCCCAGGCGCTCGGTCACCTCGAAGCGGTCCCTGCGCTCCACCACCGGCTTGGGACGGACGAAGGTCGGGATGAACAGGGCGGGGATGTTCCGCTTGGTGCGTCCGATCTCGATCAGGTCGCGAAACCCGGCGGTGGTCAGCAGGGCCACCCGTGCCCCGCGCCGCTCGAGCACCGCGTTGGTGCCCACCGTGGTGCCGTGCACCAGGCGGCGCACGTCGGCGCTCGCGATCGTGAGCGCGCCGAGGCCGGCCAGGACTGCGGCGGCCTCGTTGCGCGGTCGCGAGGGTACCTTCGTCACGACCACGCGGCCGGTCTCGACGTCCACCGCGGAGAGATCGGTGAACGTGCCGCCCACGTCGATGCCGACGATGTACACGGCTAGAGTCCCGCCTGGTCGAGCACGAGCTGCGCGGCGGTCACCAGCGAGGGCGCGCGGTCCGCGATGTGGGCCATCCGCGGATCGGTCGATTCCCCGCGCACCCAGCGGCGGTGGAGCTGCACCACGACCACCACCGTCTTCCAGAGCGCGAAGGCCTCCCACCAGCGGGCGGCCGCCGGGTCGGTGCCGGTGAGCCGCGCGTAGCGCGCGCTGATCTCGGCGCGGGCGGGCAGCCCCATGCGGGCCAGGCCGGGGCGCGTGCCGCGCTCGGTGGCGGCGGTGTCGGTGGGGTCGGGCCAGTAGTTCAGCAGCGTGCCGAGGTCCACGAGCGGATCGCCCAGCGTGGTCATGTCCCAGTCGAAGATGGCGCTCACGCGGTTGGGGTTCTCCGGGGCGAACTGGCAGTTGTCGAGCTTGAGGTCGTTGTGGACGATCGAGG
>DATJIR010000401.1:0-8043 GCA_035493135.1 Verrucomicrobiia bacterium
GGCACCAGGGCCAGGGCCAGGAAGGTGAGGACGAGCTTGGCCTTGAAGCGGGACCCGATGATCTTGTGGCGCCGCTCGAAGGAGAGCTTGACCAGGTTGCGGAACAGCAGCACCAGCAGCAGCAGGAAGACGATCAGGTTCAGGTTGAAGAGGAAGAAGACGATGAGGTTCGAGGCGAACGGGATCTGGGGCGCGCGGATGCCCACCTCGAAGACGGTGGCCACCACGAGCAGGATCAGGATGCCCGCGATGATCAGCAGGTTGCGCTTCCGCTTCTCCTGCTCGTCGAGCCGGTCCGGCCGGCGGGTGAGCGGCATCACTGGTTGCGCACCGGGGTGAGCAGGCTCGACTGCACCCACGGTGTCTCCTCGGCCTCGCCGGTCATGCGCGCGAACCACGAGTTGACGCCGCCGAGCGACACGTCGGAGCGCACCCGGACGTAGTAGAGGTCCTGCTTGTCGAGCGCGGCCACCGGAGCGAGCTGGCCCACCCGCAGCTCGGAGATCACGCGCTGGGCTTCGCGCAGGTCCTTGGTGAGGATCGGCTCGCGGGTCTCGCCCTTGAGCGCGGCGACCTTGTACTCCTTGGTCAGCACGTTGTAGGTGAGCTGGCGCTCCACCGTGCGCGCCTGCAGACGCCGGTCCACGCCCCAGTGAGTGTACTGCCACAGCTCGACGTAGTAGCGCACGTGGGCCGCGATGCCGGTGTGGATCGACTCGTGCAGGGCGTCGGGCACCGCGCCGAAGAGCACCACCGTGACCGTGACGTCGTAGTCGTTGAGGAAGACGGACAGGTTGCTGATCCGGACCTCGGCGCCCACCGGCGCGGGCCCGGACGGTAGCCCCAGCAGGAGCGCGGCGAGCAGGCTCGCGCCCAGCAGGACCTTCCCGAGCGGGCGGCGGCGGGTTCCCATGGCCAAGACGTCATTATAGCGTCGGGCCCAGTGGGGACGCCGGTTCGGGACCGGCCAGCCGAGCCGCGGGGATGGGGGTCTGGGAGCGGGGGGGCGACGCGGGCCGGCGGCCTAGAGGGCCGCCACACCCGGAAGGAAGCCGTCACCGGTGCTGATCACCGGCGCGGGAGCGGCGGGCCGGACCCGCGCGACGACCCGGCGCCGGTCCGCGGCGACCGCCTTCTGGATCGCCGCCACGAGCTCGTAGTTCAGGGCGTGGCCGGCGTTGCGCCCGACCACCAGGGCCCGCAGCGGGCGGCCCAGCAGGAACAGGTCCCCGACCAGGTCGAGGATCTTGTGCCGCACGAACTCGTCCGGGTAGCGCAGGCTCTCGTTCAGGACCGAGCGCTTGCCCACCACGATTGCGTTGTCGAGCGAGCCGCCCCGGGCCAGGCCGTTCTGGCGCATCGCGGGCACGTCGCGGAGGAATCCGTAGGTCCGGGCGGCGGCCAGTTCCTGGGTGAATACGTCCTCGGTGATCCCGTAGGTGCCCGCCTGCAGCCCGATGACCGGGTGGTTGTTGTCGAGCGTGTAGCTGACGCGCAGCGAGTCCGCCGGCAGCACCTCGAGCCAGCGGCTCTCGGTCCCGACGCGGATCGGCTCGCTCACCACGATCGGCCGGCGCGGCGCCGGCAGGGTGACGCGTCCCCCCGAGCGCAGCAGGTCCACGAACGGCTTGGCGCTCCCGTCGGCCGCCGGCACTTCCGGGCCTCGGATGTCGACCACCGCGTTGTCGATGCCGAGGGCCGCGGCCGCCGCCATGAGGTGCTCGATCGTCCGGACCCGCACGCCGAAGGCGCCGACCGTGGTCGCGGAGTTCGTATCCACCACGTGGTCGGTATTAGCGGGGATCAGCGTGCCGTCGGCGGCGCGGAACAGGATGCCCGTGTCGGCGCCCGCCGGCGAGACCGTCATCTCGACCGGCTCACCCGAATGCAGACCGATCCCGGAGAGGGTGACCGGCTGCTTCAGGGTCTGCTGGAGGTCCATGGCCGCGGCTATAGTAGGCAAGCCAGATGCCACCGGGTACACTGAGACATAAGCATATATTTCCATTGATATTTACACTCAAATCGCAAGGGCGGAACTAGGCAATCCGTTGTAAGAAAGACACACCCCCCAACTTTGCGCTGTGTCAGTTTCGCAACACTACACATCCAGGGTCGCCCTCACGTGAAAGCCGGCGGGCTCGCTCTCGACCGCGAGGCCCCGGCTCGAGACGTTGCGGATCGCGTGGCGGATCGCGTGGCGGGACGGATCGATCTCCTCGCCCCGCAGGATGGCGTGCAGGCGGAGCGTCTCGCCCCCGGCCCCCGGGGTGGTGTCGAAGACCGCGAACTCGATCGCCCGACAGGCGAAGCCCTCCACCTCGTGCACGTAGAGGCATTCCTGCAGCCAGGCCTGGAGCAGGGCGGAAGGACCGACTCCGTGAGCGCGCACCTCGCGCGTGTCACCCTCCCCCACCGTGGCCGGATCCACGGCGGCGGCGAAGAGGCCGAGGGCGATGCGGGCGAAGGCCTCGGAGAGCGTGGCGCCCGTCGCGGTCAGCTCCACGGTCAGGCGCGCCCCAGGTCTCCGTAGCGGGACTGCAGGAGGGCCACCGCGATCGCTCCCGCGGTCTCCGTCCGGAGCACGCGGGGGCCCAGGCCCGCCACGAGGGCGCCGACCCCCGCGAGATCGCGGACCTCCTCCGCGCTCAGCCCGCCCTCTGGCCCCACGACCACGGTGACGGCCGGACAGGGCCCGGGGGGCAGGAGCCCGAAGAGCCCGCGTGGCTCGTCCTCCCACAGGCAGATCAGGAGTCCGTCGGCCTCCGGGTCGGGACGCCAGCCGGAGAGCGCCCGGGGCGCCGTGATCTCCGGCACCGCCGCCCGGCCGCTCTGCTGGGCCGCTTCACGGGCCACGCGCTGCCAGCGGGCGAGTCGCGATCTGGAGCGCTCGGGCTCGAGCCGGACCACCCCGCGCTCGGTCATCAGGGGGATGACGCGGGTGACGCCGAGCTCGGTGGTCATGCGGACGATGCTCTCCATCTTGTCGCCCTTGGGCACGGCCTGCGCCAGCGTCAGGCGCAGGGGCGACTCGGTGTCGAGCCGCGCGCGAGCGACGACGAGACCCGCGGCGCGCCGTGGCGCGATCTCGGTGAGCCGCACGGACAGGAGCTCGCCGTGGGGATCCACCGCCTGGACGAGGTCGCCCACCGCGGCGCGCAGCACGCGGCCCAGGTGGTGCGCGGCGGAGGCCTCGAAGATCACGCGGTCGCCCTGCACCGCGCCCGGGGCCAGATGGAAGCGGGTCACCGCGTCGGCGCGGCCAGGCGCAGGGAGGCCCAGCCCTCCAGGGCCAGGCGCGATCGGCGCTCGAAGCCTGCGGCGGCGAGCGCCTCGCTGACTCGATCGTCCTCGTGGTCGAGCATGCCGCCCAGCACGAGCTGTCCCCCCGGCGTCACGAGGCGCGCGTACTGCGGGGCCAGCGCCAGGTGGGTGTGCGTGAGCAGGTTGGCCAGCACGATCGGCGCCGGCTCGGAGATGTCCTGGGGCTCGGCCAGGCGCGTGGTGAGCCCGCGGCAGCCGTTCCGCTCCGCGTTGACGGTGACGGCCGCGATCGCGTCGGGGTCGACGTCGATGGCGAGCACGGACCGCGCGCCGAGCCGGAGCGCCGCGATGGCCAGGATGCCGGTCCCGGTCCCGATGTCGAGCACCGCCGCGCCGGACGCGGCGGCGAGTGCCTCCTCGAGGAGGACGAGGCAGCCCTCGGTCGTGCCGTGGTGACCGGTGCCGAACGCGCGCCCGGGCTCGATCACCACCGTCACCCGGTCGTCGGCGCCCGCCGCGGTCCCGGCCGCGGCGCCGTCGAGCCACGGCGGCAGGACCCGAAGCCGGCGTCCGACGAGGCGGGCGGGGAAGGACTGCTGCCAGGCGCTCGCCCATGCCTCGTCGAGCAGCGGCGCGATCTCGGCGTCACCCGCCTGCGGGAAGCCGAGCGCGCGGAGCGAGGCGCGGTAGGCGGCCACCGCGGCCACGAGCGCGGTGGAGGACTTCGGCTCCGCGAAGAAGGCGCGCAGCCGCGGCGGCGCGCCGGGCGACTCCTCCTCGACCACGCCGAGGGCGCCCTGCTCCCAGAGGAAGTTGGTCAGCGCGTCGGAGGTCTCGGCGGCGGCCGGAACGGTGAGCTGCCAGAACGCCATCAACTGCCGAACAGCTGCTTCATCCGCTCGAGGAACTTGGACACCCGCGGGCTCGAGTCGCCGTCGTGGGCGCCGCGGAACTCCTCCAGCAGCTCGCGCTGGCGGGCGCTCAGCCGGGTCGGCACCTCGACGATGACCTCGTAGACCGCGTCGCCCCGGCCCCGGCCGCGCAGGTGGGGCATGCCCTTGCCCTTGAGCAGGAGCCGCTGGCCCGGCTGGGTCCCGGCCGGGATCTTGAGACGCGCGGTGCCGTCCAGCACCGGTACCTCGATCTCGTCTCCCAGCGCCACCTGCGCGAAGGTGAGCGGCAGCTCGCAGACGAGGTGCGCGCCGTCGCGCACGAAGATCTCGTGCGGACGCACGTGCAGCACCACGTAGAGGTCGCCGGGAGAGCCCCCCAGGAGCCCGCTCTCGCCTTCTCCGCTCAGGCGGAGCTGGTTGCCGTGCTCCACGCCCGCCGGGATGGTGACCTTGAGAAGCCGCTCGCGCGAGATGCGGCCCTGGCCCCGGCAGGCCGCGCACGGGTTCCGGATGATCCGCCCCTCTCCGTGGCACTGGGGGCACGGGCGGGCCACCGTGAGGAAGCCCTGGGAGAAGCGCACCTGGCCCTGGCCGCGGCAGGTGGCGCAGGTCTCGGGGTGGCTGCCCGGCTCGACGCCCGAGCCTCGGCAGGTCTCGCAGGCCTCGAGGCGGGGGACCTGCAGCTTGGTCTCGATCCCCTGCGCGGCCTCCTCGAGCGAGATCTCGAGATCGTAGCGGAGGTCGTCGCCCCGTCGCGCCCGGGTGCGCGAGCGCCCGCGGTCGCCGCTGCCGAAGAAGCCCTCGAACAGGTCCTCGAAGATGGTCCCAAACCCGGGTTCGCCCATCCCGCCTCCGACCGTCCCGAACCGGTCGTACTGGGCCCGCTTCTCCGGATCGGAGAGGACGCCGTAGGCCTCGCTGATCTCCTTGAAGCGGTCCTCGGACTTCTTGTCGCCCGGGTTGCGGTCCGGGTGATAGGCGCGGGCGAGGTTGCGGTAGGCCTTCTTCAGCGCCGCGTCGTCGGCGTCGCGAGGGACCCCGAGGACGCCGTAGTAGTCCTTGGCCGCCACGCTACGAGTCGGCCGCCTGGTCCCGCTCGTCCGGTGCCATCGCCACCGTGACCATGGCGGGGCGCAGGACGCGGCCGTTCAGCAGGTAGCCGCGCCCGGTCTCGGCCGCGACGGTCATCTCCGGCAGGTCCGGGCGCTGCACGCGCGCCACCGCCTCGTGCCGCTCGGGATCGAACGGCTGGCCCACCGAGCTGAAGGGGGTCAGGCCGAACTTCTCGAGCACGCGCAGCAGCTCCCGCTGGATCAGCTCGACCCCGGTCGTGACCGCGGCGGCCGGCTCCGTGCGGGCCGCCAGCAGTGCCCGGTCGAGATTGTCGAGCACCGGCAGCAGGTCGCGCAGCACCGACTCGTTGGCGTAGCGGGTGTACTCCTCCCGCTCCCGGGCCGCGCGCTTGCGCACGTTGTCGAACTCGGCCACGGTTCGAAGGTAGCGGTCCTGCTGGGCTTCGAGCTCGCGGGTCTTGGCCTCGAGGGCCTCCCGGAGACGCTGGATCTCCTCGCCCCTGTCGTCCGCGATCGGTCCGTCGAAAAAGGAATCGGCCATGGCAGAAGGTAATTATAGCAGACGGCCCGCCGAGGCCCGGGCAGGCCTCCGGGGCCGGACGACGGGGGAGGGCTACGGCAGGTAGAGCTGCTGCCGCACCCGGGAGAGCGAGCTCGAGACGATCCGCGCCGTCTCGTCGACGACCGCCATGACCTCGGAGTACGGCATGCGCCGGGGTCCCACGACCCCCAGCACCCCTAGGACCTGGTCGCGGTAGGTGTAGGTGGAGGTGATCAGGCTGCAGCCGCGCATGTCCTCGACCGGGTTCTCGCTGCCGATCACCACGTGCAGCCCGCGCTCCTCGGCCATGCGGGAGAGCAGATCGACGAGCCGGACCTTGTCCTCGAAGGCCCGCAGCATCGACCGCAGCGTGGCGGTGTCCGAGAGGTCGGGGTGGTCGAGCATGTTGGTGGCGCCGCTCACGTAGAGGGTCCGGTCGCGCAGCAGGGCCACGACCTCCTCGAGCAGCCCGCGGCTCCGGGTCCACAGCGGATCGAGCGGGTCGGCGGGCGCGGCCAGCTCGTCGAGGATCTCCTGGAACGTCTTGCCGCGGAACCGCCGGGTCAGGGCCCGGCCGGTCTCGCGCAGCTCCTCGCCGCCCCCACGGGGCGACACGGTCAGCGGCCGGGCGGTCACCCAGCCGGTCTCGGTGACGAGCACCGCGAGGGCGCGCTCCTCGTCGAGCGCCACCAGCTCGATGCGGTCGAGCGCGGTGTGCTTCAGGGGGGGCGCGAGCAGCACGCCCATCATGTGGGTATCCGAGGAGAGCCGCGACGGCGTCTCCGCCATCAGCCGCTCCGCCGCGTCGGCGTGGGGCACCGCGGGCGCGGCCGTCGAGGGCGCCTTGCCCGCGACCCACGGCACGCGCTGGAGGGGGTCGACGTAGAAGCGGTAGGCCGCGTCGGTCGGTACCCGGCCGGCCGAGGTGTGGGGCTGCACGAGGTAGCCCAGCTCCTCGAGGTCGGCCATCGCGTTGCGGATCGTGGCCGGCGACAGGCCCTGGATGTGGCGCCGGGCGACCGCCCGCGAGCCCACCGGCTCCCCGGTCTCGACGTACTCGGCGATGACCGCGAGCAGGACCTGGCGGTTGCGCTGATCGAAGGCCGCGGTGGTCATGAGTGCGCCGATCTTACCGCTAGAGCAGCTCGGTGAACAGGGCGTCGGAGAGGAGGAAGCCCGCCTCGGTGAGCCGGACGCGGCCGTCGCGCTCGGCGAGCAGGGCGCGCTCGCGCCAGGCGTCGAGCACCGCGGGCAGCCGGCCGCGCTCGAGCTCGCAGCGCTCCGCGAGGCGCTCGGCGGGGATCCCGTCGCTCGTGCGGAGCCCGAGGATGAGCCGCTCGGCCAGGCCCTGGCGCGCGGTCAGCACCTCGTGGGTCGCGAGCGGGAGGCGGCCGCCTTCGACGGCGGTGCAGTAGCGCTCCACCGGCTTGACGTTGCCGTACCGCACGTGGCCGAGGAAGCCGCACGCGCCCGGCCCGAGCCCCAGGTACTCCTCCCACCGCCAGTAGCGCTGGTTGTGGCGCGAGCGAAAGCCGGGCCGCGCGTAGTTGGAGATCTCGTAGTGCTCGAAGCCCGCCTCCGCGGCCGCCCGCGCGAGCGCCCAGTACTGCGCGGTGACCGCCTCCTCGGGCGGCAGCCCCCCCACGCCTCGGGCGTGCCAGAGGCTGCCCTCGTCCAGGGTGAGCCCGTACGCGGAGACGTGATCCGGGCCCCAGCCGATGACCTCCCGCACGGTGGCGGTCCAGGTCTCGAGATCGAGGCCGGGCAGGCCGTAGATCAGGTCCACGCTGATGTTGTCCACCCCCGCCTCCCGCGCGGCGGCGAAGGCGGCGCGGGCCTGCCGGGCGGAGTGGCGCCGATCGAGGCGAGGGAGGATCGCGTCGTCCAGGCTCTGCACGCCGAGGCTCACCCGGGTGACCCCGGCCCGCCGGTAGCCGGCGAGGCGCTCCCCCGTCACGTCGTCCGGATTGCACTCGACGGTCACCTCGGCACCCGGCTCGACCGCGAAGCGCGCCCCGACATGGCCCAGCAGGGCCGCCATCTGGTCGACCGCGAGGAGCGAGGGCGTGCCGCCGCCCAGGAACAGGGTGTCGAGGCGCACCTCACCGGCCCAGGGGGCCGCGTGGAGGAGATCCCACTCGGCCAGGAGCGCAGAGAGGAAGCGGTCCTGAGCCCCGGGGGTGTACGGCGCGGTGTTGAACGAGCAGTAGCCGCAGCGTTCGACGCAGAACGGCAGGTGCACGTAGGCGCCGAGCCGGGCGGCCCGAGGCCG
>DATJIR010000402.1:0-28555 GCA_035493135.1 Verrucomicrobiia bacterium
CTCGCCCCCGGATCGATCTCGGCGGCGAGGGTTCGCGCCCACCGCTCGGCGACTGCCCGGGCCCCGGTCGCGGACATCGAATCGATCGCGGCCGTCACCGCCTGCTTCATGATCCCGTGACCGGGACCGTCGATCATGCGCACGAGCCGTCCAAAGATGTCGGCCGCCGGTGAGCCCAGGAGCGCGGCGGGCACCGGCTCCGCGACCGGACGCACCCGTCCGAGCGGGCTCGTCAGGACCGCGGTCACCGCGTCGGCGCTCGCGGCGACCCACAGCCCCAGCGAGTCGTCCCGGTAGAGCGGGCTCCTGGCCACCAGATCGCGATAGTACGGATAGGGGTCCGGATGGGTGACCGCCGAGACCGGGCTCGCGGGCGGCTTCACCGCGCCGCCTCCGCCCGGCGCTCCCCGATCAGGCTGCCCTCGAGATCGAGCACCTCGCCCTGCGCGGTCTCCGCAGTATGGAAGACGCCGTAGAGATTCACGTACGCGATGGAGGGATCGCCTTCGCGGTCGTGCGCCGCTTCCAGGCGCGCCCCGAGCAGTCGTGCCGAGCGCTGGTAGCGGGTGAGTGCATCCGCCGGCGGGGCCTCGTCGAGCGCGGTGGCGTAGAGTCCCTCGCACCGGGCCACGTGGTGGATCACGCGGCGCAGGGGCCAGCCGCCGTCCGGGGGCGTCCAGTCGAGCTCCTCGTCGCTCAGCTCGTCGGCGCGCCCGCCGAGGAGGAGAACCGCCTGATCGATGCGCCAGAGCCACGCTTCGAGGTCCGCGTCGGCCAGCGCGAGACGGTCCTCCGGCAGCGTCACCGTCGAGGACGCCCATCCGTCGGTCGGAGTCGGGGCCATCCCGTGACGCCGCCAGGCTCGCCACTGGTCGATCTGGTTCAGGTGATCGAGCGCGTGATCGAGGACGCGACGCAGGACCTTGCGCGGCGTGTACGTGTAGCGGCCCGGATCCGGCGCGGGCTCTGGCCCCACCGCGCGGGCCGGGGCCGGCGCGTCGGGTCGTCGGGTGAGGCGGCGGAACAGATCGGCGGTCATCACCGAGCCGACCTCGTGGTCGGCGGCGTGCCGGGTGAGACGCGTCAGGTACGGTCGCGCCTCGCCGTGGGCCGCCCGCACGTGCGCGCGCGGGTCTCGTGGCGCGGGCGCCAAGGTCCAGGCCGCGATCGTGCGGAACGCGGCCGCGGTGGCCAGCGCCGCGGCGTCGAGGCGCCCCGCCGCGGCCGCCGCCATGATCCGGTCACTCGAGAGCCGAAGCGCGTCCGAGCCTCGGTGGATGGTGCTGGTGGTGGTCATCCGATCCTCCTATATATCTCTGTAGAGAGATATGTGTATGCGCGGTATACTACCGCCACCATGCGGGCGATGCAAGGCGTGGCACGGGTGGCGGGAGCGCTCGGGGACCCGACCCGGCTCGCGATCCTGGCCGCCCTCCTGGAGGGCGAGGCGACGGTCAGCGACCTGGCGGCCCGCCTCGGGCTCGCGCAGCCGCGCGTCTCCACCCACCTGGCGCGCCTGCGCGGTGCGGGCCTGGTCGGTCGGGTCGCGATGGGACGGCATCGCGCCTACCGCGCGGACGCGGCCCGCGTGAAGCCTCTCCTGGACGCGCTGTACGCGACCGGCCCCGCCGCGGTGCTACGCCCGTCGCCGCAGGCGGGCCGCGAGCGACGGCGGGACACTCCGCTCCGGCGCGCGCGCACGTGCTACGACCATCTGGCCGGCGTCGCAGGAGTCGAGCTGCTCGCCGAGATCCGGAAGCGCGGCTGGCTGCGACCCGCGCCGAAGGGCGGGCCCGCCTTCGAGCTCACCGCGGCCGGAGAGCGGGCGCTCGCGCAGCGCGGGGTGGAGGTGGACGCGGCCCGCGCGTCGCGGCGGCGGTTCGCCACCGCGTGCCTGGACTGGACCGAGCGCCGGCCGCACCTGGGCGGGGCGCTCGGCGCGCGCATCCTCGACGCGCTGTGCGGGGAAACCTACGTGCGGCGCCGGCCCCGGGTCCGCGACGTGCAGATCGTCAAGCCGCTCGCGGGCTGGCTCGCGGGGTAGCCGGGCTACCGGGCCAGGCCCGCGACCACCGCGCTGAGCGCGACGGTCGCGCGGTCGAGGGCCGCCGGCTCGAGCGTGCCGAGGGCATCACCGCTCGTGTGGTAGGTGTGGAACGGAGGCGGCCGGCGGATCAGGCTCCGGAAGGTGGAGCGCACCGGGCTCAGCACGAAGCGGCGCAGCGCATCGGCGTGGGCCACCGGTACCATGGTGAAGCCGTAGGCCGGCACGCCGGCCGCCGCGAACGCGCGGTGGTCGCTGCCGAAGATTGGGATCCGACCCACCACGTGATGGCCCGCGTCGCGGGCCAGGCCGGCCGACTCGAGGGCGCCGGTCACGGCGTCGAGAAACGGGGTCCGCGAGCCCGCGTCCCACAGGGCGACCGCGTCGCCGATGCCGCACAGCTCGAGGCTCAGCACGCCCGCGATCCCGTGGAGCGGGGTCTCCTCCACGTACGCGCGCGCGCCCAGGTAGTCGATCTCCTCCGCCGCGGTGAAGAGCAGCCGCACCCGCCAGCCGGGCGGGATGCGGGCCGGCAGCCGCGGAATGAGGTGCAGCAGGATGCCCACCGCGGCCGCGTTGTCGTTGGCGCCGGGGCTCCCGGGCACCGCGTCGTGATGCGCGCACAGCACGAGCACGCGCGGCCCCTCGCCGAGCTCCACCGCGTAGGTCTCGCCCGTGCCCTCCCGGCGCGTGAAGCGATGCCGCGAGAACGCGATGTCGCGGTGCTGGAAGTAGCGGGGCAGGGCCGCCTGCCGCTCGACCGAGTCGCGGCCGCAGAGGAGCCGGGCCAGCGAGAGCGGCGCGTCGTCGCCGGCCAGGACCGTCTCGAGTGGAGCCGGCGGCGCGATCGGGCCGCCGGGGCGGCGGAGGAGCCGCCCCAGCGACCGCAGCAGCAGCCGGCGCAGGACGAGGCCGGCGCTCAGTTGAACACGACCACGCCGCGGGCGACCTGCCCGGTCCGCAGCGCGGTGAAGCCCTCGTTGATCTGGTCGAGCGAGTAGGTGCGGCTGACCAGCTCGTCGACCTTGAGCCGGCCGTCGAGGTAGAGATCCACGAGCTTGGGGAAGTCGATGTTCGGGCGGACCGAGCCGTACATCGTGCCCTTGATCGCCTTCTCCTGCAGCGCCATGTTGTAGGGCGTGATCGGCGCGCGCACGTTGAGCGCGGCCATGCCCACGATCACCGCGGTGCCGCCCGGCCGGATCGCATCGATGATCTGCAGCGTGGTCACCTCGCCCCCGATGGCGTCGAAGGCGTAGTCGACCCCGCGCCCCTGGGTCAGCTCGCGCACGCGGTCCACCACGTTGTCGCTCTTGGCGTTGATGGTGTGGGTCGCGCCGAAGTCCTTGGCGTAGGCGAGCTTGCTGTCGAGCAGGTCGGCGGCCGCGATGATGCCGGCCCCGGCCAGCTTCGCGCCCTGCACCACGTTGAGCCCCACGCCGCCGCAGCCGATGACGAGCACGGACGCGCCCGCCTCCACCTCCGCGCAGCGGGTGACCGCGCCGACGCCGGTGGGCACGCAGCAGCCCATCAGCGCGGCCTGGGGCCACGGCATCTCCTTGCGGATGGGCACGAGCATCTCGGCCGGGCACACCACCTTCTCGGCGAAGGTGCCGATGCGCGCCATCTGGAAGATGTCCTGGCCGTCGCGCTTGAGCCGGTAGGTCCCGTCGAGCATGCCCCAGCGCGGCGAGGCGTGGCCGTCGCACAGGATCGAGCGGCCCATCGAGCAGTAGAGGCAGTGCCCGCACTGGGGCCGGAACGAGAAGATGATGTGGTCGCCCGGCTTCACGTTGGTGACGCCCGCGCCGACCTCCTCGACGATGCCGGCCGCCTCGTGGCCGAGCACCATGGGCAGCGGAGGCGTCCAGTCCCCGTTCATGATGTGCCAGTCGCTGTGGCAGATGCCGGCGGCCTTGACCTTGACCCGGGCTTCGCCGGCCTTGGGACCTTCCTGCGCCAGATCGACGACTTCGAGCGGCGTATTGGCCTTGTAGAGGACGGCGGCTTTCACGGCAGTCTCCGTAATTCCCCCTCTCCCCTCAGGGGAGAGGGCAGGGTGAGGGGTGGTCAAGGGCGTGGCGGGACACCGCGCGGCCGATGATGCGGCGGCGCGCGGGCCTCTGTCAAGCGCGGTATCATTCGGTCGGCATGAAGGGGACCGGCGTGAAGGGGCTCCGCGGCTCGCATGTGATCTTCCTCCTGTCCACGTGGGCGGTGGTGTCGTTTCTCGCCCTCCTGGTGGTGGGCCTCGCGTGGACCCTCCGGCTGAAGCCGCAGGCGCTCGCGGACGCGCGCGCCCAGCGGCAGGAGATCGTGCGGGTGCTGGCCCGCCTGGCCGACGCCCAGGTGCGCGACAAGCTCGACGCCCTCGGCCCGGTGGCCGCTCACCTGGCGCAGAGCTGGGCCTCCCACGAGCCCCGCGCGCTCCAGCGGGAGCTCGACATGATGCGCGCGATGCTGCAGATGCCCACGCTCTTCGTGGTGACGCCGGACGGGCGCCCGCTGGCCTTCAGCCCGCTCACCGGGGCCGACGGCAGCTCGAACCTCGCGCTCCGCTACGCGGATCGACCGCTGCTGCAGGAGGCCATCCGCACCCAGGCCCCCGCCGTCTCCGGAATCATCTTCGGCCGGGCCACCCGCGACTTCATCGTGGGCGCGGCGGTGCCGATCCGGATCGAGCAGCAGGTCGTCGCCTACCTGCTCGGGAGCATCGGGCTCCGGGCCTCGATCGAGGCCATCGAGCAGGCGGCCGCCGGGCCGGGGGGTTGGCTGGTCATGATCGACGGGGACAAGCAGGCGATCTTTCTCGATCCGCGGACCCATCAGGTCACCCAGCAGGACTGGAAGAGCCACCCGGTGGTCGAGGAGCTGGGCCGGCGGCGCTCGGATGGCCTCGTGGCCATCGACGGGGACGAGTGGCTCGTGACCCAGGCGGTGATGCCGACCGTGCGGGTGAACCTGGTCTTCGCGGCCTCGGTGCGGCAGATCCTGGAAGGCCAGCGGGCGGTGCTGCTGACCCTGGGCGCCACCCTGCTCGTGTCACTGGGGACCAGCCTGGCCCTCAGCACGACGGTGGCGATGCGGTTCGTGCGGGAGCAGCGCGAGGGGGGCCGGGTCGAGAGTGGCGTGGTCGCGGGGAGTTAGCCGATGGAGCCGGTACTCTTTTCACAGGCGGGGGGCTGCGGGGTCTCAACGGGTAGGGTGATGGCAGAGGATGCCTTCGAGGCGGTGGTGGGAGCCCATCACGCGGAGATCAGGCGATACCTGCTGCGGGTCACGGCGCGCGCGAGCGATGCCGACGACCTCTCGCAGGAGACCTTCCTCCGCGCGTTCCGGGCGTACCGCGCCCTGCCGCCGGGGGCGAACGTGCGAGCGTGGCTGTTCACGATCGCGACCAACCTCGGCCGGAACCACTTCCGGGCGCAGTCGCGCCGGCGCCGGGCGTATGCGGCCGTGGCGCAGGATGCCCCGGCCGGGGCGCCGGACCGGTCCGACGGCCGGCTCATCGCGGAGGAGGCACGGGCGCGGGTGGAGCAGGTGATCGGGGGGCTGCCCGAGAAGCAGCGATTGGCCTTCATCATGAGAAAGATGCACGAGCTGGACTACGCGGAGATCGGAACGAGTCTGCACTGCTCGGAAGAGAGCGCGCGGGCTCACGTCTTCCAGGCGCTCCGGAAGATCCGGAAGGGCCTGGACGGTCATCCTCCGGTGGGAACGGAGTCTCGGTCATGAGCAAGATGCCTGCGAGCTGCCGGGAGATCGAGCCCCACCTGCTGGCCTCCGCGATGGGAGAGGCGGCGCCGCCCGCGGCCGAGCGGGTCCGGGCGCACGTGGCCGAGTGCCGCGGGTGCCGGGAGGAGCTCGCGCGCTATCGGGCGGTGGACGGGGTGGTGCACACGCTCCGGCGCGCGCCGATGCCGGACGACGACGCGACGCTGGCACGGGCGCAGCTCACCGCGCGCCTGGCCGACCTCCGCTCCCGCATGGTGAGCTTCGGGATCTTTCCGTCGCCCCTCGGACCGCTCCTCATCGGCCGGTCCGAGGTAGGGGTGGCCCTCGTGCAGTACCTCTCCACCTCGGGCTCCCTCGGTGGCCACGTGCGGCGCCTGCTCGGCGAGGAGGCGGTCGAGGATCCGGCCGCCACCGAGGGGCTGCGGGCCGAGCTGATCGAGTATCTCGAGGGGCGTCGCGCGCGGCTCGACTGGGCGCTCGACCCGCGACGGATGCGGAGCGATTTCCAGCGCCGCGTGCTGGAGGCCACCGCCGCGCTGCCCTACGGCGCGGTCACGTCGTACGCGGGCATCGCGGTCCGCATCGGCGCGCCGTCCGCGGTCCGCTCGGTGGCCCAGGCGCTGCGCTGGAACCCGCTGCCGATCGTCATTCCCTGCCACCGCGTGATCGGCAGCACCGGGGATCTCACCGGGTACGCGGGCAAGCGGGTGGAGCTGAAGCAGCGACTGCTCGCGGTCGAGGGGGTGAAGGCCTTGCCGGCGGGCCACCACGACTTCAAGGTGCATCGCGAGGCGATGTACACGCTGATGAACGGGGAGGTGGAGTACTGCCTGCCCACCTGCGGATCGCTGTCGTCGCACCCGCTCTCGGATCTCACGCTGTTCGGCAGCCGCGAGCGCGCCGAGGCCGCCGGCTTCGCGCCCTGCACGAGCTGCCGGCCCGATCTGCATCCGCTCCCCGCCTAGCCCCGCGCGTCCCCTCTCCACGTTTCACGTCCCGCCGGCGCCGGTGTTTCACCCGGTGTACGCACGGCACACGAAAGGGGACGACACGATGAGCGTCGAAGCGGAGACCACGACCATGATTGTGCTGCTTCCATTTCTGGCGGTGTGGGGCCTGCTCGCGCTGGCGGGCTTGCGCGAGCGACGGCGGCAGGCCCGGGTGTTCCGGCAGATCGCCCTCACCGACGCGATCCATCGCGAGATGGGGGCGGTGGCGGCTCCGGAGGTGCACCGGACCTGGTCGGGCGAGTGGGTGGTGTCGGTCCGGGTGGCGCTCTCCCGCGAGGCCACCGTCGGCTCCATCGCCCGGATCGCGGACGACCTGTTCCGGCGGCTGGATCGCCAGGAGCCGCCCCGCCTGCGCGTGGTGCTGATTCCGCGGGACGTCCGTCCGGTCCGGCGGATCCTGGCGACGGATCCGTCGCGCCCCGCCGATCATCTACCCCGGGCGGCCTAGAGGAGGAGCACCGTCATGGACGTGAGCGACTACGTCACGGAGAAGATGGCCGCCGCCCGCCTCGAGGAGCTGCGGGAGCGGAGTGCCCGGCTGGCCCTGCTGGATCAGGTGCGGGGTGGGCGGGGGCCCCTGGCCCGCAGCCTGGGTGCCGCCCTGGTCCGGGTCGGTCGATGGCTCGCCCCCGACGAGGTTCCGGACCGGAATGGGGGGGTGCGGGTCGCCCGGGTGAGGTAGTATGCTTGCCGCAGGCCAGAGGAGGGGCCCGGGCCATGGCGGCGATGACCTACGATCGGCGGGAGCAAGATCTCGGTAACATCCTGCTGCTGGAGCACGTGAACGTGCGCGTGCCGGATCAGCAGGCGGCCACGCTCTTCTACATCGCGGGGCTCGGGCTGACGCGCGATCCCTACCTGATGGTGAGCGTGGAGAACATGTGGGCCAACGCTGGGCAGACCCAGTTTCACCTGCCCACCGGCAAGCCCAACGTGCTGCAGGGGCATGTGGAGCTGATCGTGCCGGATCTGGACGCGCTCACGCGGCGGCTCGCCTCGGTGCGCCAGGCCCTGGCCGGAACCGCCTTCGCCTACGAGGTGAGGGACAAGCACGTGGCGGTCACCTGCCCCTGGGGCAACCAGTTCCGCTGCGTGGGCCCCGGCCCGGAATGGGCCGACATCACGCTCGGCATCGGCCGGGTGGAGGTGCCGGTGGCGCGGGGCGCCGCCGCGGGGGTCGCCCGCTTCTACCAGCAGGCGCTGCGCGCGACCGCGTGCGTGACCCAGGACGATCAGGGTGCGGCCGCCCGGGTGAGCGTGGGCTACCGGCAGGAGATGGTGTTCCGGGAGACCGACGCGCCGATCGCGCCGTACGACGGCCACCACGTCGCGATCTACATCGCCGACTTCTCCGGGCCGCATGACTGGCTCGTGCAGCGGAACCTCGTCACCGAGGAGAGCAACCCCTATCAGTACCGTTTCCAGGTGATCGTGGATCCGGACGGCGGCGCGCCGCGCTCCGAGATCGAGCACGAGGTGCGCTGCGCGACGCATCCGATGTACATGCGTCCGCTGGTGAACCGCAACGCGGCCCAGCGACAGGCGACGTACGTGCGCGGTCGGGACGCGTTCGTGCCCGGCCTGCTCTAGCCCGGGCGAGGAGGATCCGCATGCTCTCGGACCGCTACGTGAAGGGTGTGCTCACCGTCATCGCGCTGGCCCTCGTCGCCATCGCGGGCAACCTCTGGCTCACGGAGCTACGGCCGCGCGCCGCGGTGGCCGAGACGCCCGCCAAGTACGAGATCGGCGTGCCGCGCGCGTGGGGCAAGCTCGTCGGCTTCTCGAACAACAATCTGCTGCTCGAAAGCAGCGACGGGCTCCTCCGCATCGTCGACGTGGAAGGCCGGGAGCCGGAGTATCCCAAGATCAAGGTTCAGATCAACCGGAAGTAGCCGCATCGCCCGCTTCGCCCCGCCGCTCGCGCTGGTCGCGCTCGGCGCCCTGCTGGTCGCCGGCTCGGCCTGGGCCGGCTTCGAGGACGGCCGGCGCGCCTACGGCCGGGCCGAGTACGCCACCGCGTATCGCGAGTGGCTTCCCCTCGCCGAGAGCGGGGATCCGTCCGCCCAGTTCCTGGTGGGCTTCATGCACGAGCGCGGGCAGAGCGTTCCCGCCGATCCCGCGACCGCGGTGACCTGGTACCGGCGCGCGGCCGAGCAGGGCGACGTCCACGCCCAGTTCCGGCTGGGCTTCCTCTACGAGTACGGCCGTGGAGTGGACCGCGACGACGTGGAGGCCGCGGTGTGGTACGGCCGCGCGGCCGAGCGGGGCAACCGGGCGGCGCGCGCGGCGCTGGAGCAGCTTCGCTCCGAGGGCCGGCTGGCGGGCCCGACGGGCTCGCGCGAGGTGCTGCTCCTGCGCGCGGCGGCCGAGCGCGGGGCCGCGGCGGCGCAGTACCAGCTGGGGCTCCGCTACGCCGCGGGCGAGGGCGTGCCCCGGGACCCCGCCGAGGCGGCGCGGTGGTACCGCGAGGCGGCCCAGCAGGGCCTGGCCCCGGCGCAGTACCAGCTGGGACTCCGCTTCGCCAACGGGGACGGGGTGCCCCGGGACTTCGAGGAGGCGGTGAAGTGGTACCAGCGCGCCGCCATGCAGGGCGTGGCCTTCGCCCAGTTCAACCTGGGCGTGCGCTACGCCAACGGCCAGGGCGTCGCGCGCGATCCGGTCCTCGCCTACCAGTGGTTCTCGCTCGCCGCGCGGGGGCTGCTCGGCCGGGAGGCGGAGACCGCGCGCCAGGCGCGCGATTCGATCCGGACCCAGCTCACGCCGGAGCAGGTCGCGCGCGGTGACGAGATGGTGAAGGCGTGGCGGGCCCGGCCGGAGCGCCCCGACGCCGCGGTCGCTACGCCTCGAAGCTGATGTCCTGGGCGCCCTCCCAGCAGAGCAGGCGCCCCACCTCGCCGAGACGCTCGCGCCCCTCCACGATCGTGAGGAAGTGGTTCCCGGCCAGCGGCCCCTTCACGCTGGCGAAGCGCGTGGTCCCGTAAGGGAAGAGGATCTCGGTCTCGCTGATCCCGCCCGGATAGAAGAGGAGCGCGCCGGGGGCCGGGTCGCTCGTGGCATTCTCGGGGCCCACCCCGAGATCGAGGTCGCCGAGCGGGACCCAGCCCGCCTCGCCGCTCCAGCGCGCCTGGATGATGCGCTGGCGGTAGGGCAGGAGCCGCCGGAACTCGGCGCAGGTGCGCGGCGCCCCCGCGTCCTCCCAGCGCGCCGCGAAGACGAGCGGGCCCAGCCGGATCCTCACCCCATCCATCAGAACTGCAGCCGGATCCCGCCGTGGGTCATGAAGGGCGCCCCGATGGAGACCACGCCGTCGCTGGTGCGGCCGGTGGTGTGGGTGGTGTCGAGGAGATTCTCGACCGCGACGAAGACCTCGGCCCACTGGGTCACCCGACGAGACACGAAGAGGTCGACCAGCACGTAGCTGCCGAGCATCAGGGTGTTGAGGTCGTCCTCGAACTGCTTTCCCACGTAGCGCGCGGTGACCGCGGCGGTGAGCACCGCGGGATTGTCGTAGCGCACGGTCAGCGCGGCGCCGTGCCGGGCCACCTGGGCCAGGCGCTTGCCCTCCAGGCTCCGCTGCTGCGGCGCGTCGATGACCTCGGTGTCGGTGTAGGTGTAGCTGCCGATGATCCGCCAGTCGCGCGCCGGTCGCAGCTCGAGCTCGGTCTCGATGCCGCGGATGCGGGTCAGGTCCAGGTTCTGCCGCTGCCGGCAGATGGTGCCGGCGGGGCAGTCGGGCAGGCGGTTGACCAGGGTCACGTTGGTGACGAGATCCCGCACGTCGTTCCAGAAGGCGGTGGTCCGCGCCTCGAAGGGCCCCATCCGCTGCGCGATCCCGAGCTCGCCGCCGGTGAGTCGCTCGGGGCGCAGGTGCTCGTTGGCGACGGTGACGTCGTTGCGCACTCGGAAGACCCGGTACAGCTCGTTGATGGTCGGCACCCGGAAGCCCTGGTAGACGGAGGCGCGCAGGTCGGTGGAGGGGGTGGCGTGGTAGAGCAGCGCCAGCCGCGGGCTCGCGCCCATGCGGTCGATGTCGGAGAAGGTCTGGCGCGCGGGGACCCCCGCGGGCGGCGGAGTATCGCGCCGGAAGGCGTCGTAGGCACGCCAGTAGTCGCCGCGGATGCCGCCCACGATCTCGAGCTGCGGGATCGGGGTGTAGACGTCCTGGAGGAAGAGACCGTAGAGCTGCTGCTGGCCGCCCGCCACCCGGGTGCGCGAGAAGGCCCCGGCCACGTAGACCCGCTCGTCGGTTTCTCCCTCGATCCAGCGGAAGTCGGTGCCGGCGAGGATGCGGTGGGCTCCGAAGGCGCGGCTCCAGGTCGCCGCGGCGCCCACCGAGGTGGTGGGCACCCGCTGATCGAGCGCGAGGGTCTCCGAGTTGCGGTCGGCGGCCTGCGTCGAGAAGGTGCTGTGGAAGCCCTGGAAGTCGGTGAACACGGTGACGGTCCACTCGCTGCCGTCGCCGGTCCTCGCCCGCGCGCCCGTCGCAAACGAGCCCGCGTCGGTGTTGTTGAATTGCAGCCGGGTGCCGTTGTCGCGGCTCTCTTCATAGTAGTTGCCGCGCACGAACAGCGAGAGATCCGGGGAGGCCTGTAGCTCGACGCGCCCGTTGAAGGTGGTGTGCGACGAGCCCGCGTCGACGTCGATGGTCCCGCGGCGCGCGGCACTCACCACCGGGTAGCCGTCGGTGGCGAAGTGGCTGCCCTCGAGGCTCAGGCGAAACGGCCCGAGCACGTCGGCGAGGAGCAGGTCGACGTTGTGGGCGTCGTTGGTGCCGTAGCTGCCCTCGAAGGAGGCGGCGCGCGCGGTGGGCCGGCGGGTGACGATGTTGATCACCCCGCCGAGCGCATAGTTGCCCCAGAGGCTCGCGCCCCCGCCCCGCACGACCTCCACCTGCTCCACGCTCTGCAGTGGGATCCGGTCCCAGTACACCCACCCGCCGAACGGATCGTTGACCGGTACGCCGTCGAGCAGGACGAGCGCGCGACTCGCCCCGCTCGGTCCGATGCCGCGCAGCGACACGCCCTGAGTGGTGGGGTGCGACACGAGGCTCGAGGAGCGGCGAAAGAGGCTGAAGCCGGGGACCTGGCGCAGCAGATCGTCGAGGCTCTGTCCCGCGCCCTGCCGGATGTCGTCGCGCGAGAGCACCGTCACGCTGGCCGGCGCCTCGCCGATCGGTTGCTCGGTGCGGGTCGCGGTGACCACCACCGGCTCGAGACGCTCGGCCTCCTGCGCGCGGGCCGGCACCGGCGAGGCCGCGATCAGGAGGAGCAGGACGACGAGGCCCCCGCGCGTCATCGTGGGCCAGGATGCTACGCGCCCATTCATGGAGTGTCAACGCGGGCGGTGTGACCGCGGTGTTAGTATCCGGGCGTGGACCGGATCTGGCAGGCGCACTGGCCCCCCGACGTCGACGAGACGCGCATCCGCGTTCCCGACGAGCCGTTGTCGACGCGGCTCAAGGCCACCGCGGCGCGTGTGCCCCGCAAGCCGGCGCTGATCTTCTACGGGCGCGAGGTCTCGTTCGCCGAGCTCGACGAGGCGAGCGATCGCTTCGCGGGCTGGCTGCGCGGCCGCGGGGTCGGCCCGGGCGATCGGGTCGCGCTCTACCTGGAGAACTGCCCCCAGTTCGCGATCGCTCACTTCGGCGCGCTCAAGGTTGGGGCCATCACGGTCGCGCTCAACCCCATGCACAAGGCCCACGAGCTGGGCCACGAGCTCGAGGACTCGGGGGCGCGGGTCATCGTGGCGGCCGCCCCGGGCCGCGGGGTCGTGGAGAGCGTCCGCGATCGGACCGCGCTCGACGCAGCGGTGCTCGTCTCCTATCGGGATTACCTCCCCGCGGAGCCCACACTGCCTCCGCCCGCGTCGCTGCTCGAGGAGGCACCCCGGCGGGCGGTCGGCTGGCACGAGTTCGGGGCGATCGTCGCGGGCGGGGGCACGCTCCGCACGCCCGAGCCGCGGATGCGCCACGACACCGCGCTGATCCAGTACACCTCGGGCACCACCGGCGCCCCCAAGGGCGCGGAGCTGACCCACGGCAACGTCACCGCCAACTGCGAGCTGATCCGCGCCTTCTTCGCCATCACCGCGGCCGACGTACTCCTGGGCGTCGTTCCCTGGTTTCACATCACCGGCATGGAGGTGCAGCTCAACCTGATGGCCTACACCGGGGCCACCCTGGTGGCGCTCCATCGCTTCGAGGTGGAGACCGCGCTGCGCGCCATCCAGCGCTACCGGTGCACGGTGACCACCCTGATCGCCACCATCAACGTCGCCATCCTCAACCACGAGGCGACGCCGACCTACGACCTGACCTCGCTCCGGCTCTGCGCCTCCGGCGGGGCCCCGGTGCCGGCCGAGATCGCGCGGCGATGGGAGGCGACCACCGGGCATCGCCTGGTGGAGGGCTACGGGCTCACCGAGACCACCGCGCCCACCCACTCCAACCCGCCCCACCGGCCGCGCTACGGGACGGTCGGCGTGCCGCTGCCGTACACCGGAGTGCGGATCGTGAGCCTGGAAGACGGGATGACCGAGATGTCGCGGGGCGAATCCGGGGAGATCGCGATCCGGGGGCCGATGGTGACCAAGGGCTACTGGCGCCGGCCGGAGGCGACCGCGGAGGCGATCCCGGACGGGTGGCTCCGGACCGGCGACATCGGGCGGGTGGACGAGGAAGGCTACTTCACGATCGAGGAGCGCAAGAAGGATCTGATCAAGGCCTCCGGCTACAGCGTCTTCCCCGCAGAGGTCGAGGCCATCATGTACCGGCACCCGGCGGTGGCCGAGGTCGGCGTGGTCGGCGTGCCCGACCCATACCGCGGCGAGGACGTGCTGGCCTTCGTGGTGCGCCGGCCGGGAGCGACCACGAGCGAGCGCGAGCTCGTCGAGTGGTGTCGCGCCGAGATGGCGGTCTACAAGGCGCCGCGCGCGGTGCGATTCGTGCCCACGCTACCCAAGACCGGCTCGGGCAAGATCGTCAAGCGCGCCCTGCGTGAGCAGGCCCGTGCCGGATCGGCCTGAGGCGTGCGAGCCGACGCTCCGTCCGTCCGGCGCGGCTCAGCGGCGGCGAGCCTTCCGGGGCGCCGCGCGGCGCGCGGGCTTCCGGCGGGCCGCCTTGCCGGTGCCACGCTCGGGCAGCACCGCCACTGCCTCGATCTCGATGAGCAGATCCGGGCGCACGAACTGGGAGATCTCGATGAGGGTGCTCGCCGGTCGGCTCGCCCCGAAGTACTCCTTTCGCACCGCGTTGACCTTCTCCCGGTCGCCGACGTTCTTCAGGTAGACGGTCACCTTGCAGACGTCGGCGAAGGTGGCTCCCGCGGCGGCCAGGCAGCGCTTGATGTTCTCGTGGACCTGGCGGGTCTGCGCCGTGATGTCGCTGCCGCCCACCGTGCGCCCGTGGTCGTCGCTGGCCACGCAGCCGGAGACGAAGACGAGCCGGCCGGCCCGAACCACGTGGACGAAGTGGCTGATCGGCTCGGGCATGCCCGGCACCCAGATCTCTTCCCGGTGAGCGATCGTGGCCATCGAAGTCTCCTCTCTCGTGTGGGGGTGAGCGGGGCGTGTCGCGCGGCGATTATTCTCCGTCGGGCGCGGTCGGTCAAGTCGTGACCGCCGACGGCCAACCGCTTGACGTCGTCTGTCAGCCGATCGCCGCGGGCGCCCGGCGCCGGCGCGGATTCCCGCTGATTTCATGGTCTCTCGGCTGGTCCGACTCTTGCTGACCCTGGACGCCATGATCACCCGACTCACCACCGCCGCGCTCGCCGCTCTGCTCGTCGTGACCTGCTCCGCTACACCCACCCACGCCCAGGCCCTCGATCCCGCCTCCGCGGACGCCCTGGCGACCACGCTCCGCATGCTGGCCGACCCGGCCATGCGGGGCAAGATCATCGCCAGCGACCCCACCGCCGCGGAGGTCGACCGGCAGGTGCAGGGGATGGCGGGGTCCTCCGCGCTCGTCCAGGAGGTCTACGGGCTCGCGGCCGACGTCTTCGCCGACCTGACCCGGAACTCCAACGGCGACCCCCGGGCCATGAGCGAGGCCCTCGATCGGGCCAAGTCCGATCCGGCCGGCTTCGCGGCGATGCTCCGGCCGGAGACGCTGGAGCGGCTCCGTGCGCTGTCGGTCAAGATCTCGGACGCCCAGCGATGACCCTCGACCCGATCAGCCTGCTGAAGGGGCGCATGGCCGAGGCGCTGGTCGAGGCGGTCTTCAAGCGGGCGAAGTACACGGTGGCCCGCGTCGGTCGCGAGACCCACGTGCCGGCACTGGGGCGAGCCGACCGCTCCGAGCTCATGCCGGACTTCGTGGTGTGGCGGGCCCTCGACGAGCCGAGCCTCGGGCATCACTCCTACCGCCTGCTCGCGGTCGAGGTGCAGTACCGCGCGGACCTGGACTACCTCCGGCGCGACTCGCCCTCACGCTCGACCGAGGTGGCTCAGCAGTGGCCGGAGCTGTACGAGATCATCGTGACCGACCGGCCGCAGCCCGGCCGCTCCTGCTTCCAGGCGGTTCACGTCTCCACGCTGCCCGCGGCCATGACCCCGGTCACGCTCGATCTGCACCTGGTGCCCGGCCTCGACATCTACCGGAGGACGGTGGAGGAGTACGAGGGCCTCGTGCGGGAGATCTTTCCGATCCTGGGATCACACGGCACGCGCGCCGAGCCGGAGCGCAGGCCGGGGGCCTGGGTGGCGGGTCGAAGCGCGGGGCACGGCCACCGGCGCGGCCGGCCCGCCGACGCCCTGCACCGCTACCGCCGGTCGATGGTCAGCGAGCAGCGGCCGGGCGTGAGCGAGTAGCGCAGTCCCGACGTCTCCACGACGCTGTCGCCCTTCCAGCCCGCCAGGAGCGAGAACCCGATCCGGAAGTAGTGGTCGGTCGCGTCGAGCCCCGTACTCTGGCCGTTCACGAGATAGCGCGCCCGGCAGGTCATCCCGCCCAGCAGGCTGGGCCCGCAGGTGAGCGCGGTGATGCGGACGTCGATCCGCGACGCCAGCACCTCGCGGTCGGCCGTCTTGAGCACGCGAGCGATTCGCCGCACGTGCTTGCTCTTGACGTGGCTCTCGATGGCGGCCCGCGCGCCGTCCAGGGTCAGGCACGAGCGCGCGAACCGCGCGGCGTGAAAGCCGACCACGCCGAGCGCGGCCGCCAGCAGGAGCAGCAGGACGCCCCGGGCGAGGGAGAGGGGGCGGTGGACACGGGGAGAAGCCGTCGCGGTGACCGTCGCTCTAGCCAAGCAGGCCTCCCTGGAGCGCGAGGCCGGCGAAGGGGTCCAGCAGGGATTGCCCCTCGTGCCGGAAGGGAATCCAGGCCAGCCGCGCACCCTGGAACGCGGGTTCGTCCTTGGCCGCGGCCTTGACCGCGTCCGGCGTCCGCCGTCGGCCTGCCGCGGTGAAACGGGCCAGCAGCACCGCGTCTTCGACATCGTAGAAGCAGCCCTGCACCGTGGGGCGCTCGCCGGTCCATGGCTCGTACACCGGCGGCTTCGCGGAGAACCGCGCGGCCAGGTCTTGCAGAGCCTTGAGCCGGCGATAGCGGAATGCGGGCACCCACGCGGCTCCGTCCGGGCCCGGGACCGCCGGATCGAGCCGCCAGAACGGCAGGTAGATGAGATCGGCCGGGCGGCCGACGGGCGCGGCCTTCGAGGCGACCTGCGCGATCTCGTGCGGAGTCGCGGTGAGCTCGGCCCCGTGGATCTGCCAGGCCCGGCTGCACGTGGCGCAGAAGAAGATCACGTCCTCCGGCTCCACCGGCAGGCTGGCCCCGCAGTTGGGACAGACCAGCGGCCGCAGGCCCACCGTCCGCGACGCCTCGGCCGCGGGGCGCGAGAGCGCATCGTAGAGCGCCAGGGGAGCGCGGGGCTGGACCACGTTCTCCGCCACCGCGTCGACCACGGTGAGCCACCGCTGGGTTCCCTGCGTGAGCTCGACCACCCAGAACGGGAAGTAGATGATCGAGAGGATGCGCCCGAGCACCTGCCGGTAGACCACGTGCTCGAAGCCGGTGGCCGACAGTCCCTGGGTCATGGCGGCGGCCAGATCCACCTGCACCGGGACCACGGTACCGAGGGCGGTCAGCGCCTCGCGCTGAAAGAGCGCGACGTGGAGCGCCTGGGTACGGATGCCGAGCGAGTAGACCCCGAGCCCGGGAAGGTCGGCGGCGGGGAAGCTCTTCTCGACGTAGCGGTCGAGGAACTGCACGGTAGCCTCCCCGCTGGCGGGCGTGGCCGGCCGCGGCGGGGCCGCCATCAGCACTGCCTGCTCCAGCGAGCGCTCTGGCTTCGACGCGCCGCCCAGCAGGTCCCGCACCACGTCGCCGGCGCGCCGGCCCAGCAGCAGATCCGCGCCCCAGCCCAGCATCGAGCCGATCGGGACCTCGATCTGCGCCCGGTCGGTATCGCGATCGCGGCCGCCGACGACCAGCGAGGGGAACGCGCCGCTCTCAGGCTCCGGCTTGGGCGGGACGTCCTGCCACTGGAAGTCGTGCCCGGTCAGCCGGTAGAAGGGCACGAAGAAGAGCTGGGTGCGCGCGACGCGCGCCTCGAGCCGAC
Organism: Verrucomicrobiia bacterium; assembly: GCA_035493135.1. Classification (GTDB taxonomy): domain Bacteria; phylum Methylomirabilota; class Methylomirabilia; order Rokubacteriales; family CSP1-6; genus CAMLFJ01. The sequence goes on from DATJIR010000402.1 coordinate 17,349, forward strand.
CGGTGCGGGCCGACGCACCGGCCACGTCGGGCTTGACGGTGGGCTTTACCCAGTAGCTCAGCACCTGCTTGCGGCCGGTGACGAGGAGATGGGAGCCGCAGCTCGGACAGCGGAGGGCATTGGCGCCCTCGGAGAAATCCAGGGGCCCGCTGCAGGTGGGACACTCGGTCGAGACGACGAGCTGGCTCATGCCAGCCGTCCCGTCTTCAGCTGCCCGGGACGGCCTGGCCGCACGACGCGCAGAAGCGCGCGCCGCCCGGGAGCTCGGCCTGGCAGCGCGAGCATCGCGCGGTCGCGGCGAGCTGGCGCCCGCACCGCGGGCAGAATCGGCTGTCGGTCGCCACCGCCGCCTGGCAACCCGGGCATGTGATCACCGCGCTCGCCGTCGCCGGCTCCACGCCCAGGCCCTTGGCGAGCATCCCCGGCATCATCATGCCGAGCCCCGCTCCGACGCCCACCCCGACTCCGGCGGCGGCACCGTTGCCCAGCCCGCCGCCGCTGCCCTGTGCCGCGTCGCCCATGGCCTTGGCGGCCTTGAACTTGAGGAAGCGATCCAGGTCACCGACCGCGCCCATACCCGAGCGCTCGTCGATCATCCGCTCAACTTCCTCGGGCGGCGTGATGCGGTTGATGTAGAAGTCGACCAGCTCGCTCCCGTACTTGCGGAACTCGTCGACGAGGCGGGTCTTGAGCCCGACCGCCATCTCGTCGTAGTGCTGGGGCAGCTCGAGCAGGCTCTGCACCTTCTCGCCGAGGAAGTCGTTGAGCCGCGCGACGATGACGTCACGCAGGTAGTCTTCGATCTGGTCGGTGGTGTAAGAGCCCTGGGTGCCCACCAGGCTGTTGACGAAGAGCAGCGGCTGGGTCACGCGCATCGTGAAGTTGCCGAAGGCGCGCAGCCGGATGAGCCCGAGCTGGGTGTCCTTGAAGGCCACCGGATCACGCGTGCCCCACTTCATGTTGGTGAAGACCTTCAGGTTGACGAAGTACACCTCGGCGCGGAACGGGCTAGTGAAGCCCCACGGCAGCGAGAGGAGGCGGGTCAGGATCGGGAGGTTCTGGGTCGACAGGGTATGACGGCCGGGCCCGAAGACGTCGAGCCCCTGGCCGTCGCGGAAGAAGACGGCGGCCTGGTTCTCGCGGACCACGAGCTGCGCCCCCATCTTGATGTCGCCCGAGCCGCCCTCGGGATAGCGCTGGACGATCCCGGTGCCGGTCTGATCGAACCACTCGATGACTTCCATCATGATCGGGGCCATAGCGCGTCCTCCTCAGTCCGTCTCGACGATGCGCTGCCGCTTGTCCCAGAGCTGCCCGAAGTCGTCCAGGGCCTCGGTCATGTGCTCGGCCGCGGCCCTGAGCGCGGCCGCGTCGGCGCGCGCCGCCCGGACCGCCTCGGCCTTGGCGCGGACTACGCTCAGCGCGTCGAAGAGCCCGAGGTCGAACGCGTAGAGCTGATCGAGCGTCTCGTGATCGACCGTGTGGAGGTCGAACAGCCCGGTGTACCCGCGGCCCGCGAACTCGACGGCGCGGCTCAGTCGCTCGAGCCGGCCCGCGAGCCGGTCGAGGCGGGGCAGAGCCGAGAGATCGGCGGACTCGGCGAGGTGGGTCTTGTCGTCCTCCAGGCCCTGCATGAGGCGGCGCATCTCCTGAACGAGGCGCATCCGCACCTGCTTGTCGGTGGCGCGGGAATTCTCGCGATCCTGGTAGCCAGCCACGCCGGGGACGAAGCGGACCAGGCGCTCGAGCCTGCTTGCGACGGTGACCCCCATGGAAGCCTCCTCTTATTAGGTCCGGGAATGCCCCGGGCCAGGGCGAGGAGTGTGCAAGCCAATTGCCAGTGCCGACAGGACCTAACCCATTGAAGTAAATTGGGCTGGAGACGGGTGAGGCCAGCCCGGGATGGCCGGGCCGTGTCAGTTTGCTGACACTTCTTGGCCGGCCGGGGCGGAAGCGGCGCGGGAGGTCACGCGGCGCCGCCAGCCGCGGAAGCGTCGCCAGGCCAGGGCCAGCCCCGTCCACGCGAGGACGGCCGCACCCGCGGAGGCCGCGAGGGCGACGGACTGGCCCGCGAGCCCGCCGGCCTCTCCCGTGTGGAGCGGTCGCACCCATGCTCTCAGGCGCCGCCCCAGGCTCTGGCCGGCGAACGGCTCCCACCGCACGACCTCGGCGGTTACCGGGTCGAGCGTGAGCTGCGAGCGAGGGGCGGGATGCCATCCAGCCGGCTCCTGGATGACGAACAGGACCGGGCCGCCGGGTCGCGCCGGGACCCGGAGGCTGATCAGCACCCAGCCGGGCACCTGTCGCTCGGCGCGAGCCCACAGCACGTCGAGCCTCGCGGGTGGGCGCTGCTCCGCGGAGTGGGCATCGCGCCCGCTTCCCGTCGCCGCTCCGGGGCGCTCGGCTGCCGCCGCGGGCGGCGAAGGCTCGGAGCCGGTCACCCGATAGAGGAGGTCGTCGGCCCACTGGTAGGACATGACTAGGCCGGTGAGGGTGAGCCCGAGGAGCACGGGCGCACACCAGATGCCGATCACGTCGTGCCAGTTGAAGTCGCGCGCCCGGCCGTGGAGGCGTGAGTCGAACCAGGTGACCGGCCGGAGCGCCGCGCGCGTCCAGCGTCTCGGCCACCAGAGGTAGACGCCGAGCACGACCAGCCCGAGGAAGCCCAGATTGGCGGCCCCGGTGACCGGCCGGCCGACCTCGCGCGAGCCGAGCCAGCGGTGCCACTCGACCACCTCGTGGAGAAGATCGTGCACCGGCGAGAAGCCGCCCAGCACGGTGCCGCGATAGGGGTCGATGAACAGGGCGCCGCCGTCACGTCCGAAGCTCACCACGAAGGCCGCGGTGGGATCGGCCCGGAGCGTGACGATGGAGGGGCGCGGCTCGGGCTTGGCCTCCCGCGCGCGGGCCAGGAGCGTCTCCACCGGCAGGCGGGATGCGCCGGGCGGCGGCGCGACGATCCGGCGGTCGCGCTCGAGCCGCTCGGTGATCTGCGGCTCGAACGCCAGCAGCACGCCGGTCACCGACATGAAGCCGATCACCGTGCCGGCGGTCACGCCCACCAGCAGGTGCAGCCAGAAGACGAGGGGACGAGCCGACACCGCGTTCCTAGTAGCGGCGACTCGGCAGCGGCTGTCCCGGCGTGCCGCCCGGCATGACGCGGTCCGGTGACCCGGCGGTCGGCTGTTTCATGGCCTCGCGCACCTTGGCTACTTCCTTCTGAGCGGGCACCCGTGTCTCGTCGTGTCCGGCCGCCTTCTCGAAGGCCTGTAGCGCGCCGGGCAGGTCGTTGAGCCGCGTACGCACCACGCCCAGGTTGAACCACGCCCGCCCGTCGTCGCGCAGGGCGGCCGCGCGCGTGAAGTTCTTCTCGGCGACCGGCAGGTCGCTCTTCTCGTAGGCCGCGCGTCCGAGGGCACTCCACACCTCGGGGGCCTTGGAGTCGCGGTCGGCGAGCGTCTGCAGGTGCGGCAGGGCGCGCGCCGGCTGGTTGGCCTTCAGCAGCAAGAAGGCCAGTCGCATGTGCAGGTCATCCTGGTCGCGCAGCGCGAGTGCCGCCTCGTACTCGCGGGCGGCGTCGTCCGGCCGGTTGAGCTGCTCGAAAGCTCCGCCCAGGTCGCGATGCCCCGCGAAGGACCCGGGATAGAGCTCGACCGCCTTGCCGAAAGAGGCCGCCGCGTCGTCCCACCGCGACTGGAACATGGCGGCCTGGCCCCGGAGGTAGTAGGCCAGGACATGGGTTGGCTGCTGGGCGATGGCCTGGCCGCTCAGGTCGCTGGCCCGGCCGTAGTCCTTCCTGTCCATGGCCTCGACCGCCTGGCGGTAGAGGGAGAATGCCGGGTCGTCCCAGATCCCCTGCGCGGACACCGCGCCCGCGGAGGCGATGGTGCAGAAGGCCAGGCCCATGGCGGTCCAGCGGTGTCCCCCGGTGAAGCGCGAGGAGCGGGCGCGGCTCAGCGGGCGTTCAACTCGAAGCGTACCGGCAGGGTGACCCATACGGCGACTGTCTCCTTTCCTCTGCGGGCGGGCTCGAAGAGCCAGGTCCGGATCGCCTCGACGGCGGCCCGGTCGAGATCGGCGCGCCCCGCGGAGCGCTGCACCTGCACGGTGCCGACCTTGCCGCTCGTGAGCACCTCGAACCGGAGCGTGACCGTGCCTTCGACGCCCTGGCGCCGCGCGGCCTCCGGGTAGTGGGGAGTGGTTTGATAGCCGCCCAGGGGGCGGGCGAACGACGTGACCCCCTCGCCGCCGCCGCGGGCTACCGCCGCGCCCACGCTGGAGGTGCCGCTCGGGGCGCCCGAAATCTCGGGCGACGGGAGCAGCAGGCCGCCGTCACCGGCCGGGCCCGGGATCGGCAGCGCGGGGCCGGGCGCGTCGGCCGAGGCCATGTAGCGCCGCTCCGGCGAGGCGGCGGCCGGGTCTCGAGCGCGCTCGCCGCGAGGTGTCGGATCCGGCATGAGGGTCTGCGGGACGGGCGTGGAACGCATCGCCGGGCTCGGCCGGGTGATCTGCGGTGGCATCCTGGGCCTCTCGGGCCGCGCGGGCGGGGGCGGCTCCACGCGGACGATCTCGACCGGGACCAGCACGCGCTCCGGCTCGTGGCGGGCGAGGGCCACCACCGACCCCGCCGTCGCAAGTCCGACCACGTGGATGCCGAGCGAGGCCCAGAGCGGCCAGCTGAGCAGCGCGCCGTCTCGCATCACGGGTGTTACCTCAGACCTCGGACCAGCGCCGCAGCAGGTTGTGGTAGCAGCCGGTGAGCGCAACCACCGCGGGGCTGTCGGGCGAGGCCTCGGCGACCTGGCTGATCGCCATGTCGAGATCGAACAGCAGTGAGCGCTCCGCGTCGTCGCCCACCATGCTCTGCACCCAGAAGATCGACGCCAGCCGGATTCCCCGCGTCACCGGCTGCACCCGATGCAGGCTCGTGGCCGGGTAGAGGATCAGGTCGCCGGCCGGCAGCTTGACGGAGTGGGCGCCATAGGTGTCGTCGACCACCAGCTCGCCGCCGTCGTACTCGTCGGGCCGGCTCAGGAACAGCGTGGCCGACAGGTCGGTGCGTACGCGGAGCGGGCTGCCCGCCACCTGGCGGATCGCGTTGTCCACGTGCGCCCCGAACGCCATGCCGGGCTCGTAGCGGTTGAACAGCGGCGGGAAGACCCGCCGGGGCAGCGCGGCCGACATGAAGAGCGGCGTGCGCTCGAGCGCGGTCACGATGACCTCGCCCATCTCGCGCGCCTCCGGCGTGCCCTCCGCCACCTGCAGGTTGTGCTTGGCCCGGGCCGAGAGGTGGCCGGCGGTGGTCCGGCCGTCCACCCACTTCGCATCCTCCAGGAGCGCGCGGCCGCGCGTCAGCTGCGACTCGGTCAGGACCCGGGGGATGTGCAGGAGCATCGTGCGGTCTAGAACCTCCAGGTGCCGGTGAGCAGGAAGGTGCGCGCGTTGCCCGGGATCACGTGGCTCGGGTGGATGGCGTCGAAGTAGCGCTCGTCGGAGACGTTGATCACGTTGAAGCGCAGCTCGAGCGGCTTGAGCGGGCGGTACGCCGCGGTCAGATCGCCGCGTACGTACGACGGCACCACGTTCAGGTTGTCGGTGTTGGCGTAGCGCTTGTCGACGAAGACCGCCCCGGCGCCCACCTGCCACTGCGGGTTGAAGTCGTAGATGGTCCACAGGCTCGCCGAGTGCTCGGGCACGTTGGCGAGGCGCTTGCCCTGCACCGGGACCCCGGTCTGGATGTCCAGCGAGTCGAGGATCCGGGAGTCGAGGTAGGCATAGCTCAGCCAGACGTTCCAGCCGGGCAGCACGCCTCCCACCACCTCCAGCTCGGCGCCTTGCACCCGCTGCTTGCCGTCCGTCACCTGAACGCCCAGCACCGGATCGGTGGTCCGCGCGTTGTTCTTGTAGGTCCGGAAGAAGGCGGTGCGGATGCCGAGTGCGCCGCCGAGCAGGTCCCACTTGGCGCCCAGCTCGAAGGTCTCGTTCGTCTCGGGCTCGGTGCCCGCGTTGTTCAGCGCGAGCACGAGCGCCTCGGCGGAGGGATTGAACGAGGTGCCGTAGGAGAAGTAGTAGGTCTGCCACTTGGTGGGCAGGAAGACCAGCGCGGCGCGGGGGCTCAGGGCCTCGTCGGTGCGGGAGAGCTTCTGCCCCAGGAACATGTTGCGGAACTGGGCGTCGAACAGGTCGTAGCGGAGGCCGCCCATGATCTTCCACTGCTCGGTGATCGCCATCTCGTCCACCGCGTAGACGCCCACCGAGGTGGCGCCCGAGGTGCCGTCGAAGTTCTTCACCCGGCCCATTCCCGAGAGATTCGGGTCCGGGTTCGGGTTGAGCAGCTCGGTGGTGGGCACCCCGGTGAAGGTATAGCGGCGCACGTCCGAGTTCTCGCGGGAGGCGTCGAAGCCGGTGACCAGGGTGTGCTTGAATCCCCACGTGTCGAACTTGGCGATCACCTCGGTGGTGTTCAGCACGCTCGTGTCCACCTGGGACCGCTGGGTGCCGGTGCGGGACACCTGGATCGCGGACAGGGGCAGGCTCCCGGGCGTTCCCACGATCGCGGGGATGGAGACGAGCGAGCCGCGCTCGATCAGGGCGAAGCGCAGGGTGCTGCGGAATCGGATGCTCTCGCTGACGTCGTGCTCGAGCCGGATCGTGCCGATGTGGACGTCGTCGTGCTCGTAGTCGCGGCCGGGGATCCCGTAGAAGTTCTCGGTGTCGACCTTCGGCGGGCCGCCGCGCAGGTACGGCAGGCCGTAGTCCGGCAGGCTGTCGTCTCCCTGGTAGAAGTAGCTCACGATGAGCCGGGTCGGGCCGTTGAGGCCGATGCCGAACGACGGCGCCACGCCCCAGCGCTCGCTCGTGACCAGGTCGCGGCCCGGGGTGTCGCCCTTGAAGCCCATCATGTTCAGGCGGAGGGCCGCGGCGTCGCCGAGGGGCTGATTGAAGTCGAGGGTGGTCCGCCCCTGCGGCCCGCTCCCGACGGTACCGCTGATCTCGTAGAACGGGGTGAGGTTGGGCGACTTGCTGACCTGGTTGATGATGCCGGCGGTAGAGCCCCGGCCGAACAGGACCGACGAGGGCCCCTTGAGCACCTCGACCGACTCGAGGTTGAAGGTGTCGCGTGAGTACTGCCCCAGGTCGCGCACCCCGTCGATGTAGATGTCGTTGCCGGCCGGGAAGCCGCGCAGGGTGAGGTTGTCGCCCTGGCGCCCGCCGCCCTCGCCCGCGGCCAGGCTGATGCCGGGCACGGTGCGCAGCGCGTCGCGCAGGGTGAACATCGCGCGCTCGTCGAGCACCTGCCCCGGGATGACGGTGATGGACTGCGGCGTGTCCTTGATCGGATCCGGGAGCTTGTAGAGGCTCGGCTCCTCGATCTTGAGCTGGTTGCGCTGGCTGCGGACGTCGATGCCGGGCAGGGCGACGTCGTCCTTGCCCTCCTTCTGCTCCGGGGTCGGTGAGGGGGTCTGGGCCCACGCGCCCGGGGCGACGAGCGCGAGGCTCATCCCGACGGTGGACCCGACCATGCGGTGGAGCGCGTGACCGCGACGCCTGACCCGCGCGATATGTCTCCGGAACGATCGATTGCGACCCATGTCGACGCCTCCCGAGCATGAGATGGCCGGGCTGGCTCGCGTGGGTCGAGAACTGGAGCTGGCTAGCAGGGCGTCGTTAGGTAACCCTAATCAGGGGGGGTTGTCAACCCTAATTCGCCGGCCCACGGCTAGGGCGCGAACTCGCGGAGCAGGCGGCCGGGCCGGCCGCAGTCCTCGATGATCCCCCGCTCGTCCGCGGTGCGCACCCCGTTGACCCACACCCCGTGGAGGCCCACCGCGGGCGTGTCGAGCCGGCTGGCCCCGGTGGGGAGGTCGTTGACCCGGCGCTTTCCGCCGCGCCCGACGGTCTGCGCGTCGAAGAGCATGAGGTCGGCCCAGGCCCCGGGCTGGAGGCGGCCCCGATCCTTGATGCGGTAGGCGTCGGCCACCGAGCTGGTGACCGTCTGCACCGCCTGCTCGAGGGTGAGATCGCCGCGCTCGCGGGCCCAGTGGCCGAAGAGATGAAGCCCGAAGCCCGCGTCGCACAGGAAGGAGAGATGCGCCCCCGCGTCGGAGAGCGCGACCGCGGCGTTCGGATGGCGCAGGAGCCGCCGGACCTCGCTCTCGTCGATGTTGAAGAGACGGCAGTCGAACATGGCGTCGAGCTCACCGTCGAGCCCGAAGTCGAGGAAGGTGTCCCAGGGATGCTGGCCGCGCTCGCGGGCCAGGGCCCCGATGGTCTTACCCTCGAGGCTCCGATGCTCCGGCCGCCTCACCTCCGCGATCGTGAGGTGATCCCAGTTCTTGTCGCTGAAGCGGTTGGGCACCCCGGGCTGGCCGATCTCCTGCTTGAGCGCGGTGCGGAACGACGGGTCGGCGAGCACCGCGCGGTAGCGCGCCTCGTCCGGCGCCACGATGGCGGGGCGCCAGGCGAGGAAAGCCTCGAGCGGGTAGGGGTGCCGCAGCGTGAACTCCATCCCGAGCGGAAAGCACCCCACCTGGGCCCACAGCTCACGGCCGCGCGCACGCGCGGCCTCGATCTCGGCGAGCTCGCGGAACACACGCGTGGGGTCGCCCGGGTCCACGAACATGGCCGCGATCATCACCGGCCGACGGTTGGCCGCCGCGATCGACTCGAGCCACGGCACGGTGGAGGTCATGCCCTTGGTGAGCATGAAGACGCCGCGGCCGACCTCGCCCAGCGCGCCGGTCAGCGCGGTCATCTCGCGCCCGTCGGCCAGGCGCGACGGCATCGGGATGCCGTTCTCGCCGTTGTGCTGCTCGAGGGTGGAGGTGGCGAAGCCGATGGCGCCGGTCCGCAGCGCCTCCACCACGATGCGGCGCATCTCCGCGATCTCCGCGTCGGTAGCGGTGCGCCGGCTCGCCTCCTCGCCCAACACGTAGGTGCGCACCGAGGAGTGGCCCACGAAGGACGCCACGTTGGGCACAAGGCCGCGTCGCTCCAGCGAGGCGAGGTACTCGGGGTACGACTCGAAGTCCCAGTTGATCCCGGCCCGCAGCGCCTCGAGCGACATGCCCTCCACGTGGGTCAGGTTGCGCACGATCAGGTCCCGGTGGGCGGGATGGCACGGCGCGATGGTGAAGCCGCAGTTGCCGATCACCACCGTGGTGACGCCGAGCGCGCTCGACGGGGTCGCATAGGGATCCCAGGTGAGCTGGGCATCGTAGTGGGTGTGGAGATCGACGATTCCTGGCGCGAGCACGAGGCCCTGCGCGTCGACGCGCGCGCGGGCCGCCCCCAGATCGGCGCCGCGCCGATCGGCGCTCATCGCGGCGATGCGCCCGTCCTTGACCGCGAGGCTGCCGTCGCGGGCGGGCGTTCCGAGACCATCGATGAGACGGGCGTTGTCGATCACGAGATCGTGCACGGGTGGGGCCTCCTGGGAGAGTGGGCTGCCTGACCGGACGAGGCTAGCCCGGCCCGGAGCGCGAGTCAACCGACGACGGCGCGGCGGCTAGAGCGTGCGCAGGGCCTCGGTGACCGGGACGCGGGCCGCACGGACCGCGGGCGGCAGACCGCCGGCGGCCCCGATGACCAGGGCCCAGACGAGCCCACGCAGGAGCAGGCCCGGAGTCACCCGGAAGTCGAACCCCACCTGGGAGAAGGTGCTGAAGTTGAGCGTGGAGAGCGAGGCCCCGTCGCAATAGACGTAGGCGAGGGTGCCGCCGACGGCGCCGCCCAGCAGGGCGAGCAGCAGGGCCTCGATCACCACCGAGACCACCACCGGCGTCCCGCCGAATCCGATCGCCCGCAGGGTGGCGATCTCGACCTGGCGGCTCGCGATCGCGGAGTACATGCAGTTGAGCGCGCCGAAGGTCGCGCCCACCGCCATGAAGGAGGCCACCGTGTAGCCGAGCACGTTGATGAGGGTCGACAGCACGCCGGCCTGCTTGGCGTAGTACTCCGGCTCGCGGAGCGCGGTGATCGAGAAGCGCGGGTCGCGCGCGATCGTGTCCCGGAAGGCGGCCAGGCCCCGGTCGGAGCCGTCGGCGAGGCGCGCGGTCACCGACTGGTAGCCGGTGCGGCGGAAGGCCGACATCGCCACCTCCGCGTCGGCCCAGATCTCCGACTCGTGCACGTCGCCGCCGCTCCCGAAGATGCCCACCACCGTCCAGTCGCTGTCGCGGAAGGCGATGCGCGAGCCGACCGAGAGGCCGGCGAACTGCGTGGCCGCCTTCCGGCCCACCATCACCTCGCGCACGCCCGGCGCGAAGCGCCGTCCCTCGACCAGGCGCGCCTCGTCGCGGATCGCGAACGCGGCACGCTGCACGCCGCGGAACGGCACGTTGTTGGGGTTGCTCTCGCCCTTGCGCGGCAGGTCCACCATGACCACCAGCTCGGCCGAGGCCTGCGGCCGACCGGCCGCATCGCGGGCGACGCCGGGCAGGGCGGCCAGGAGCGTGGCCTGGTCGCGGTCCACGCCGCTCGAGAGCTCGGCGTCGGAGCCCGCCCGCAGCAGGATGACGCGGTCACCCCGCCCGGTGCTGGCCAGCGTGTGGCGGAAGCCCTCGGACATCGCCAGGACCGAGACCAGCACGCCCACCACGCCCGCGATGCCGACCACCACGACCAGGGACGTGCCCACACGCTGCGGGAGGTTGCGCAGGTTCATGGCGGTGATGGCGAGAATCTGGTTCAGCGTGCGCATGGCTCGGGCGCGCGGTGGGGCTTGGCGGGTCTGCGGTCGATGGTTTGCGGCACTGCTGCTTTGTTCTCATTGGGGGGGAGCGGCGTCGCTCCTCCCCCAAGGCCCCCCACCGCATTGTTTGGGCGCGCGCGGTTGGTTACGGTTCCAGGCCCCATGCTCGTTTGTGGCATCGCCATTCGCTCCCTCTCTAGTGGCCGGAGAGGGCGTCGACTATTTTCAGGCGGTTCGCGCGCAGGGCGGGGGGGAGACCGATGACGAGGGCGACGACGGCGGCGACGACGGCGGCGAGGAGCCAGGTCTCGGGGCCCACGAAGAGCGGCGGGAAGCGGCCGCCGGTGGAGCCGTTCAGCGCGGGCATGGCCGCGACCGCCGCGCCCATGCCGATCGCGCCGCCCAGGATCAGCAGGAGCACCGCCTCGGCGAGCACGAGCGCGGTGACCTTGCCGTCCGAGAAGCCGAGCGTCTTCAAGATCGCCAGCTCCGGGATGCGCTCGCGGATCGACTG
>DATJIR010000403.1:0-11890 GCA_035493135.1 Verrucomicrobiia bacterium
CGGGTACCGCTGCCGCCGCCGGCGGGACGCTAGCCCTCGACCGCGCCCGAGATCTCGAGCGCCCGCCCGCGCGGGCGGGCGACGATCGACCCGCGCCCGATCGCGAGCACCATCAGCGCAGCGATGAGGCAGACAAATCCGGCGCCGGTGAAGGCGATCTGGTACGACCCGGACCACGTGCGCACGAGGCCGGCGCCGAAGGCCGCGGTCGCCGCGCCCACCTGGTGGGCGACCGCGATCCACCCGTACATGATGCCGACGCGGTGCTTGCCGAACAGCGTCTCGCTCAGGCGGACCGTCGGCGGCACGGTGGCGACCCAGTCGAGCCCGTAGAACACCGCGAACAAGGTCAGGCCGAAGTACTCCGACCCGTAGGCGTAGGGCAGCAGCATGAGCGACAGGCCGCGCAGGCCGTAGTAGCAGAAGAGGAGCCGCCGGTTGTCCCAGCGATCGGAGAGCCAGCCCGAGATGGTGGTCCCGATCAGGTCGAAGACGCCCATGGCGGCCAGGAGGCCGGCCGCGGTTACCGCGGGAATCCCGTGGTCCATCGACGCCGGGATCAGGTGGGTGCCGATCAGTCCGTTGGTGCTGAGCCCGCAGATGAAGAAGCTGCCGGCCAGCAGCCAGAAGTCCCGGGAGCGCGCGCCCTCCACGAGCGCGACCAGGGCGCCGGCGGGGCGCGGCGCCGGACCCGGCGGGCGCGCCGCGTCGGCGAAGGCGCCGTAGGCGCGGAGCCCGAGGTCGCGCGGCTGATCGCGCATGAAGACGAGGACGATCGGGACCAGGAGCAGGGCCGCCCCGGCCACCACGAGCGCCGCGGCGCGCCAGCCCGCGTGCTCCACGACCGCGGCCAGGAGCGGGAGGAAGAGCAGCTGGCCGGTGGCGGTGCTCGCGGTGAGGATGCCGATGACGAGGCCGCGCCGCGCCACGAACCAGCGGTTGGCGATGGTCGCGGCCAGCACCAGCGCCAGGGCGCCGGTCCCGACTCCCACCACCACCCCCCAGAGCAGAACGAGCTGCCAGGGGGCGCGCATCACGGTGGTGAGCGCCACCCCGACCGTCACCGTCGAGAGCGACAGGAGCGTCACCCGCCGTACCCCCACGCGCTCCATCAGCGCCGCCGCGAAGGGCCCGCAGAGGCCGTAGAGCAGGAGGTTCACCGACACCGCGAACGAGACGGTGGCCCGGCTCCACCCGAAGGTCTGCTCCAGCGGAACGATGAGCACGCCCGGGGTGGCCCGGATGGCCGCCGCGGTGAGGAGGGTGAGGAAGGTGACGGCGACGATGATCCAGGCGTAGTGCACGCGCCCGCGGACGATTCGTTCGGCGAGACTCATCGGGCCCAGAGTAATACATGTATATGCATCGTGCGAGGGGAAGCCCCGGGGCGGCGGGCCCGCCGGGCCCAGGGGCTTGACATCGATTCCGTAGTTTCATATATTTCGAACCATGAAGAGCATCGCGCGCATCCCGGTCGCCCAGCTCGAGGCCTCGCAGGAGCACGTGGAGGCGTTCAAGGCCCTCGCTCACCTCACCCGGCTCCAGGTGTTCTTCTTCCTGGTACGGGCGGGCAAGGAGATGTCGGTGGGCGAGATCCAGGCCGAGGTGGAGATCCCCGGGCCCACCCTCTCGCATCACCTGGATCAGCTGCGGCGGGCCGGACTGGTCGAGAGCCGGAAGGAAGAGCGGTACGTCTACTATTCCGTGAAGCGGGATCAGGTGACGGCGCTGGTGCGCCTGCTCACCGCCTGCTGCTGACAAGGAGAACGCCATGAGCGCAAAGGTCCATCTGCACATGCACGTGTCCGACCTGGCCAAGAGCCGGGAGTTCTACGAGAAGTTCCTCGGCGCGGACCCGGTCAAGGTGAAGGCGAACTACGCGAAGTTCCTGCCCGACTGGGCGCCGGTCAATCTGGCTCTGTCCGGCGGCGGGTCCGCGGGCGAGGGCACCGTCAATCACGTCGGGGTCCAGGTGGACGCGGTGGACACCGTCATGGCCCACCTGGCCCGCGTCAAGGCGGCCGGGCTGCCGGTGCGCGAGGAGATGGGGGTCAACTGCTGCCACGCCAACCAGGACAAGTTCTGGGTCCGCGATCCGGACGGCGTCGAGTGGGAGGTCTACCACCTGAACTACGACCTCGAGGGCGACGAGGACGCGCCCAGGGCCAAGGGCGGGAGCTTCCCGATGGCCAAGGGCAACGCCTGCTGCGCGTCCTGAGCGCGAACGCGCGAAGGAGAGACATCATGGCCGACCAGGACATCAAGGACGTCGTCAAGGACAAGTACGCGCGCGCGGCGCTGCGGGTGACCACGGGCGCGAGCGCGTGCTGCGGCACCGCGTCCTCGCGGGGCGAGTGCGATCCGATCACCTCTCGGATCTATACCGAGGGGGAGACCGCCGAGCTGCCGGCCGAGGCCCGGGCCGCGTCCCTCGGCTGCGGCAACCCCACCGCGCTCGCCGAGCTCGCGCCGGGCGAGACGGTGCTCGATCTGGGCTCCGGAGGCGGCATCGACGTCCTCCTGTCCGCGAAGCGGGTGGGGCCGACCGGGAAGGCCTACGGGCTCGACATGACCGACGAGATGCTGGCCCTCGCCCGGGAGAACCAGCGCAAGGCGGGGGCCACCAACGTGGAGTTCCTCAAGGGCGAGATCGAGCAGGTCCCGCTCCCGTCGGGCTCGGTGGACGTCATCATCTCCAACTGCGTGATCAATCTCTCGGCCGACAAGGACCGGGTGCTCGCGGAGGCGTTCCGCGTGCTCAAGCCCGGCGGGCGCCTGGCGGTGTCGGACGTGGTCGTGCGCGGTCCCGTCCCGGCCCAGATCCGCCGCAGCGTCGAGCTCTGGATCGGCTGCGTGGCCGGCGCGCTCGAGGAGCAGGAGTACCGCGACAAGCTCACCCGGGCCGGGTTCGAGGCCGTCGACGTCGAGCCGACGCGGATCTACCGGGTGGAGGACGCGCGGGAGTTTCTGCAGGGCGCCGGGCTCGACGCGGACGCGATCGCGCCCCAGGTCGACGGCAAGTTCATGAGCGCGTTCGTGCGCGCCCGGAAGCCGGCGCGCTGACCCCGACCCGCCTCGTCTCCCTCGTCTGCGCGGCCCAAGTGTGCGCCCAGATCGGCGCGTACACCTGGCCCGCGCTGCTTCCCGGGTTCATCGCGGAGTGGCACCTCACGAACCGTGAGGCCGGCTGGATCACCGGCGTCTTCTACGCCGCGTACACGCTCGCGGTTCCCATCCTGGTCACGCTCACCGACCGCGTGGACGCCCGCAAGGTCTACCTCGCGGGTGTCGCGCTGACCATCGCGAGCCACCTCGGGTTCGCCGTCCTCGCCGACGGGTTCTGGGGTGCAGCGGCGGCGCGGGCGCTCGCCGGGGTGGGCTGGGCCGGCACCTACATGACCGGCCTCAAGCTGCTGGCGGACCGGGTCGAGCCCACGCTGATGTCGCGGGCGGTGGCCGGGCACGCGGCGAGCATCGGCATCGCGGGCGCGCTCTCGTTCGTGTTCGCCGGCGCGCTCGGCCAGTGGCTCGGGTGGCGTGGCGCGTTCACCGCGGCCGGGCTCGCCGCGCTCGCGGCCTGGCTCGTCGTGTTCCTCTGGGCCCCGCCGCGGGAGCGCCGCGCCGGCGGCGCGCCGGCCGGCCGGCTCTTCGACTTCCGGCCGGTCCTCCGGAACCGGTCCGCCATGGCCTATGCTCTGGCCTACTGCGCCCATACATGGGAGATGAACTCGCTGCGAGGCTGGGGGGTCGCCTTCCTGGCCTACGTGGTGGCGACGACCGGCGCGGGTCGCCCGTGGATCACGCCGGCGGTGGTGGCGATGACGATGGGGCTCGTCGGCACGTGGGCCAGCGTGATGGGCAACGAGGCGTCGATCCGCCTCGGGCGCCAGCGCCTGGTGCGCCTGGCCATGACCACGTCCATGGTCTGCGCGGCCGGCATCGGCTTCCTCGGCGTGCACTCCTACGCGCTCGCGGCCGCGCTGGTGCTGATCTACGGCCTGCTGATCTGGCTCGACTCCTCCTCGCTCACCGCGGGCGCGGCGGGCAGCGCCGATCCGGTGCGCCGCGGCGCCACGCTGGCGCTGCACTCGATGGCCGGCTACGCGGGCGGGTTCGTGGGGCCGATCGCGATCGGCTGGATCCTCGACCTCGCGGGCGGCATGTCGCCGCTGGGCTGGGGCCTCGCGTTCCTACACGTGGGGGTGATCGGGCTCCTCGGCCAGCTCGCGTTCATCGTGCTGGCGCCGCGCGACCTGGCGGGCGACCGGAGCCGCGCGGTCGCCCGCTGACCCACGCCCGCGGTCCCGCGCGCGGGCGCCGTGGCATAATCCCGTCGCGATGAAGCCCGCGCCCTTTCGTTACGCCCGTCCCGCCACCGCGGCGGAGGCGGTCGCCCTGCTCGCGTCAACCCCGGGGGAGACGAAGCTGCTGGCGGGCGGTCAGAGCCTCGTGCCCCTGCTCAATATGCGCCTGGTCCGCCCCGCGGTGCTCGTCGACCTCAACGGCGCGCGCGAGCTCGGGCGGATCGACGCCGCGCCGCGCGGCGGCCTCGTGCTCGGGGCGCTGGTGCGTCACGCGGATCTGGCCGCCGCGCCGCTCGTGCGCGAGCGGGCGCCGCTCCTCGCCGAGGCGGCGCGCCACGTGGGCCACGCCGCGATCCGGAACCGGGGCACGCTCGGCGGAAGCCTCGCGCACGCCGACCCGGCCGCGGAGCTGCCCGCCGCGCTGCTGGCGCTCGACGCCACGCTCGGCCTGCTCGGGCCGCGGGGAATGCGCCGGGTCGCCGCCGCCGACTTCTTCCGTGGGCTCCTCGCCACCGCGCTCGCGGACGACGAGCTGCTCGCCGAGGTGACCGTCCCGGCGCCGCCGCGCGGGTGGGGCTTCGGGGAGATCGCGCGGCGTCCCGGCGATTTCGCGCTGGCCGGCGTCGCGGCCTCACTCGACGCGGAGGGTCACGCGCGGGTGGTGGGATTCGGGGTGGCCGACCGGCCGGTCCGGCTGCGGGCGGCCGAGGCGCTCGCGGCGGCCGGGCCGGTCGACGAGGCGATGCCGGCGCGCGCGGGACGGGCGGCCGCCGCGGACTGCGCCCCGGCCGGCGACGTCCACGCCTCGGCCGCGTACCGGCGTCACCTCGCGACCGTGCTGCCCGAGGACGCGCTGCGCGCCGCGGCCGGACGCCTCCGCGCATGATCCTCACGCCGGCCGAGCGCCTCCGGGTCCGGCTCACCGTCAACGGCGAGCCGGTCGAGCGCGAGCTCGAGGCGCGGCGCTCTCTCGCGGATCTCCTGCGGGAGGATCTCGGGCTGACCGGTACCCACGTGGGCTGCGAGCACGGTGTCTGCGGCGCCTGCACGGTGCTGGTCGACGGGCGTAGCGCCCGGAGCTGCCTGCTCCTGGCCGTCCAGATGGAGGGGGCGAGCGTCACCACCATCGAGGGCCTCACCCCCGCCGACGGGCTGAGCCCGCTGCAGGAGGCGTTTCGCGCCTGCCACGCCATGCAGTGCGGCTTCTGCACGCCCGGCATGATCGTGGCGAGCACCGAGCTGCTCGCGGCGACGCCCGAGCCCGACGAGGCGGTCATCCGCGAGGCGCTCGCGGGGAACCTCTGCATGTGCACCGGCTACGTCAACATCGTCCGCGCGGTCGCCCGGGCCGCCGCCCGCCCGGCCGACCCCGGGAGCCCGGCGTGAGCGAGCCCGGCGGTGGCTGGGTCGGCGTCTCGCTGCCGCTCAAGGAGGACGCGCGCCTGGTCGCCGGGCGCGGCCGGTTCGTGGACGACCTCGGCCGCGCGCGCCTGCTCCACGCGGCCATGCTCCGGAGCCCGCACGCCCACGCACGCGTCGTGCGCCTGGACGCGAGCGAGGCCGCCGCGATGCCCGGCGTCCTGGCCGTCCTCACCGGCGCCGAGGTGGCGGCCCGCTCGGGGCCGATCCGCCCGCTGATCCCCACCACCGCCGCGGTGCCCGATCACTGCCTCGCGGTGGACCGCGTGCGCTACGTGGGCGAGCCGGTCGCGGCGGTGGCGGCGGTCGACCGCGCCACCGCCGAGGACGCGCTCGAGCGCATCCACGTCGAGTACGCGCCGCTGTCGGCGGTCGTCGATCCGGAGGCCGCGATGCGGCCGGGCGCGCCGCTGCTCTACCCCGAGCTCGGCACCAACGTGGTCTGGCACGACACGCTGACCTACGGCGACGTGGACGGCGCGCTGGCCCGCGCCGACGGCGTGCTGCGCGAGCGCTTCGCCATCCAGCGCTACGCCTCGACCCCGCTCGAGACCTTCGGGGCTATCGCGGAGTACGACGCGGGCACCGACGCCTTCGAGTTCTGGACCAACGATCAGCGCCCGGGGCTCACCATCTCGATCCTGGCCGCCTCGCTCGGCGTGCCCCAGTCGCGCGTGCGCCTGCACTGTCCCGACATCGGCGGGGCCTTCGGCAACAAGCGCCGGCCGGCGTACCTCCTGGTCTGCGCGCTGCTGGCCCGCGCGGCCGGGCGGCCGGTGAAGTGGATCGAGGACCGCATCGAGAACCTCACCGCCCTGATGCACGCCTGCAACGGGATCATGGACGTGGAGCTCGCCTACCGGGCCGACGGCACCCTGCTCGCGCTCGACGTCCGCGACGTGGCGGACGAGGGCAAGAACCTGCTCACCCCGACCCAGCACAACCTCATCAAGCTGGGCAATATCGCCAACGGCTACCGGATCCCGGCGGTGCGGTACGAGGCGTGGTCGGTCCTCACCAACAAGTGCCCGAGCGGGGCCAACCGCGGCATCGGCAAGCCGTTCATGTGCTTCGCCATCGAGCGCGCCATGACCCGGCTGGCGCGCCGGCTGGGTCTCGATCCGGCCGAGCTCCGGCTGCGGAACTACGTCACCGCCGACCAGATGCCGTACACCACGCCGACCGGCGCCGAGTACGACAGCGGCGACTACCCGGCCACACTCCGCCTGGCGCTGGAGCGCTTCGACTACGCGGGCTGGCGGGCGGAGCAGGCCCGGGCGCGCGCCGAGGGGCGCCTGCTCGGCATCGGCATCGCCACCTCGGTGGAGCCGGCGGGCACCAACCTCGCCTCCTACGAGCTCGTGACCGGACGCCGCGCCGCGTCGGGCTCGGCGGAGGCGGCGATGGTGCGGGTGGAGCCCGACGGCCAGGTGCGGGTGAGCCTGGGCGATCCGTCGAGCGGGCAGGGCTACGAGACGGTGGTGGCGCAGATCGTGGCCGACGAGCTGGGGGTGACCCCGGAGGCGGTCAGCGTCGCCCGCGGCTTCGACTCCGCGACCACGCCCTGGCTCTATCTCTCCGGGAACTACTCCAACAAGTTCTCGGTGACCGACGTGGGAGCGGTGGTGGGCGCGGCCGCTCGGGTGCGCGCCAAGCTGCTCCGGATCGCCGCGCATCGCCTGGAGATCGACGTGGCCGACCTGGAGCTGCGCGACGGCGCCGCGGTCGTGCGTGGGGCGCCCGACCGACGGCTCGCCATCGCGGAGCTGGCCCGCACCGCCTACGCCGACGTGCTGGGCCTGCCGCCCGGGGAGGACCCGGGCCTGGAGTCGCACCACATCCACCAGAACCCGCTCGCCCGGCCGGTCGACGCGAGCCGACGCATTCGCCCGCAGCTCGTCTTCGCCAACGCGGCCCACTGCTGTCTCGTCGAGATCGATCCGCGCACCGGCGGGATCACGCTGCGGAAGTACGTGGTGGTGCACGACTGCGGGCGCGAGCTGAACCCGCTGATCGTCGAGGGCATGGTGCACGGCTCCACCGTGCACGGCATCGGCGCCGCGCTGCTCGAGGAGTTCCGCTACGACGAGACCGGCCAGCTCCTCACGTCGACCTTCATGGACTACCTCAAGCCCACCGCGGCCGACGTGCCCACCATCGAGATCGACCGGCTCGAGCACCCGTCGCCGGTCACGCCGCTCGGCGCCAAGGGGGTGGGGGAGGGCGGCGCGATCCCGGGCCCGGCCGCGGTGGCCAACGCGGTCGAGGACGCGCTCGCGCACCTGGGGGTCGTGGTGCGCTCGCTGCCGATCACGCCGGAGCAGGTCTGGCGCTGGCTGAGCGCGGCGAAGCCGGCCGGGTCGACCGAGCCATGAGCACGGACGGGTGGGCGCTGCCACGGCGCCGCTTTCTCGGCGCCCTCGGCGCTCTGGCGCTGGCCGCGCCCGCCCTCGCGGAAGCGCAGCCCGCGGGCCGCACCCCGCACGTCGCGGTCCTCGACCCGGGCAGTGCCACCGAGGCGCCCGCGGGTCTGCGCGTGCCGTTCGAGCGCGGCCTTCGCGAGCTCGGCTGGCTGCCCGGCGCGACGGTCGTGATCGAGTACGTGTACGGCGACGGGAGCGCCGGCCGGCTCGCCGCGGTGGTCGCCGACCTGGTCCAGCGGAGCGTCGAGGTCATCGTGGCGCGCGGCCCGGTGGCCATCCGCGCCGCGCGCGCCGCGACCGCCACCGTCCCGATCGTGATGTCGGCCGCCGACGATCCGATCGCCGATGGCTTCGTCGCGACTCTCGCCCGCCCGGGCGGTAACGTGACCGGCATCGCCGACATCGTCTCGGATCTCGACCCCAAGCGCCTCGAGCTCCTCCAGGAGGCGCTCCCCGGCCTCGCGCGCGTCGCGGTGCTGACGAATCCGACGATGCGGCCGGGCCGCAACCGCGAGCTGATCGCGAGGCTCCTCGCCGCCGCGCGTGAGCGGCGCATCGAGCTGCAGATCTTCGAGGTCACCCGCACCGAGGAGATCGCGGCGACGTTCGCCGCCATCGGTCGGGCCCGGGCGAGCGCCCTGCTGGTGCGGGCCGACAGCCAGGTGCTCGAGCCCAACCGCTCCATGCTCGTCGTGATGGCGGTCCGGCATCGGCTGCCCGCGATGTACCCGTGGCACTTCTATGCGGAGCTGGGCGGGCTCATGTCGTACGCCAGCAGCATCGCCGGCCTTCACCACCGCGCCGCGATGTACGTGGACCGCATCCTGAAGGGCGCGAGGCCGACCGACCTGCCGGTGGAGCGCCCGACCAAGTTCGAGCTGATGATCAACCTGAAGACCGCCGCGCTGATGGAACTCACCATCCCGCCGTCGCTGCTGGCCCGGGCCGACGAGGTCATCCAGTAGCGGTCTCCGGGGCCCGCCGCTCACGGGGTCAGCCGCGAGGAGTCAGGGTGATCGCGGCCTCGAGCGTCGCGCCCGGATCGATGACCTGCCGGCCGGTGTCCGCGCGCCCCGCGTGGGCGAGGTTGAACGCGTCGGTCACGTGGCTGACCGGCTCCGCGCAGAAGAAGGACCGGCCCGGGGGGCTGAAGATCACCAGGTAGTCGAGCGGCGGCCTGGCGGTCATAGCGAGGCTCGCCCCGCTCTCGGGCCACTCGATGGTCGCGCGGTGGTTCCAGCCCACGAAGCAGTTGTCGAGCGCCACCGTGTCCACCGCCACCCCGCGCGACGGATCGGCGGGAGCCGTCGGCGAGGCCAGCGCGGTCGGCATCACCTCGTCGTCCGTCAGCCAGACCGCGCGAACGTCGGCGGTGATCGTCGTCCGCGGGGTGCGAGGGAAGTACGGGTGCCAGCCCAGCCCGGCCGGCATCGGGCCGTCTCCCTCGTTGGTGAGGGTCAGCGCCACCGTGAGGCTCGCGGGCGTGAGGGTGAAGTGCTGGGTCGCGCGGTACGGCCACTCCGAGGCGGCATGGTGATACTCGAGCCGCGCCTCGGTCGGCCCCACGTGGACGGGGCGCCAGGCCGATTGCCAGCCGTGGCCGTGAATGGCATGGCGCTCCGGTGGCCGGTTCCGCGGCAGCGCGACGGCGCGGTCGTGGAAGGTGAAGCGACCCTCGCGGATACGATTCGAGTAGGGCACGAGCGGGAAGGCGGAGGCGAGGTACGGAAGATGGTCGCGCACCGCTTCCGTGATCGTCGGGCGGAGCCACTCCCACGTCGCGCCGTCGCGCTCGAGCCAGTAGCGGGTGACCGCGCCTCCGGCCGCCGGCGCGACCGTGAGACCGACGCCGCCCGCCCGCAGGGTGATCAGCTCCATCGCGCCATGTATTCTAGTCTCGCGCCGACGCCCGGCGCGACGTTCACCTCGATCGCGGCTCACCCACGTGGGCGCGGGAGGGCGCTCATGGTCCGCTACGCCTCGTACCCCAGCCTGGAAGATCGCGTCGTCTTCGTGACCGGCGGCGGCAGCGGGATCGGCGCCTCCATCGTCGAGCACCTGTGCGCCCAGCGGGCCCGCGTCGCCTTCGTGGACATCCAGCGCGAGCCCTCCGAGGCGCTCGTCGCACGCGTCGCCGCGCGCGGGCTCCCGGCGCCGATCTTCATCCCGTGCGACCTGCGGGACATCGCGGCCCTGCGCGCCGCGGCGGCCCAGGCCGAAGAGCGGCTCGGGGCCGTCCGCGTCCTGGTCAACAACGCCGCGCACGACGAGCGCCACGCGATCGAGGCGGTGACCCCCGAGTACTGGGACGATCGCTTCGCGGTGAACCTGCGGCACCAGTTCTTTGCCACGCAGGCCGTCGTGCCCGCGATGGCCGCCGCCGGGGGCGGGTCCATCATCAACTTCGGCTCGACGTCGTGGCTCGTGGGGCAGGGCGGCATGCCGGCCTACCTGAGCGCGAAGGCCGCCGTCGCCGGGCTCACCCGGGCCCTCGCCCGGGATCTCGGCCCCCGGGGCATTCGCGTCAACTGCATCGTCCCGGGCTGGATCATGACCGAGCGGCAGATCACGCTCTGGCTGACCCCCCAGGGCGAGGAGGAGCTGATGCGCCGCCAGTGCCTCAAGCGGAAGCTCGTGCCGGAGGACATCGCGCGCGTCGTCCTCTTCCTGGCCGCCGACGACAGCGACGCGTGCACCAACCAGAGCTACGTGGTCGACGGCGGCTGGGTCTAGCGGCGGCCAACCGTCGCGACCCGGCCTCACCCTGGGGTGCTCCCGCCTCACCCCGGCTGGGCCGCCAGCCCGGAAGCTGCCGGATTCGTTGAGGTCCACGCCTGGCATTCACGTTGCTCTGCATCCGACAGGAGAGGGCAGCGCGTCCAGCGCCCCCTGGGAGGATCGTGATCCATGGTGAAGCGAATCCTGATGCCGGTCGACCGTTCCCCTCGCGCGGATGCCGTGGCCGCCATCGTGGCCGACACGGCGCTCGGGGCCCACGCCAAGGTGCGCCTGCTTCACGTGGCCCCGGTGCCCTCGGCGGTCCAGGACACCGCGGGCCGCATCGTGGTCTACGCGGACCAGGAGCTGGCCAGCGTCAACAGCCGCGGCCTCGACTTTCTGCACGCGCTCGAGAGCCATTTCCCGGGCGTGGAGGTGGAGTGCGTGGTGCGCTTCGGCGACCCGGTGACGCAGATCCTGGAGGAGGCGGATACTTTCGGCGCCGACCTGGTCGTGGTGGGCACCGGCGGGCGGAGCGGCATCGGGCGCACCCTCATGGGCAGCGTGGCCGAGAAGGTCTTCGACCGTGCCACGGTGCCGGTGATGCTGGTGCGGCCTCCCGCGGCGGCCTAGTCGCTCGCTCGCGCCGCGCGGCCGGGGGTCAGGGTCGCGGTCGTGCGCATGACGCGCTCGTAGTAGTCGAGGTGGCGGAGGCCGGCGGCGGCCTCCCGGTCGAGCAGCACCGTCACCTCCGGATGTAGCTGGAGGGCCGAGGCGGTGACCGACGCGGTCACCGGGCCCTCGACCGCCCGCGCCACCGCCTCGCGCTTCGCGGCGCCCGCGCCCAGCAGGAGGATCTGCCGCGCCTCCAGGATCGTGCCGATGCCCATGGTGATCGCGCACTCGGGCACGGGCTCGCCCTCCCCGAAGCCGCGGCGCGCGTCCTCGATCGTGGCGCGGGTGAGCGTCTTGACCCGCGTCCGCGAGGCGAGGCTCGACGTCGGCTCGTTGAAGCCGACGTGGCCG
>DATJIR010000404.1:0-7377 GCA_035493135.1 Verrucomicrobiia bacterium
TAACGCAGAGCCTGAACGAGGCGGTCTATCTCGCGGACCGGGTCGTCGTGTTGAGCGCGCGGCCCGGGCGCCTGGTCGACGACATCGTGGTGGACCTGCCCCGGCCGCGCACCTTCGCCATGACGTCGGGCGAGCGCTTCGGGGTGTTGAAGGACCGCATCTGGCAGCACATCAAGAGCGCGGAGCGGCGATGACCTGGCCGGAGCGACACCCGCGCCTGAGCCAGGCCGTGCTCCACCTGGGGATCCTCGCGGCCTGGGAGCTCCTGCCGCGCGCGGGCCTGGTCCCCCGGCTCTTCGTGCCGCCGCTCAGCGAGGCCCTCGGAGCCCTCGTCGCCGATCACCGCGAGTTTCTCGGCAGCCTCCCCACCACCTTCGGCGAGATCCTCGTCTCCTACCTGATCGTCTGCGGCGGCGGCATCGGGCTCGGCCAGCTCGTCGGGTCCTCCGCCACCGCGCAGCGGACGCTGCTGCCGGTACTGCGTGGAGCCTACGCGGTCCCGCTGGTGGTGCTCTATCCGGTCATGATGGTGTGGTTCGGCCTCGGCTCGCAGTCGAAGATCGCGTTCGCCTCGATCTACGCCTTCATCCCCACCATGCTCACCGCGGTGGCGGGGGTGGGCGCGCTCAGCCCCGCGCTCGCGGAGACCGCGCGCGCCTTCGGGGCCACCCGCGCCCAGCAGATCCTCTACGTCGCCCTCCCCGCGAGCCTGCCCTCCATCGTAGCCGCGCTCCGCCTGGGCGGCGCGCTCGTCATCGTGGGCGTCATCGTGGCCCAGATGCTGGGGGCGGCCGAGGGCCTGGGCTTCCTCATCACCCGGCACCGCACCCTGCTCAACAGTCCCGGGGTCTACGCCGGCATCGTGCTCGTGCTCCTGATCACCGGCCTGCACGAGGTCCTCCTTCGCGGCCTGGAGCGCAAGGTCGCCGCGTATCGCCAAGGAGCGTGACGCCATGTCCCTGCCCGTCCTCGCGATGACCCCCGTTCTGGCGACGACCGTGATAGGAAGCTATCCGCAGCCGGACTGGCTCGTCGATCGCGCGCTCCTGTCGAAGGGCGTGCCGCGCGTGCGCCTGCACGCGATGTGGCGGGTTCCCGAGCCCTTCCTCGAGCAGGCCCAGGACGACGCGACGATCGTGGCCATCCGCGAGATGGAGCGCGCCGGCATCGACATCATCAGCGACGGAGAGATCCGCCGGGAGAGCTATTCCAACCGCTTCGCCACCGCGCTCGACGGCGTGGACGTGGCCCAGCCCGCGGTGATCACCGACCGCTACGGCAACCAGACCCACGTGCCGCGGGTGGTCGGGCGCGTGCGGCGGACCCGGCCGGTGGAGCTGCGGGACATGCAGTTCCTCCGGCGCCACACCGACCGCCCGGCCAAGATCACCCTGCCCGGTCCGTTCACCATGGCCCAGCAGGCCAAGAACGAGTTCTACCGCGACGTGGAGGAGCTGGCGATGGACTTCGCGGCCGCGGTCAACGCGGAGGCCCTCGAGCTCCAGGCCGCGGGCGCCGACGTCATCCAGCTCGACGAGCCGTGGCTCCGCAACGATCCCGAGGGGGCCAAGCGCTATGCGGTGCCCGCGATCAATCGCGCGCTCGCCGGCCTCACGGTGCCGACCGCGCTGCACCTCTGCTTCGGCTACGCCGCGGTGGTCCGGCACCAGAAGCCGACCGGCTACTCGTTCCTGCCCCAGCTCGCCGAGACCATCGCGCGGCAGATCTCGATCGAGGCCGCCCAGCCGCGGCTCGACCTCGGCGTGCTGGCCGACCTGGCGGGCAAGACCATCATCCTGGGGGTGATCGACCTGGGCGATCCCGCCGTCGAGCCTCTCGACCGGGTGGTGGAGCGCATCCGCGCCGGGCTGGCTCGCGTGCCGGTCGAGCGCCTCATCCTGGCGCCCGACTGCGGCATGAAGTACCTGCCGCGCGAGACCGCGTCCGGCAAGCTGCGCGCGCTCGTCGACGGGGCGCGCGCGGTGCGGGCCCAGATCGCCTAGGCGCGGGGGGGCGGGCCGCGCGCCCGCGGCTCAGCTGTGCTGGCTCCGGAAGCGCCAGGCGCTCACCGCGACCAGGGCTCCCGCGAGCGCCGCGAGCGCGAGGAGCTGCGGGTAGACCACCTCGATCCCCGCGCCCTTGACCAGCACCGCCCGGGCCACGCTCGCGAAGTGCGCGATCGGGTTCAGGAGGGTGACCGGCTGGATCCACTTGGGCATCGCTTCGATCGGGGTCAGCGCCCCCGACAGCATCGCGAGCGGCGGATTGACGAAGAACCCGATGAGCTGGGTCTGGTTCGCGGAGCGGGCGAACGTCGAGAGGAACGTCCCGATGCCGATCCCGGTCAGCACGCAGCAGCCGCACGCCACGAGCACCAGGAGCAGGCTGCCGCGGAACGGCACCTGGAAGACGAGGCGCGCCACCACGAGCACGAGGCCGACCATGCCCATGAGCAGCACGAAGAGCGGGATGATCTTGGCCGCGATGACCTCGAGCGAGCTGGCCGGCGTCATGAGGAGCTGCTCGACGGTGCCCCGCTCCTTCTCCCGGATCATGGTCGCGCCCGCGACGAGGGAGCCGTTCAGGATGATCAGGGTGCCGAAGACCCCGGTCACGATGAACCAGGTGTTGACGAGGCCCGGATTGTAGAGAAACGTGGGCCGCACCTCCACCCGGGCCTGGGTCGCGAGCGGCGGGGCGGTCGCCGACCCGTCCCCGGCCGCGCCGTCGGCGGCTCCCGGCATCGCCCGGTCGCGCTCGGCCTGCTGGTTCAGCCACGCCACCGCGCCTTCCACGTAGCCCTGGGCGATCTGCGCGGTGTTCGCGTTCGCCGCGTTGAGGAGCACCTGCACCGTGACCGTCCGGCCGCGCGCGCGCCGGCGCGCGTAGTCGTACGGCACCACCACCCCCACGTCCAGGCGTCCGGCCGCGAGGGCCCGCCCGAGCTCGGCGGTGGTGGGAAAGGAGCCCGCGAGCCGGAAGGTCTGGTTCTCGCTGATCGCCGCGACCAGGTCGCGGCTCTCCGAGGTGCGGCTCTCGTCGACCACGCCCAGGCGCAGGTCCCGCACGTGCGAGTCGAGCGCGAAGCCGAAGAGCAGGACCTGGAGCATCGGTGGCAGCACCAGCGACATCGCGAGCCGCCGGTCCCGCCGGATCTGGCGCAGCTCCTTGAGCGCGAGCGCCCAGAAGCGCCCCCCGAAGAGCCGGCCCACCCGCGCGCTCACGCCTTCACCTGCATGCGCCGCATCGCGAGCCACGCGAGCGCGTAGTAGACCGCGCCGATCACCCCGATCATCAGCACCGCCCACCACACCGCGGGCCAGCCGCCGCCCTGCAGGAAGGCGTCGCGCACGATGACGATGAAGTAGCGGGCCTGCACCAGGCTCGAGATCCAGGCGAGCGAGCGCGGGATGTTCTCGATCGGGAAGATGAGGCCCGAGAGCAGGAAGGCGAGGAGGAACCCGCCGAGGGACACGCCCTGCACCGCGGCGGCCTGGTTGGGGATGGCCCCGCCGACCAGGGTGCCGAACGCGACCACGCAGAAGAGGAAGAGCAGGGCGCCCACCAGGAGCGGCGTCGGATCCCCCGCCAGGCGCAGCCCGAAGAGGGTGAACATGAGCCCGCTCACCAGCAGCCACTGCACGATGCCGATGACCACCCCGGCCAGGATCTTGCCCAGGAGGAACTCGTGCGCCGAGATGCTCGAGACGTAGACTTGCAGGATCGTCTGCTGCTCGCCCTCGCGCGACATCGCGAGCGCGGCGAGCACCGTCGGGAAGATCGACAGGGCGAGCACGAGCATGCCCGGCCCGTAGAACTTGCGCGGCTCCCGCCCGGGATTGAACCAGAGCCGCGTGGCGGTGCGCACCGCGGGCTCCGCCGCGGCGCCCGACACCTCCCGGGTGAACGCGCGCGTGACCTGCGCCGCGGCCCCCTGCACCAGCAGCGCGGTGTTGGTGTCGGTGCCGTCGACGAGCAGCTGGGCCTGCGCGACCCGGCCGCGCCGGATCTCGCGCTCGAAGTGCTCGGGCAGGATCAGGGCCGCGCGGGCCTTCCCGCCCGCCACCACGGTCTCCGGCGACATCGCGACTGGCAGCCCCACGATCCGGAAGGTCAGCGAGCTGCGGTAGGCGTCGATGTAGCGGCGGGACAGCGGCGTCTGGTCCAGGTCCTGGACCGCGAGCGGGATGTCGGTGACGGTGAGCGAGATCGACGTACCCAGCAGCGCGGTGAGGACCACCGGCAGCACCACCGCGAGGGCGAGCGCGAGCCGGTCCCGCAGCAGCTGGGTGAGGTCCTTGCGGGCCTGGGCGATGATCCGTCGCACCTGTCGGTCCCGTCGCGAGCGGTCAGGCGGCCGCCGCGGCGTCCTCCCCGCGGTGATTGCGCTCCACGATCAGGATGAACACGTCCTCGAGCGAGAAGTCCTGCTCGGTCACCCCGAGCGTCCGGACCCCGCCCGCCTCGAGCCGGGCGGAGAGCCCGCGGGCCGCCTCGGTCGCGTCACCCTCCACGATCACGTGGATGCGGTCGCCGAAGAGCGACACCCGCCAGGGCTCGCGCTCGTTCCGCAGGAGCGCGATGGCGCGCGGGGGATCGTCGACCCGGATCTCCAGCACCCGGCCGCCCTGCGCCGCCTTGATCCCGCTCGGGGTGCCTTCGGCGACCAGCTCGCCGCCCACCATGAAGCCGAGGCGATTGCACTGCTCGGCCTCCTCGAGGTAGTGCGTGGTCACGAGGACCGCGGTGCCGCCGTCGGCCACCCGGTTGATCATGGTCCAGAAGGCTCGGCGCGCGATCGGATCGACCCCCGAGGTCGGCTCGTCGAGAAAGAGCACGCGGGGCTCGTGCATGATCGCGGCCCCGAAGGCGACCCGCTGCTTCCACCCCCCGGGGAGCGATCCGGTGAGCTGCGCGCCGCGGCCGACGAGCCCCGCGAAGTCGAGCACCCAGCGCTTCCGCTCCTCGCGGCGCGCCGGCTCGACCTGGTAGACCCCCGCGAAGAAGTCCAGGTTCTCGTCGATGGTGAGGTCGTCGTAGAGGGAGAACTTCTGCGACATGTAGCCGACCTGCTGCCGCACGCCCTCGGAGCGGAGCGCGCCGCGCTCGCCCGCGAGCTGCACCTCACCCACGCTCGGCTCGAGCAGGCCACACAGCATCTTGATCGTGGTGGTCTTGCCCGCCCCGTTGGCGCCGAGCAGCCCGTAGACCTCGCCCGGGCGGACCTCGAGGTCGACGTCCTTGACCGCCACGAAGTCCCCGAACGACTTCCCGAGCCCGCGCGCGCCGATCGCGACCGCTCCCGGGTCGGGCCTCGCGGTCGACGCGCCCGGGAACGCGGGCGCACGCGCCTCGCCCTCGAGCGATTGCAGAATTGACACGAAGGCGTTCTCCAGCGTGGGCGCCCCGACGCGCAGCGAGGTCGCCGCCTGTCCGGCCGCCTCGAGCGCCGCGCGCACCTCCCGCTCGCCCTCGGCCGGATCGCGGACCATCACGTCGAGCCGGTCGCCGAAGCGCTGCACGTCCGCGATGCCCCCGTCGCGGCCGGACAGGGCGGTCAGGGCGGCGCGCAGATCCGGGGCGCGGACCTCCAGGCGGGCGAGGCCGAGGCCGTCGCGGATCTCGGCCGGGGTGCCCGTGCGCACGAGCCGCCCCTGGTGCATGAGGGCGACGCGGTGGCAGCGCTCGGCCTCGTCGAGGTAGGGCGTGGCCACCAGGATGGTCATGCCCTGGCTCGAGAGCATCACGAGCGCGTCCCAGAACTCGCGGCGCGAGACCGGATCGACGCCGGTGGTCGGCTCGTCGAGCAGCAGGACGCGCGGCTCCGCGACGAGGGCGCAGGCCAGCGCCATCTTCTGCTTCATGCCCCCGCTCAGCCGCCCCGCGAGGCGCCGCCCGAACCGGGCCAGGCCGAACATCTCGAGGTAGCGCCGCCCGCGCCGCTCGATCTCGGCCCGCGGCACGAGCCGCAGCTCGCCCACGTAGCGCAGGTTCTCCTCGACGCTCAGGTCCGGATAGAGGCTGAAGGCCTGCGTGAGGTAGCCCACGTACGACCGCGCCTGCCGCGCGGGCCGGCCGAGCAGCTCCGCGGTGCCGGCGGTCGCTTCCATCACCCCGCCCAGCACCTGGAAGGTCGACGTCTTGCCGGCCCCGTCCGGCCCGATGAGCCCGAAGATCTCGCCGGCCCGCACCTCCAGATCGATGCCCCGCACCGCCTCGAGGGCGCCGTAGCGCTTGGCGAGCCCGGCGACCCGGATCGCGGGCCCGGCCGGCGCCGTGCTCATCGTCGTGCCGGGCGCGCGGGCCACTGCCCGTCGACGAGGATCTCGCCGTCGGCGGGCATGCCCGGCTTGGCGAAGCCGAGCGCCCCGTTGATCAGCAGCTTGACCCCGACGACCTGCTTCACGCGGTCCTCGCGGAAGTACGTGTTCTCGGGCGTGAACGACGCCTCGGGATCGATCCGGATCACCTGGGCGTCGATCGGGGCGTTCGGCGCCGAATCCAGGTACACCCGCGCGGGCTGGCCCACGCGCACCCGGCCGATGTCGCCGCCCGGTACGAAGGCCCGCAGGTAGACCTGGCCCAGGTTCACCAGGGTCACGATCGGCGTGCCCGGCGCCACCACCTCCCCCGGCTCCGCGGTCCGCGTGGCCACCGTGCCGGTGAACGGCGCGATCACCTGGAGGTCGGCCCGGTTCGCGCGGGCCTCGTCGAGCGCGGCCTTCGCCCGCTCCGCGTCCGCCTGGGACGCCGCGATGTCGGCCTGCGCCTGGAGGATCTGGGCCTGGATCGCGGCCACCTGCGCGGAGCGGATCGCCGGATTGTCGAGGTTGGCCTTCGCGGTGGTGACCGCGCCGCGGGCCGCCTCCACCTGCCGGCGGTTCGCCGAGACCACCGCCGCCTGCGCCTCCTCGGTGTACTGCTTCTGCATCGCGTCTTGCTCCGCCACGTACCCCTTCTGGACGAGCCGCGTGTAGGCGTCGCGCTCCCACTTCGCCTGGGCGTGGGCGGCCACCGCCTGGGCGAGCTGGGCCTCCGCGGCGGCCAGCCGCCCCTCCGCCTCGTTGACGCGCCCCTCCGCGTCGGCGCGCGCCTGCCCGACGCCGATCTCGCTCTGCCGGAGCTGCTCGCCGAGCACCGTGACCTGGTGCTGGGACAGGCGCAGGCGTGCCTCGGCCTGCCGCACCATGGCCTCGGACTGCTGCTCGCGCGCGCGGATCTGCGCGTCGTCGAGCACCGCGAGGACCTGCCCGGCCTCCACGTGGTCGCCCTCGCGCACCGTGATCTCGCGGATCCGCCCGGCGAGCTTGGCCGAGACCGCGGCGTCGTCGCCCTCGATCCGACCGCTCACCCCGAGCACGCCCGGCGGCAGCCCGG
>DATJIR010000405.1:0-3190 GCA_035493135.1 Verrucomicrobiia bacterium
AGGATCTCGCGCTCCCAGGCTCCCGCCGCGGCCTCGAAGCCCTGCAGCCGCTCGATCACCCGGAGGAGGCCGTCGCGGCCGTGCTGCTGGCTCCCGGGCGCCACGTGCTGCCAGGAGAAGAGGAAGCGCAGCAGCGCCGCCGGCGAGACCGGCTCGATCAGTCGTCGCAGCCCGTCGAGCGTCCGCCGGTGGATGCGCGCGAGCAGGCGCCGGTCACACCATTCCAATACCGTGCCCGGAGTGAAGCGCCCGCGCAGCACGCCGCCCTCGGCCTCGACCGCGGCCAGCGCCGCGTCCACCTCGCCGGTCGTGACGCCGAGATCCTGGGCGAGGGCGGGCGCGGTGGTGGGGCCGACGAGGCCGAGCCGGGCACGGACCACCTCGACCAGCGCGCCCTCGCGATCCGACCAGGCCGGGGCCCGCCGCGCGGGCGGCTCGATCACGTCGGGCTCGAACCGGCCGCGCGGCCACACCGCGGCGGCCAGGGAGCGACGCTCGGCGGCGACCCAGAGCCCGCGGTCGTCAACGCGCAGGCGCGCGGCGCGGCCGGCCGCGATGAGCTCGTCGAGGTAGCCGGACCAGTGCTCGGTCCGGCTGTCGGTCGGATCCTGGGGCATGGCGCCCAGATCGAGCAGGAGGTCGTGCAGCTCGTCGGCCGAGCGCAGGTCGGGCCAGGCCTCCTCGACCACCGCGGCGATGGCCTCGGGATCCAGGCGGCCGATGTCGTCGGCCACCGCGGCCGGGAGGCCGCGCCGCAGCGTGACCGCGCGGGCGCGCCGCTCCTCGAGCGGGGCGTCGTCGAGATAGGCGTAGGGGTTCGCGTTCAGGATCTCGTGGGCGAACACGGACGGCTCGGGCGTCTCGCGCGTCACCCGCTTGATCTGGCCTCCGTGGATGGCGGTGAGACAGGCGCGCAGGCCCTCGATGTACATCGCCTCGGTCAGGCAATCCCGCAAGGTCTCGCGGACGAGCGGGTGGTCGGGCACCTCGATGGGGCCCGCCTCGATGTTGTCCTGGCAGGCGAGCTGGGCGGGGAAGACCGCGACCAGGAGGTCCTCCGCGCGCATGCGCTGCAGGTACGGCGGCACGCGGCGGCCGTTCTGCCAGCGCAGCAGGGCGAGCGCGCGGTTGGCGTTCCAGCGCCAGCGGGTGTTGAACATGGGCGCCTGCAGCGCGGCCTGGGTCAGGAGCTCCTCGAGCCCGCTCGGGTGGACCATCTCGAAGACCGCCTCGAGCGGGAAACTGTGCTGCGGGCCCAGCGACAGCAGCACGCCGTCGTCGGTGGCCGCGGCCTGCAGTTCGAAGTTGAAGCTGTGGCAGAGGCGCTTGCGCAATGCCATTCCCCACGCTCGATTGATGCGGCCCCCGAAGGGCGCGTGCACCACCAGCTGCATGCCGCCCGCCTCGTCGAAGAAGCGCTCCACCACCACCGTGTCGCGCGTCGGCACCGCCCCGAGCGCGGCCCGAGCCGCCGCGATGTAGTCGCGCGCGAGCTCGGCTCCGCGCCGATCGAGCCCGGTCTCGCGCTCGAGCCACTCGACGGCCGATTCCGGATCGTGGAGGCGGTCCGCCACGCCCTGCCGCACCGCGGCCAGCTCGGCGGAGAGCTCGGGCGTGCGCGCGGGCCCCTCGCCGAGCCAGAACGGAATGGTGGACGGGGCGCCGCCCGCGTCCTCCACCCGGACGCGCCCGCTCTCGATGCGGCGGATGCGCCAGGAGGTGTTGCCGAGCAGGATGACGTCGCCCGCCATCGACTCGATGGCGAAGTCCTCGTCGAGCGAGCCGATCGTGGTCTCGTCCGGCTCGAGCACGACCTCGTAGTTCGCGTTGTCGGGGATCGCCCCGCCCGAGGTGATCGCGGCCAGCCGCGATCCGCGGCGGGCCTTGAGCTTCCGGCCGACCGCGTCGCGGTGCAGGCGGGCGGCGTAGCGGCCGCGGCGCGTGGCGATGCCCTCGGCCAGCATGTCCACCACCTGGTCGAAGTCGTGACGGGTCAGGCCCGCGTAGGGCGCGGCGCGCCGGCAGAGCGCGAAGAGCCGGTCCTCGTCCTGCTCCTCGCTCGCGCAGACGGCCACCACCTGCTGGGCCAGGACATCTAACGGTGCATCACGCAGTGAGAGGCGGTCGATCTCGCCGCGGCGGGCGGCCCGCGCGAGCGCGGCGCACTCGATGAGCTGGTCGCGGGTGAGCGGGAAGAGGCGGCCCTTGGGGGTGGCGAGCAGGGCGTGGCCCGAGCGCCCGACCCGCTGGAGCGCGGTGGCGATGGAGCGCGGCGAGCCCAGCAGGCAGGTGAGGTCCACGGTGCCCACGTCGATCCCCAGCTCGAGCGAGGCGGTGGCCACCACCAGCGAGAGCTCCCCGGACTTGAGCCGCTGCTCGGCGTCGAAGCGCCGCTGGCGGCTCAGGCTGCTGTGGTGCGCGGCGACCCGCTGCGCGCCCAGGCGATCGGCGAGGTGGCGGGTCACGCGCTCGACCAGGCGCCGGGTGTTGACGAACACGAGCGTGGAGCGGTGCTCCCGTGCCAGCGCGGCCACCCGGTCGTAGATCTCCTCCCACTGCTCGTTGGTGCACACCGCGCCGAGCTCGTCGCCCAGCACCTCGATGGCGAGATCCATGTCGCGGCGCTGGCCCACGTTCACCACCTCGGGCATCGGCCGCGTCGACCCAACCAGGAGCCGCGCCGCGGTCTCGATGGGCCGTACGGTGGCCGAGAGCCCGACGCGCTGCAGGCGCGCGCCGCCCCGCGAGACCACCAGCTCGTCGAGCCGCTCGAGGGAGAGCGCCAGGTGCGCCCCGCGCTTGTCGCCGGCCACCGCGTGGATCTCGTCCACGATCACGGTGCGCACCTGGGAGAGCCAGCCGCGGCTCGACTCCGCGGTGAGCAGGATGAACAGCGACTCCGGCGTGGTGACCAGCACGTGGGGCGGACGGCGGCCGGCCTGCCGGCGCTCGTGGGCGGGGGTGTCGCCGGTGCGCACCGCGGTCCGGATGCCGGGGGCGGGCAGGCCCGCCGCCACCGCGGCGGCGGAGAGCTCGCCGAGCGGCTCCTCCAGGTTGCGGCGCACGTCGTTGGACAGGGCCTTGAGCGGCGAGACGTAGAGGATCGCGGTGCGGTCGCCGAGCTCGTGATCGAGGCCGTCGCGCACGAGTGCGTCGAGACAGGCGAGAAACGCCGCGAGCGTCTTGCCCG
>DATJIR010000406.1:0-29692 GCA_035493135.1 Verrucomicrobiia bacterium
CAGCCGAGCTCCTCGAGCCACGCGGTGCCGGGCAGGACGACGTCCGCGAAGCGCCGCGCGGTGTCGTTGAGGAAGAGGTCGTGGGTGACGATCAGGTCCTGCCGGGCGAGCGCGCCCTCGACCCGCACGCTGTCCGCGAACGAGGAGAGCATGTCGGTGCCGAAGAGGAGCAGCGCGCGCACGCGGCCGTCCTCGAGGGCCTCGGTGATCCGCGGCATCTGGTTCGGAATGTAACGACCGGCGGGCCGTCGCGTGGCGGCCGCGATGTCGGCCAGGCCGTGGCCGTGCCCCTTGCTGCCGTGCCGCGGCCCGAGGCCGCCGCCCGCGATGCCCAGGTTGCCGGTGAGCGCGGGCAGGCAGGCCACCGCGCGGGCGCCCTGCCAGCCGTTGGCGCCCTTGTGCATGCTGGAGCCGCCGAGCACGATCATGGCCGGGCGGCTCGTGGCGTAGCGCCGCGCGAGCGACACGATCGCGGCCGCGTCCACCCCGGTGACCGAGGCGGCCCACTCCGGCGTGTGCCGAGCCACGTGCGCGGCGAGCGCGTCGAAACCCACCGTGTGCCGCGCGACGAACTCGCGGTCGTGGAGCCCCTCACCGATCAGCACGTGCATGATGCCGAGGGCGAGCGCCGCGTCGGTGCCGGGTCGCAGGATCAGGACCTCGTCGGACTGGGCGGCGGCCTCGGTGCGGCGCACGTCGATGGTGACGACGCGCGCCCCGCGACGGCGCGCCTCGACGAGATGGCGGCCGGTGTTCGGCTGGCTCGCCAGATTGGCGCCCCACAGCACGACGAGGCGCGAGTGCGCGCCCAGGTCCTCCTTGGTGTTGGTCTCGAGCGGCCCGGTCAGGCCGACGCCGAAGCCGCCGAGACCCCAGCAGATCATGGTGGGCGCCCACCACTGGCAGCCCCAGAGGTTGGCGAAGCGGCGGAGCAGCTCCGAGTTGACGCGCACCCCGTAGTTGGTGGCGAAGAAGCCGTGCCCCGACCACAGGCCGACCGCCTCGCGCCCGACCGCGCGCATGCGGTCCGCGATGCGGTCGAGCGCTTCGTCCCAGCCGACCTCGCGCAGGGGCGCGTCGCGGCGATCCCGCGCGAGGGGCCGGAGCAGCCGCCGCGGGTTGCCGATGATCTCGCGCGAGGCGTGCCCGCGCACGCACAGGAAGCCGCGGCTGTCCGGATTGTCCGGATCGCCCGCGACCTCGACCGGCCGCCCGTCCTCGACGGTGACGAGCATGCCGCACAGGGTGGGATGGCAGTTCATCGGGCACATCGTGCGCACCGTGCGGCGGGCGGCCGTCCCCGGCGCGACGGTCACGACAGCCCGACCGAGCGGCGCGCGTTCGCCACGCTTGCCTCCAGCTGGCGGTGCCCGTCGCCGCCGATGTCGCCCAGGTCCTTGTACTCGGCCAGCAGCTGCGCCGTCCTGGGCTCGTCGCCCACGACGAGGATCGAGCCGCGGTGCTCCGCCATGCCTCGGCCGTGCCGGCGCCCGGGCTAGGCCCGGGCCGTCCGCTCCACCCAGCCGGTCACCGTGGCCAGCGCCTCGTCGAGCTTGGACGCGTCCTTGCCGCCGGCCTGGGCCAGATCGGGACGGCCCCCGCCGCCGCCGCCCACCATCTTGGCGACCTCCTGCACGAGACGGCCCGCCGGGAAGCGCTTCATCAGATCCTTCGACACCGCGGCCACCAGGCTCACCTTGCCGTCGACGGCGCTGCCGAGGACGATGACCCCCGACGGCAGGCGATCCCGCAGCGTGTCCACCACCGAGCGGAGCCCGTCCGGATCGAGGCCGTCCAGCCGGGCCGCCAGCACCGGGACCCCGGCCACTTCCCGCGCGGCCGCGACGAGGTCTCCGGCCTGGCTGCGGGCGAGCTTGCTCTCGAGCTGGGCGAGCTGCTTCTCGAGCCGCTTCTGGTCCTCGAGGAGCGCGGCGAGACGTCGCGGCAGCTCGAGCGGCGGGATCTTGAGCAGCCCGGCCGACTCGCGCAGCGCCGCCTCCTCGCGACCCACGTGGGCGAGCGCGGGCTCGCCGGTGACCGCCTCGATGCGGCGCACCCCCGAGGCGACCGCGCCCTCGTCGGTCACCTTGAAGAGCCCGATCTGCCCGGTGGCGTCGAGATGCGTGCCGCCGCAGAGCTCGGTCGAGAAGTCGCCGATGCGGATGACCCGCACCCGGTCACCGTACTTCTCGCCGAAGAGGGCCATCGCGCCGCTCTTGAGCGCCTCCTGCAGGTCCATCTCGGCCGGGCTCACCACGATGTTGGCCTGCACCTGCTCGTTGACCAGGCTCTCGACCGCCTCGACCTCGCTGTCCTTGACCGAGGCGCCGTGAGAGAAATCGAAGCGCAGGTGGTCGGGGGCCACCAGCGAGCCGGCCTGGGCCACGTGGGTGCCCAGGACCCGTCGGAGCGCGGCGTGCAGCAGGTGGGTGCCGGTGTGGTGCTGGCGCAGCCCCTGCCGACGCCGCGACTCCACGCTCACCGCCACCTCCTCGCCCTCGCGCAGGTGGCCCTGGGTCACCGCCACGCGGTGCACGATGAGCTGGCTGCCGCGATGGTACGTGTCCTGGATGGTCCCCTGCCCCTCGCGGCCCACCATCAGGCCGGTGTCGCCCTGCTGGCCGCCCGACTCCGCGTAGGCGGGCGTCCGGTCCAGGATGATCTCGACGGTCTCCCCCTGCCGCGCCTCCCGCCGCCGCTGCCCGTCCGCCACCAGGGCCAGGACGCGCGCGGGCGCGGCCAGCGCCCCGTAGCCCAGGAACTCGGGTTTGCCGAGCTGGGTCGAGAGCTGCTGGTAGATCGCCACGGTCGGGTCGCCGGGCTCACCCGCTGCGAACGAGGCCCCCGCGCGAGCCCGCTCGCGCTGCGCCTCCATCTCGGCGTCGAACGTCCGCTGGGTGGCCTCGGTCACCGGGAAGCCCGCGTCCTGCAGCACCTCCTGCGCCAGGTCGGAGGGGAAGCCGTGCGTGTCGTAGAGCGTGAACAGGAAGCGGCCGTCCACCACCCGGTGCGGGTCGCTCCGGTGCGCATCCACGTACTCGCGGATCCGGGCCATGCCGAGATCGAGGGTCTCCGCGAAGCGCTCCTCCTCCTGGCGCACCGTCTCGGCCACCCGCGCCTGCGCCTCGCGGATCTCCGGATAGGCGTCGCCCATCAGCCCGACCACGCTGCCGGTCACGTCCCAGAGGAAGGGGGCCTCGAGCCCCAGCATCCGGCCGTGGCGCATGGCCCGGCGCATGATCCGCCGCAGCACGTAGCCGCGCCACTCGTTCGACGGGGTCACCCCGTCGGTGATCAGGAAGGTGGCCGCGCGCGCGTGGTCCGCGATGACCCGCATCGACACGTCGGCCTCCTCGTCACGCCCGTAGGTCTTGCCGCACAGCGCCTCGACGCGCGTGATCAGGGGCCGGACCAGATCGGTGTCGTAGCTCGACAGCTTCCCCTGGAGCACCGCGGCCACCCGCTCGAGCCCCATGCCGGTGTCGATCGACGGCTTCGGGAGCGGCGTCATCTTGCCGCTCGCGTCACGATTGAACTGCATGAACACCAGGTTCCAGACCTCGAGCCAGCGGTCGCAGTCGCAGGCCGCGCCCTGGCAGGCCCGCCCCGCCATCTCCTCGGCGCACGGCAGGTGGTCGCCCTGGTGGAAGT
This sequence comes from Verrucomicrobiia bacterium, assembly GCA_035493135.1. Taxonomy (GTDB): domain Bacteria; phylum Methylomirabilota; class Methylomirabilia; order Rokubacteriales; family CSP1-6; genus CAMLFJ01. The sequence goes on from DATJIR010000406.1 coordinate 3,652, forward strand.
GGACCTCCGAGCAGGGCCCGCACGGCCCGGTGTCGCCCATGGCCCAGAAGTTGTCCTTCTCGCCCAGGCGCAGGATGCGGTCGTCGCCCAGCCCGGCCACCGACTTCCAGAGCGCGAACGCGTCGTCGTCGTCGGTGAAGACGGTGGCCTTGAGGCGGTCCTTGGGCAGCCCCAGCTCCCCGGTGAGCAGCTCCCAGCAGAAGCGGATCGCGTCTTCCTTGAAGTAGTCGCCGAAGGAGAAGTTGCCCAGCATCTCGAAGAACGTGTGGTGGCGGGCCGTCCGGCCCACGTTCTCCAGGTCGTTGTGCTTGCCCCCCGCCCGGACGCACTTCTGGGCGCTGGCGGCCCGGACGTACTCGCGGCGCTCCTCTCCCAGGAACACGGACTTGAACTGCACCATTCCCGCGTTCGTGAACAGCAGCGTGGGGTCCTGGGCGGGCACGAGGGGCGACGAGCGCACCACCGTGTGTCCGCGCCGGCGGAAATAGTCGAGGAATCGTGCCCGGATCTCGCTCCCAGTCATCGGAGCGATATTATACGCTGCCGTCCTGCTCCTGCGCGGACGGGAGGTCGTCCGCGCGGTCGGCCAGGAGCGTGCGGACCGCCTGGCGCACCGCCGAGACGGGATACCCGCGGCGGAGCAGGTAGTCCGACAGGCGGGCGGCCGCCCGACCTCCCGAGCCCCGGAGGAGGCCAGGGAGACGCCGCCGCGCGGCCTCGAGCGCCCGCTCCGCCTCGCCCACCTCCTCGAACGCGGCCGAGATGGCGGCCTCCGCCATCTCGCGGGGGATGCCCTTGGCCAGCAGCTCCTGGCGGAGCCGTCGGCTGCCGACGCGGCGGCCGCGGGCCCGCGCCTCGGCCCACCAGCGGGCGAAGGCCTGGTCGTCAACGTAGCCGCGGGTGGTGAGATCGGCGACGACCGCCTGCGCGACGTCGGCGGGCGCACCCCGGCGGCGAAGGCGCCGGGTCAGCTCTCGCCCGCTCCAGGACTTACGGGCCAGAAGATCGAAGGCCGCCAGTCTGGCGGCCTTCTCATCGAGCGTCGGCTGCGGGCGCGGCTCCCCGGGACGGCGGGCGCGACGCCCCGGCACCGGGACCTAGGCCCGCTTGCCGAAGGGGCTCCGCGCGGCCGGGGCGGCGGGCGCGGCGGCCCCGCTGAGGCTACTGGGCTGGGCCGGGGGCGTGTGGGTGGACGCGGTGTTGCTCCCGCCGGGGTGCTCCCACGTCATCTCGCCGGTGGAGAAGATGCCCTTGACCTTGAGGTCGAAGTCGTCCGGGTTGGTCGCCGCGTCGCGCGCGGTTTCGTACGTGACCAGCTCCTCGCGATAGAGCTGCAGGAGCGACTGGTCGAACGTCTGCATGCCGTACTGGGCGGTGCCCGCCGCGATGACGCTGGGGATCTGCGGGGTCTTGTCCGCCTCCCGGATGCAGTCGCGGATCAGGCCGGTGGCAATCATGACCTCGACCGCGGGCACACGGCCCCGGCCGTCGGCGCGCACCACCAGGCGCTGGGAGACGATGCCCTGGATGACCGAGGCGAGCTGGCCCCGGATCTGGTCCTCCTGGTGGGGGGGGAACATCGAGATCATCCGGTTGATGGTCTCGGCCGCATTCAGGGTGTGGAGCGTCGACAGGACCAGGTGACCGGTCTCCGCCGCGTGGAGGCCTACTTCCATGGTCTCCACGTCGCGCAGCTCGCCGACCAGCATGATGTCGGGGTCTTCACGGAGGGCGGCGCGCAGGGCCTGGGCGAAGTTCATCGAATCGTGCCCGATCTCGCGCTGGCTCATCACGCACTTCTTGTCCTGGTGCACGAACTCGATCGGGTCCTCGATGGTGACGATGTGATCGTTCCGGCTCCGGTTCATGAAGTCGATCATCGACGCGAGGCTGGTCGACTTGCCGGAGCCGGTGATGCCGGTGACCAGGATCATCCCGCGGCGCTCCATCGAGAGCCGCTCGAGCACCTTGGGCAGGTGCAGCTCCTGGAAGGCGGGAATGCGCTCGGGCACATGCCGGAAGACGCCGCGCACCTCGCCCATCGCGAGGAAGAGGTTGCAGCGGAAGCGGCCGATCCCAGGCAGCATGTAGCCCAGGTCCATCTCGCGGCCCTCCATCAGCATGTTGACCCGGCGCTCGCCCAGAAGGCTCTCGGCCATCTTGTCGATGAACTCGCGGGTGACCATTGGGAGGTCGTCCTGCACCTCGAGATGGCCGTGGATCCGCAAGATCGGCTTCGACCCGGACTTCAGATGCAGGTCCGAGGCCTTGCGCTGCGCCGTCTCCGACAGCAGCTGCTGGAGTTCCATCGTTGCTCGCTCCTACTTGGCCGCCTTCTCGGGGGCCGGCGCCGGCGCCGCCCCTCCTACTGGCCTGAGGCCCAGGGCGTCGCGGACTTTGGCCTCGAGGTCGACCAAGACCTTGGGATTTTCCTTCAGATACCGCTTGGCGTTCTCGCGGCCCTGACCGATCCGCTCACTCTTATAGGTGTACCAAGTGCCGGATTTTTCGACAACATTGTGCTCCGCAGCCAGGTCCAGGACCGACCCCTCCTTGGAGATGCCCTCCCCGTAAATGACGTCGAACTCGGCCTCCCGGAAGGGCGGAGAGAGCTTGTTCTTCACGACTTTGACCTTGGTCCGGACCCCCACCGCCTCGGTGCCGTTCTTGATGGTGTCCTGCCGCCGGATGTCCAGCCGGATCGAGGAGTAGAACTTGAGGGCCCGGCCCCCGGTGGTCGTCTCGGGGGAGCCGAACATGACCCCGATCTTCTCCCGGATCTGGTTGATGAAGATGACCGAGCCACCCGAGCGGGCGATGGCGGCGGTCAGCTTGCGCAGGGCCTGCGACATCAGACGCGCCTGCAGGCCGGGGAGCGAGTCGCCCATGTCCCCGTCCAGCTCCGCCCGGGGCACCAGCGCGGCGACCGAGTCGATGACGATGACGTCGACCGCGTTGGAGCGCACCAGGGTCTCGGCGATCTCGAGCGCCTGCTCCCCGGTGTCGGGCTGCGAGATCAGGAGCTCGTCGGTGTTGACACCCAAGTTCTTGGCGTAGATCGGATCGAGCGCGTGCTCGGCGTCGATGAAGGCAGCGGTGCCGCCCATGCGCTGGGCCTCCGCGATGACGTGCAGGGCCAGCGTGGTCTTGCCGGACGACTCCGGGCCGTAGATCTCGGTGATGCGGCCGCGCGGGATGCCGCCGATCCCGAGCGCCACGTCGAGCTGCATCGCGCCGGTGGGGATGACGGCGATCTCATCGAACGCGCCGTTCTGGCCCAGACGCATGATGGCGCCCTTGCCGAACTGGCGGTCGATCGAAGCAATCGCTAGGTCCAGGGCCTGGCGGCGGTCGGTCTTCACATCAGCCATGCTGATCTCCTCGACTGGGCGTGGAAGGAGCCCTGGCGGGCTCGAGGGGTAGACAGAAACACGCGGTAGCTCAACAAGTTCTCCCATGATACGGGCGCGCCCCGATCAAAGTCAACGCAGGCGCCCGTCGTGCTCGAGCCGCAGTGTGAGGCGCCGGCGCGCGCGCTGTCAATGTCCTCACTCCGATACGCTGCTCGTCGCCGCCGTGACGGTTCCTGACAGCGCGTCGCCTCGCGCGCCGCGCGCGAGACTGAATCGACGGCGAGTTGCGCCGCTCCGTCGCGTGGCACGTGCGTTGCTCCATCCACGGAACTCACGACTCCTGGAATGAAGATCCTTGTCACGAACTACGCGTTGAACCGCTACGGCGGCACCGAGACGTTCATCTACGCGTTGTCGGTGGAGCTGCAGCGGACCGGACACGAGGTCACCTGCTTCAGCCCGCGCCTGGGCGCGGTCGCGCAGCGGCTGGCCGCGGCGGGCATCGCGGTCACCGGTGACCTGAGCAGCGCTCCCGACGACATCGACGTCATCCACGCCCACCACCGCTACGAGTCGCTGCTCGCCCGCGCCCGCTATCCGGACCGGCCGATGATCCTCGTCTGCCACGGCGTCCTGCCCTGGCAGGAGCAGCCGGTCTCGCCCGGGCTCGGCGTCACCCGTTACGTCGCGGTGAGCGAGGAGATTCGCGACCACCTCATCCGGCGCCACCGGGTGGCGGAGGGCGACGTGGTGATCCTCCGGAACGGCCTGGACCTGGACCGGTTCCAGGCCCGGACCCCGGTGGCCGTGCGTCCGCGACAGGCTCTCGTCCTCTCGAACTACATGCCGGCCGAGCAGCGGGCCCAGGTTCGCCGGGTCTGCCGGGGGTTCGGCATCACCCTGCGCGAGGCGGGGGCGGGGAACGCCCTCTGGGCGGTGGAGGACGAGATCAACGGCGCCGACCTGGTCTTCGGGCTGGGCCGGAGCGCGCTCGAGGCCATGGCCTGCCGGCGCCTCGTGGTCGTGTACGACTACAACGGGGGCGACGGCCTCGTCACGCCGGAGCGGTTCGAGCTGCTGCGGCAACGGAACTTCTCGGGCCGGACCCACGCGCGACGGTTCAGCGACGCCGAGCTGGCCGCCGAGATCGCCGGGTACGATCGGGCGATCGCCGAGGGCGTCCACACCTTCATCGCTCGCGATCACGACATCCGTCAGATGGCCCGCCAGCTCGTCGGCCTCTACGACGAAGCTCGGCAGCGGCCCCTGCGCTCCCCCGCCCGGGCGGCGGCCATCGGGCAGTACCATGCCCTCACCGCGGTCCTCGACGACATCGCGGCGCTGCGGGCGGCCGCCGAGGGAGCGGAAGGCTCGCTGCGGGACATCCGCCAGAGCCGGTCCTGGCGGGTCATGGGCACCTACCGCACGATGCGGTCAGGGCTCCGGCGGCTCGGGCGACGCCGGGATCAGCGCGTGCCGGCCCGGATCCTCGTGATCGACGACGACCCGCTGGTCGGGCAGTGGCTGACCGACGTGCTCGCCGCCGAGGGCCATCAGGTGGAGACCGTGGACAGCGGCCGGGCCGGGCTCGAGCGGCTACGCGGCGGTGCCTTCGACCTGGTGCTGACCGATCTGCGGATGCCGGACGTGGACGGGATCGGGGTCTACCAGGAGCTGGAGCGCACCCAGCCGAGCATGGCCCAGCGCGTGATCTTCGTCTCCGGCAACACGCGCGAGCCGCGGTATCGGCGCTTCCTGGCCGGGCTCGAGGACCGCAATCTCTCCAAGCCGTTCGACCTCAACCAGCTCACCCGGCTGGTGCGCCGAAAGCTGGGACACGCCACCGAGTGAGCGCGTCGGGCTCGCCTCACGGTGGGCCGACCGCCGCCTGGCCGCCGCCCAGCGCGGCGACGCGCCGTAGCGTGTAGCGCGCGCCCCGCGGCGAGAGGTCACTGCGCATCAGCGCCACCTCGGAGATGCGCAGGGTGCCGAACCGCGTGCCCGCCACCTGCGCGAGCGCCTGGCGCAGGGCCGGCCCCGCCTCGCGGCGCCACCGGCGGTCGTCGTGCACCCGGCCGATGGTGAGGTGCGGATGCCACGGGCGCTCCTCGCGCGGGAATCCCTCCCGGGCGAGGGCCTCCGCCAACCGCGCTTGCAGCGCGCGCACCTCGAGCGCGCCCTGGGCGAGCCCGACCCAGAGGATGCGCGGCCGCTCGAGCCCGGGGAACGCCCCGATCCCATGCAGCGCGGTCTCGATCGGCGCGCTCCGCGCCGCCGCGTCGTCGAGCGCGGCCTCGGCGGCGGCGAGCCGCTCCTCGGGCTGATCCCCCAGGAACTGCAGCGTGAGGTGCAGGTTGGCGGCGGGCACCCAGGCGACCGATCCACCCAGCGGCCGCAGCCGCTCGACCACGGCGCCGACGGCCTCGCGAAGCGCGTCGTCGAGGAGGATCGCGACGAAGGTGCGGATCACGCCCGGGACAGCAGGGCGCGACGGAGCAGGTCGAGCGCGGCCTGCGAGGACTGCCACTTCACCGCCTCCCGCCCGCCCGGGAACCGGAACCGACGGACCGTGATGCGCGGTCCATCGGGACCCGGCGCCGCCGCCCCGATGAAGACCGTGCCGACGGGCTTGGCGGGCGTGCCCCCGTCGGGCCCCGCGATGCCGGTGACCGCGATCCCGCAGGCCGAGCCCGAGATCCGGCAGATGCCGGCCGCCATCGCCTCGGCCACCGGCGCACTCACCGCACCGTGAGCGCGCAGCATCTCCTCCGGCACGCCCAGGAGCTGCTCCTTGGCCTGGTTCGAGTAGACGACCACGCCGCGCTCGACGTAGCGGGAGGAGCCGGCGATGTTGGTGAGCCGGTGCCCGACGAGGCCGCCGGTGCAGGACTCGGCCATCGAGACGGTGAGCCGCCGCTCGAGGAGCAGCCGGCCGACCACGACTTCCAGCGTCTCCTCGTCCTGCCCCCAGCAGTCGAGGCCGAGGGCCTCGCGCACGTCGCGCTCGACGGGGGCCAGCGCGGCCTCGGCGGCCGGGCGCGAGGCGGCGCGGGCCCGCAGCTGCACCCACACGTCGCCGTCGACCTGCAGGCAGCTGACTGCCACCGGACCGTCCGCCCCGAGCCAGCGCCCGAGCCGCTCCTCGGCGTCGGCGGGCGCGAGGCCGGTGGTGTGGAGCGTGCGGAGCACCGTGCTCTCCCCCGCGGTGGAGCGCTGGCGCGCGAGGGTGCGCAGCGGCTGATCCACCAGGCTCGCGAGCCCGGCCGAGCCGGCGGGCAGCACCGCCACCGCGGCGCGCTTGCCCTCCAGCATCCACGCGGGCTCACCCGCCCCGGACCACAGCACCGCGCCCTGCGGCAGAAGAGCCAGACGGTCGAGCCGGCGCGGCATCGCCTGACCGCGGCGGGCGAAATCCTCCTCGAGCAGGGCCAGCAACTTCTCGTTGAGGACGAGGCGGGCCCCGGTCAGCCGCGACAGCGCGCGCCGCACCACCTCGCCGCTCGACCCACCGGGGTGGGCCAGCACCACCACCAGCGAGGCGGCCTCGAGCGCACCACGCAGGGCCTCCTCGACCGCGGTCTCGTCCTCGTCCACGACCTGGCGCGAGGCCACCGGCACCCCGTCCGCCTGGAGCGCGCGCGCGACGAGGAGCCCGGCCGGGTCGTCGGCCGCGCCGAGCTGGGCCGCGCCCACCGTGACGATCCAGGCGGTCACGCGGGCACGCCGAAGAGGGTGCGGGCGCCCATGATGAGGACCAGGGCGTAGAGGCCGGCGATGAGATCGTCGACCATCACGCCCATACCGCCGGTGAGCGCCTGGCTCTCCCGGGCGGGAAACGGCTTCCAGATGTCGAAGAGCCGGAAGAGCAGGAACGCGGTGATCAGCACCGGAAGGCTCCGCGGGAGCCCCATCACCGCGAGCAGCATGCCCGCGACCTCGTCGATGACGATCACTCCCGGGTCCTTGCGGCCGAGCACGCGCTCCACGCGCCCACCCGCCCAGATGCCGACGAGCGTGACCACCACGAGGGCGATCGCGGTCCGGAGCAGCGTGAGCGGCAGGAGCCAGATCGCGACCGCGGTGACGAGGCTGCCGACGGTGCCCGACGCCACTGGCGAGTAGCCGGCCCCGAAGACGCTGGCCACGACGAAGGCCAGGCGATCGAGGACGCCGAGCGGCTTATTCCCCGACGAGCTCGTAGCCGTCCACCTCGACGATGCCGACGTCCGCGAAGCGGCCCGGCGTGAGCCGCGCGTCGCGCAGCAGCACCACGCCGTCGATCTCGGGCGCCTGGCCGGCGGTACGGCCCTCGAAGGGGAACGCGGGGTCCGGGCTCGGCCCGTCCACCAGCACGGTCTGGCGCGTCCCGAAGAGCGCCTTCTGGCGCGGCCAGGCCAGCCGGTCCTGGAGGTCCTGGACCTGCTGCGCCCGCTCCGCCATCACCTCGGCCGGGACCTGGCCGGCCATGTCGGCGGCCGGCGTGCCTTCCTCTGCCGAGTAGGTGAACGCCCCCAGCCGGTCGAAGGCCACATCCTCGACGAAGGCAAGCAGGTTCTGGAACGCGGCCTCGGTCTCGCCGGGGAAGCCCACCAGCACGGTGGTACGCAAGGTCACGCCCGGCAGCGCGTCGCGCAGCCGCGCGATGACGTCCTTCATGCGCTGGGCAGTCACCCCGCGCCGCATGGCGCGCAGGATCGCGTCGTCGCCGTGCTGCACCGGCATGTCGAGGTACGGCACCACCCGGGCGGCGCGCCACTTGGCGATCAGCCGGTCGGTCACGTGGGCGGGGTGCAGGTACATCGGGCGGATCCACGGCATCGCGGTGTCGGAGAGCGCCAGGAGCAGGTCACCGATGTCCCCGTTGCCGGGCAAGTCGCGCCCGTACGCGAGCGTGTCCTGCGACACCAGGATCGCCTCCTGGATGCCGCGGCGGGCGAGTCCGCTCACCTCGGCCACGATGTCGCCGAGCGCGCGGCTCCTGTGCTTGCCGCGGAACTGCGGGATCGCACAGAAGGTGCACCCCATGTCGCAGCCCTCGGCGATCTTGACGTACGCGTAGGGCACCCGCCCGGTGAGCAGCCGCGGGGTCTGCGCGTCGTAGAGGTACCCGGGGGGCGCCGCGCTCACCCACGCCTGGCGACCGTCGGCCTGGTTGACCAGGTCGACGATGCGGTGGAGCTCCGAGGTACCGAGGATCGCGTTGATCTCGGGGATCTCGGTGCTGATCAGCGTCCCGTAGCGCTGGGTGAGGCACCCGGTGACGATGAGGGCCCGCGCCCGCCCCCGCGTCTTCAGCTGGGCGAGGTCGAGGATGGTGTTGACCGACTCCTCGCGCGCCCGGTCGATGAAGGCGCAGGTATTGACCACCAGGCACTCGGCGGCCTCCGGGGCCGTCGCAATCTCGTGGCCGGCCTCCATCAGCATGCCCAGCATCAGCTCGGAGTCCACCTGGTTCTTGGGACAGCCGAGCGTCGTGAAATGGACTTTCATGGCGGGACGTTATGATCCCACAGCGACTCCGGCTCCGTCAACGAGTCGCGCGGCGTGAGCGGGAACCGGAATTGACCAACAGACGTTGATTCGTTACCCTGCCCGCCATGTCTGCCAACCGGACGATCCCGATCATCGGTCTGCTACTGGTCCTGATCGCGGTGCTAGCGGCCACCGGCCCGGCTCTGGCTCACCCGGGCGAGCGGCTCAGGCCGACCAGCACGCCCGCGCCTCGGGCACCCGCCGCCGAGACCCCACCGGCCGCCGCCGCCGTCACCCCCGAGGATCATTCGGTCTCCGAGTCTCCCGGGTTGACACCGTTGATCGCGGCCGTCGTCCTCCTGCTGGCGGGGCTCCTCCTGCGACGGCGCTCCTCGCGACGGACCCTGGTCCTGTCCCTCGTCCTGCTGCTGACGCTCTTCGCGTTCGAACCGTGAGCCCGATCCGGATGCTGTCGGGCGCCATCAAGGCCTACGCGCCCGACGTCGCCGTCGCGGGCGACGGGCTCGTTCCTGGTCGCCTGGCACGAGGAGCAGTTCCCCTTCCTCAAGACGGTGGTGCAGCCGGTCCACCTGTCGGTGACCCGATGAGCGCGCTCGGCCGCTTCCGCACCGGATCGAGGGCGCGGCTCGCGGTCGCGACGATCCTCGGTATCATCTGGGCATGGTGCGCCGCCCCGCCCACCGCGCAGGCGCACGCCATCATCCTGGAGTCGGCGCCGGCTCAGGGGAGCACCGGGCCGTCGCCGCGGCGGCTCGTGCTCCGATTCAACAGCCGCCTGGAGAAGCCGCTGTGCACGGTGCAGCTCGTCGGCCCTCGCCAGGGCCGCATCGCGCTGCTCCGCCAGGACGCGGACGCGCCGCCCGACACCCTCGCCTATCCGCTGCCCGCGCTCGCGCCCGGCGAGTACCAGGCGCGGTGGAAGGTGATGGCCGCGGACGGCCACGTCACCGAGGGCACCGTGCTGTTCACGGTGGCCGCCTCGTGAGCGCGCGCGGAGGGCGGCCGTGACGGCACGCGGGGGCCGCCGACCCGGCCTGGGCCTCGCCGCCGCCGCGCTCCTCGCGGGCGTCCTCGCCGGCCCGCCCGCCGAGGCCCACGCGTACCTGGTCCGGTCCTCGCCGCCCCATCGCGCGCTGCTCGCCCAGGCGCCGGAGCGGGTGGAGCTCTGGTTCAACGAGGGGCTCGAGGCCGCCTACAGCACCGCGTCGGTGTGGAGCGAGACGGGCGCCCAGGTCGACGCGCGCGACGTCGCGGTGGCGCCCGACGACGCGCGGCGGCTGTCGGTCTCGCTGACCACTCGATCGCCCGGGCTCTACACGGTCAAGTACCGGGTGCTGTCGGTCGACGGGCACGTCGTCGACAGCCGCATCACCTTCACGGTGAAAGGACAGAGGCCATGATCCGACTCGATCGTCGCACTCGCTCGGTCCTCGCGATCGCGGGCGCCGCCGTCCTGCTGGGGCTCGGCGCCACCGCCGGCTGGGAGGCGGCCCGCGCGCAGTCGCACGTGCACATGCCGGAGATGGACAAGACGGGCTGGCTCGTCCGCCTCGCCCCGGCCAAGCGCACCGCGGCCATCGAGCGCCAGCTCCGGGGCTTCGAGACCACCATGGCCGAGGTCGCCTACCGCTACACCGAGATGTACTGGGGCGGCGTCGACGGCAACTGGGGCTACGCCGACCACATGGCCCACGAGCTCGACAACGCGATCACGCTCGGTCTCGAGCGGCGGCCGCAGTACCGGAAGAACGCCGAGGCCCTTCTGCTGAAGGGCCCCCTCCCGCAGGTGAAGGAGGCGATCAAGGCCAAGGACGCGGCGCTCTTCAAGGAGCGGATCGAGACGCTGCGGGCCGCGTGCACGTCGTGCCACGCCGCGGAGGCGCACCCGTTCATCAAGATCGGCGTCCCGACGGTGCGCCGGAACCCGGTCGTCAACGACTGACGCGTCAGAGCGTGCGGAGGAAGGCGACCAGGTCGAGGAGCTCGGCGACGGTGAGCCGGTCGGCGTAGCTCGGCATGATGGAGCGGCCGTCCGCGCCGGTGTAGCCCGGCCCCTCGATGATGACCGCGTTCGGATTGATCACCGACTCGAGCAGGTACCCCGCCGGGTGGTGCTCGCCGGCATCCGTGAGGTCCGGGCCGATCCCGGTGGACGGAGGCAGCGACTCGTCACCGACCCGGTGGCAGGCGACGCAGCCGAGGCGCAGGAAGATCTCACGCCCCCGCCCCGCGTCACCCGGAGGCGGGCTGAAGAGCCAGCCGGGGGGAATCCCGCCCGCCGCGTGCAGCTGGGCCATGGTCACCCGCCGCGGCTCCTCCAGGCCGGCCGCGTGCTCGGCGTGGCCGGCGTGGCGCGCCGGGGTGGATTCGACCAGCATCGCGGTACACCAGAAGATCACCAGCGCCAGCACCAGCTCACCGAGCAGCCAGGCGGCGAGCCGCGACGCCGCGGGGCGAGGCGCGCGCCGGACTCCGAGCAGCGCGAGGCGTCCGAGACGGAACACCCTGGCCACGAGACCGGTGGCCCGGCCCGCTCCGAGCCGCGGCAGCACGAGGTAGCGATTGACTCCGCCGCAGCCGACGAGACCCGCCGCCAGGAGGATCTTCACGGCCAGGATGCGACCGTACGGAGTCAGCCAGAGCGCGCTCACCGCGGGCAGCTCGATGAAGGCGCGGTAGGCTCCGCTCAGCGCCACCACCGCGAGACACGCCGCGGCCAAGGTCGAGAAGCGGCGCATCACCGAGGGCAGGAGCGCGGGAGGCCAGCGGGGAGCCGCCCGGCTCGCGAGGATCGCCAGGACGAGGAGACCGCCGGCCCAGGCGCTCGCCGCGACGACGTGCGCCCAGTCGAGCGCGGCGGTGACCGAGACGTCGCCCCAGTCCCCTGCGTGGCCGGTCAGGGTCACGGTGACCACGACGCCGAGCGCGAGGAGGCCGCCCAGGCTCCGCCACGCGCGCCCCCGGGCCACCGCCGGCGAGAGCAGCACGAGCAGGGCGATCGCCCGCGCGCTCCAGAGCGTGCCGAAGTGCGTGCGCGTCAGCACCGCGGGGACGGCCACCATTGCGGCGCCGAGCCCTCCGCCACTCATGGTGGCCGCCCGCAGCAGGAGCTCGCCGCCCGACGCGAGGAGCAGGGCGCCCACGCTCGCGAGCCGGAGCGCGCGAAGCCGCCCACGCACGGAGTCGAGCGTGGGCGTCCGCGGCGGCAGGACGAGCAGGTCGACCGCGAAGCCGCCGATCAGGCCGGCCAGGGCCACGAAGCCGACCCAGCGCGCCAGCCAGGGGAGCGCCGCCGCCATCACTTCACCCGGAACGGGAAGCTGCCCTCGGTGCGGTGGCCGTCCCGGGCCACCACGCTCCAGAACACCTGGTACCGCCCGGCCGGCAGCGGCGGCAGGCTCACTTCGAGCAGGGTCCGGTCGGTCGCGTCGACGTGCGCGTCATCGCGGTCCACGCGCCGCCGCCCGGCGTCCTCGACCCGCAGGGTGCTGAACACCGGCTCGATGGCGCCGTCGAACCAGATGCGCACCGTGGGGGGTGGGGTGGCGAGAGCGTGGCCGACCCGCGGCTCGGAGTGATCCGGGAACACGTGGGCCCAGGCCGGCGCCACCGACGCGAGCAGCAACACCACCGCTCCCCGCAGCCCGCGTGACGTCACTGCGGCTGCGTGGGCCCGAGGACGCCGTGGAACGGCGTCCAGGTGAAGAGCTTCGGGGCGATGTCGTCGAGGTAGAAGTGGATCTGGGCGAGGACTCCGACGTTCTTGCCGGTCATGGTGTTGACCGGAATCACCGCCTCGATGCCGAGCTGGAAGTACCGGCCGAACCAGATGATGCCGGGATTGATGGTCCCGGTGGTGCGGCCGGCGTGCGGCCCCTCGATCGGGGTCTGCATCGCGAACTCCACGACCGGGATCATGCGATTGAACGGGCGCGGCAGCCCGACGTCCTGCACGAAGGACTGGAGGTACTGCAGGCTGTACTGGACCGAGAACCCCCAGTTGAACGTCTTGGCATTGAGCTCCCGCTCGATCTGCACGTTGCCGTCGTCGTCGAGGGAGTACGTGGTGTTGAAGCGGCGGGTCGGCAGGTCGAGCCCGAGGGCGCCGGTCAGCGCGGCGGGCCTCACCCAGTCGAGCGCGCCGGGCAGGTCGCCGAAGCCCTTGCCGAAGAACAGCTGCGGCGTGACGGTGTCGAAGGACTCCGCTCCGATCTTCTTGCTCCCGGTGCCCCCCACGTCCCAGCTCACGCTGGCCGAGAGCAGCGTCTCGTGCTCCGCGTTCTTCCAGAACACGTACTTGAGCGAGACCTCCATGTTGTCGAAGCCCGAGGTGGACCGGCCCGGGATCGGATCGAGGAAGGTGTAGGTGCCGCCGAGCGAGAGGCCGAGGTTCGGGCTGAGCCGCTTCGAGAGCTCGCCGCTCAGGTCGGTCTGCAGCGACGGCGGGCTCTCGTCGGAGCCCCGGTTGCGGATGTGGAGGACGGTGGGCAGCGAGAGCTCGTCGGCCACGAACGGATCGTCGATCGACAGGGTCGCCGGGAAGAAGCGCTGGCCGATCAGGCCGTGCGCCGACACGGATCCCGCCCAGGCCGCCACGAGGCAGGCCGCCCACAGCAGGACGACAGATCGTCTGATGCTCATCGATATATCCCTCCCGCGCGCACGGACAGGGTCCGCGCGCGGCGCGATCAGATGGTGAGTTGACGCGTGGACCGCGAAAGGAGGGTCAGGCGGGAGGAGCCCGTCCCGGGCTGGGACGGTACACGTGCCACCACGGGTCGTGCTCGGAGCGGACGGGCGGGGCGGTGGTGAAGTCGAGGCGCGGTCCGTCGGTGCCGACCGGCTCGGCCCCGCCCCAGGCGAGGCCCTGGGATCCGGACAGCACCGAGCAGTCCGCGCCGGACTTTGGATCGGTCAGGTGGTGGACCGAGTGCCGCGCGGTCTCGAGCGCGAAGACGGTCAGCACCAGCGACAGGGCTACCGCGACCGCGCCGCCGCGGGAGCGTGGCGAGGCGCGGCGCCACCAGCCGAGAGCGCCCAGGAGCACGAGGGCCGCCAGCAGCAGGAGCCCGGCGGGAAGGACCGCGTGCGATAGGCCGCCGGGCGCGACGGAGCGGGCGACCTCGTGGGCGTGCAGGTCGTGGAGGCGGGGTGTCCCCGCGTGCGCCGGGACCGGGGCCATCGCGAGCAGGAGCGCGATCAGGCCCAGCGCGGGGAGGGGTCGCCCGATCGGATGACCATCCATGGCTGATTCGGGTCACTGTGCTGGAGGGCCCGGGGCTTGTCAAGGTCGCGCCCGGCGGCGCGCGAAGGCGTCCCGGGCGACACCGCCCGGGACGCCTCCTTCGAGACCCCGCCGCCGGCTAGAAGCGATCGGGAAACTGCTGCACGATCGCCTCCGCCAGCGGGTCGGCGATCATCTGCATGTGGCCCGCACCGGTGCGCTCGGCCATGAAGGCCCGAGACTGATCCTTCGCGGCCTGGGCGTCGATCACGTCCTTGAGCGTCACCACGTGGTGCTTCACGAGGTCCGCCACGACCGCCTTCGGCAGGTTCGGGTTGGCCCCGGAGAGGAACGCGCCGAAGTCCTGGGTGTAGCCGATCAGGTCGTTGACCGCGCGGTCCTGCTTGACCTGGTCGTTCGTGGCCTTGCCGACCGTGTAGTCGACCACCATGCCGATGTGCTTGCGCCAGAGCGGCAGGAACGCATTCTCGGCGTCCGGCCCGTAGACCGAGCCGATCGCCTTCGAGATCGCCACCGAGTTCGCGTCGAGCGCGCCCGCCGCGGCCTTGAACTCCTCGTCGCGCCCGCCCAGCGCCGCGCCGGTTGCGGCGGAGGCCAGGTACACGTGCTCGCGCAGGGCGAGGTTGAGCGCGGTCCGGAGCCCGGCGGCCGGCGACTCGGAGACGCCCGCGATCCGGGCCGGGAACTGCTTGACGATGGCGCCCGCGAGCGGATCGGCGATCATCTGCATGTGGCCCGCGCCGGCGCGCAGCGCGGTGAAGGCGCGGTCCTGGTCCCTCGCGGCCTGGGCGTCGATGACCGCCCTGAGGGTGAGCACGTGATGCTTCACCAGGTCGGCGACCACCGACTTGGGCAGGTTCGGGTTCGCCCCCGAGAGGAACGCGCCGAAGTCCTGCGTGTAGCCGACCAGGTCGTCGACCGCCCGATCCTGCTTGGCCCGGTCGCCGGTGGCCACGCCCACCGTGTAGTCCACCACCATGCCGATGTGCTTGCGCCAGAGCGGCAGGAACGCCTTCTCGGCGTCCAGTCCGTAGACCGAGCCGATGGCCTTGGCCACGTCCACCGAGTTGGCGTCGAGCGCGGCGGCGGCCGCCTCGAACTCGGGCTGACGCCCCGCGAGCGCCGCGTTGGTGGCGGCGGCCGCGAGGTAGACGTGCTCGCTCAGCAGCGCGTTGAGCCCGACCCGCAGGCCGGCGGCCGGGGTGGCCGAGGTCGGGGCGTTGAGCCGGGCCGCCCGGGCATCACCCACGCCGGTCGCGGTGACCGCGACCAGGGCGAGCCCACCGATGAGTCGCTTCAGGATGTGTCGCATGGCTTGTCTCCTTTTCGTGTTCGCGGTGGTCTACTTCACGCGGACCTCGCCGCGCATGGACTGGTGACGGCTGCAGAAGTACGGGTAGACGCCGGGCCGCTCGAGCCGCACCGTCCCGATGGCGCCGCGGCCATCGAGCGGCAGCTCGAAGCGGCCGTCCCGCTGCTCGGGCGTGCCCGACGTGACGGTGTGGGTGATGTCGTCCTGGTTGGTCCAGGTGAGCCGGGTTCCCGCCTTGACCTCGATCTGACCCGGCTTGAACTGGAAGAGCTGGACGGTCACCCCGTCCTGCGGGCGGGCCGGGGACGCCGCGGCCAGCATCAGCGTGCCCAGCGCCAGGACCAGCGCGGACCTGCCGATCACGTGTGTGCTCATCGTGCCCTCCTGCCCACCATCTACGGCGGGGGGAAGGCGTTGGATTCGAGGGTGGGGCGGGGCGGGCAGCGGCGACGGCCCGCGCGGGGCGGCCGCCGCCAGACGGACTACGCCCGTCGGGGGGCGATCGGATCTACGGTCGCGGCGGGCGCGTTACGTGGAGCGGTAATTCGTGAACTGGAGCGCGATGCCGAGGTCCTTGCCCTTGAGCAGGGCGATGACCGCCTGCAGGTCGTCGCGGCTCTTGCCCACGACCCGCACCTGCTTCTCCTGGATGGAGGCCTGGACCTTGAGCTTGGAGTCCTTGATGAGCCGCACGATCTCCTTGGCCTTCTCCATCGGGACGCCGTCCTGCAGCGTGATCTTCTGGCGGATGATGCCGCCGCCGCCCGGCTCGGGATCGTTGATCGTGAGCGCCTTGAGGTCGATGCCCCGCCGGTGGAGCTTGGACTCCAGGATGTCCAGCACCGCCTTGAGCTTCATGTCGTCGGTCGAGGAGATCACGATGTCCATCTTCTCGGGCGTGATCTCGTTCTTGGCCCCCTTGAGATCGTAGCGCGTACCGATGTCCCGGCGGGCCTGGTCGATGGCGTTGGTGACCTCCTGCATGTCGATCTTGCAGGCGATGTCGAAGCTGTTCTCGGCGGCCATGGGATCCCTCGCTAGCGCGGGTCGAGCGGCACGACCGCCGCGTCCTTCGGCGGCGTGAAGACGAAGAGGGTGTCGCTGAGCCCCGGGTTGATCTGGACCTTGTTGAAGGACATGGTCACGGTGTTCTGGAACTGATCGTAGAGCACGGCCTGGCGCACCACGTAGTCCTTCGGGTCCACCGTGAGGACCAGGCGGGTGAGGAGCGGAGTCGGCTGCTTGGGCGCTAGATCGAGCACCGGCCGGCCCGCCCCGTCGCGCGGGCTCGACGGGTTGAGGAAGCGCACCGTGAACTCCTCGCGCAGCTTGCCGAGGCCGGAGAGGAAGCTGCCCGCCGGCCCGGCCAGGGCCTTGGGGGCGTTGCCCTTGTTCACCTGGTTCAGCTCGGGGGTGTAGACCCAGAGCGACGTGCCGTCGGAGACGATCTGCTGGGGCGCCGGGTTCTTGTAGTCCCAGCGCATCTTGCCGCCCTTCTTGAGCAGCACGATGCCCTCCGCCTTGATGTCCTGGCCCAGGCTCTTGTTGCGCGCGGTCTGCGTGAACTCGGCGCGCAGGTCGACGATCTTGCCGTAGGTGGTCTCGACCCCGTTGACCACCTCGTCGAGGCTCTGGGCGGGGGCGGCGGTCGGCGCGCAGAGGAGGAGAAGCAGGAAGAAGAAGAATAGCGGACGGCTCTTTGGGAGGACGTGTCGACCCGCTCTCCTCTTCACATTGCTCGCCTCGCCTTCGGCTTCAGCTCGCACTGCCACCGCGCCTCTTCTGCAGATATTCGGGCCCGACCAGGATCTCGCGGGGCTTGGCGCCCTGGCCCGGGCCGATGATGTGGTCCTGCTCCATCATGTCGATGAACCGCGCGGCCTTGGGATAGCCGAGGCCGAGGCGTCGCTGCAGGAACGAGATCGACGCCGCGCGCTGGGCGATCACCAGGTTCACCGCGTCCCAGTAGACGTCGTCGCGGTCCTCTCCGCCCCCGCCGTAGCCCGCCTCCTCCGACGGCAGCTCCACGTGCTCGTACACCGCGGAGCCCTGGGTGCGCAGGAACTCGCAGATGGCCTTCACTTCCTTGTCGGATACCCAGAAGCCGTGCACCCGCATCTGCCGGCTCTGCCCCGGCGGCACGAAGATCATGTCGCCCCGGCCCAGGAGCTGCTCGGCCCCGTTGGCGTCGAGGACCGTCCGCGAGTCCACCTTGGACGCCACCTGGAACGCGATGCGCGTCGGGAAGTTGGCCTTGATGAGACCGGTCACGACGTCGACGGACGGCCGCTGCGTCGCCACGATCAGGTGGATGCCCACCGCGCGGGCGATCTGGGCGAGGCGGATCAGCGAGTTCTGCACCTCGCCGGCCGAGACCATCATGAGGTCGGCCAGCTCGTCCACCACCACCACCCAGTAGGGCAGCCGCTCCTCGGGCGGCACCTCCTTGTTGTAGCCCTCGATGTTGCGCACCGCCTTGGCCTGCAGCTGCTTGTAGCGGGCGTCCATCTTGCCCACGATCCACTTGAGGCGCGCGGAGGCTTCCTTGGCGTCGGTGACCACGGGGGCGAGCAGGTGCGGGATCTTCTCGTACACTCCGAGCTCGAGCCGCTTCGGATCGATCAGCAGGAAGCGGACGTCGGCGGGCGTCGCCTTGTAGAGCAGCGAGCAGATCATGGTGTTGAGCCCGACCGACTTGCCGCTGCCGGTGGAGCCCGCGATGAGCAGGTGCGGCATCGCGGCCAGGTCCGCGATCACCGAGTTGCCGGTGGTGTCCTTGCCGAGGGCCAGCGGCAGCCGCGCCTTGTTGGTGACGAACTCCTGGCTCACCAGGATCTCGCGCAGGTACACGGTGGTGGTCTCCGGGTTCGGCACCTCGACCGCCACCGTGCCGCGTCCCGGGATCGGTCCGACGATGCGGACCGCCGCCACCTTCATGGCCAGGGCCAGGTCGTCGGCCAGGTTGACCACCTGGCTCACCTTCACGCCGGAGGCCGGCTCGAACTCGTAGGAGGTGATGACCGGCCCCGGGCTCGCCTGCACGATGTGGCCGTCGACCCCGAAGTCGTGGAGCTTCTTCTTGAGCGTCTGCGCGTTGGTCTCGAGCTCCTCGCGCGTGCGCGAGAGCGCGGAGGCGGGCGGCGCGGCCAGCAGCCCGACCGCCGGCAGCTTGAACGCTTCCGCACCGCCCTTGCCGAAATCGAACGTCTCCTGCCAGGCGAGGCCCTTCTCGGCGAGCCCCGACTTGGCCTTGGGCGGCTCCTTCACGACGAGCCGCGGCGGCAGCTCCGCCTCGACCGCGGCGAGGGCGGTGGGCGCAGGGGCGATCGCCGGCGCTCCCGCGGGCGCCGGGCCCTGGCTCCGGCCTTTCCGGCCCTCGGGCTGGCGCAGCCGTCCAAAGCGGGAGCGCAGGCCGCGTGAGAGCACGCTGTAGGGGATGCGCGTGACGAACAGCACGCCCAGCGGGATCAGGGCCAGCAGGACGATCCACGTGCCCGCGGTGCCGATCGAGAGCCGGAGGGCCTCGGACACCGCCCACCCGACCACACCGCCCTTGTGCACGCGGAACTCGGTCAGCGTGTCCGAGGCGCGGGCCAGGATGCCGGTCGCGCTCACCAGCAGGATCGCGAGCCCCGCCCCGGCCTGCCAGCCGTGCGCCATGCGCGGGCGCACGAAGGCGGAGACGCCGTAGAGCGTGAGCAGCACCGGGAAGAGGTAGCCCGCGTAGCCGAAGGCGTGGAACGAGCCCCAGCCGAGCCACCCCCCGACCGGCCCCACCGGGCTCGCCTGGTCCAGCGGGTGCAGCGTCGGGTCGTAGGCGTAGAGCGCCACGAGGCCGAACCCGGCCAGGGCCAGGGCCAGGATGCCCTTGGCCTCCCGCACCCAGCGGCCGGGCTCGCCCTTGGCCTTGCGCGGTCCGCGCCGCTTCACCGCGTCGCGCGGCGTCTCGCGCGGGCCGTGGCCGTTCGAGCCGGGCGCCTTCTCCGGCAGCACCTTTTCGATCGTCGCCTTCTCCGCCATCACACCTCCAGGATCACGGGCAGCACCACGGGCTTGCGCTGGAAGCGCTGGTTGACGAAGCGCCGGACCGCGTTCCGCACGGTGCCGCCCACCAGCTCCCGGTCGAACACGTCCGGCTCCCGCCGCGAGGCCAGGGCGTCCCGCACCGCGGTCTTGACCTCGTCCATCAGCGCGTCGGCCTCCTTCATGTAGACGAACCCCCGCGAGGCGATCTCGGGTCCCGCCACGATCGAGCCGGTGGTGCGGTCGATGGTGAGCGCGACCACGAGCATCCCGGCCTCGGCCAGGAGCTGGCGGTCGCGGAGCACGACGCCGCCCACGTCGCCGACCCCCTTGCCGTCCACCAGCACCGGGCCGGCCGGGTAGGGTCCGAGCACGCGGGTGCCGGCGGCGGTCACCTCGAGCCCGAGCCCGTCCTCGATCAGGAAGATGCGGTCCTTGGGGATGCCCACCCCCTCGGCCAGCCGCGCGTGCTGGAGCAGGTGCCGGAACTCGCCGTGCACGGGCATGAAGTAGCGCGGCCGGGTCAGGGCCAGCATCTCCTTGAGATCCTCCTGGCTCGCGTGGCCCGAGACGTGGACGAAGGCCACGTCCTCCCACAGCACCTCCGCCCCGCGGCGCAGCAACGCGTTGATCACCCGGCCGAGCACGCGCTCGTTGCCCGGGATCACGCGCGACGAGAAGATCACCAAGTCACCCGGGCTCGTCTGCACGTACTTGTGATCGCCCGCCGCGATCAGCGAGATGGCCGAGTTGGGCTCGCCCTGGCTGCCGGTGGAGAGGATCACCTGCCGCTGCGCGGGCAGCTCCGCGAGATCCTCGAGCGGCATCACCAGGCCCTCGGGCACCTGCAGGTAGCCGAGCTCGGCGGCCACCGCCACGTTGGAGATCATGCTCCGCCCGAGGAGCGCCACGTGGCGATCGC
This sequence comes from Verrucomicrobiia bacterium, assembly GCA_035493135.1. Classification (GTDB taxonomy): domain Bacteria; phylum Methylomirabilota; class Methylomirabilia; order Rokubacteriales; family CSP1-6; genus CAMLFJ01. The sequence continues at coordinate 24,000 of DATJIR010000406.1, forward strand.
CGCGCGCGGCCAGGTCGAGCACCTGCTGGATGCGGTGGATGTGGGAGGCGAAGGTGGCCACGATGACGCGGCCCGGGGCCGCCGCGAAGCGGCCGGCCAGGGCCCGGCCCACCTCCGTCTCCGAGCCGGTGTGGCCCGGCCGCCCCACGTTGGTCGAGTCGGAGCAGAGCACGAGCACCCCCTGCTCGCCGAGCGCCGCGAAACGCGAGTAGTCCGGCTGCTGCCGGTCAACCGGCTGCCGGTCGAGCTTGAAGTCGCCGGTGTGCACCACGGTGCCGATCGGCGTCTCGATGGCCAGGCCGATGCCGTCGGCGATCGAGTGAGTCACGCGGATGGGCTCCACCGTGAAGCCGCCGATCGCGAGCCGATCTCCCGGGGCGTAGGCGCGCAGGTCGGCCTGCTCGAGCAGCCCGTTCTCGGCGAGCCGGTGGCGCGCGATGGCCAGCGTGAGCGGCGTGCCGTAGACCGGCACCGCGAACTCCCGGAGCAGATAGGAGAGCGCCCCGACGTGATCCTCGTGACCGTGGGTGAGCACCACGCCGCGGAAGGACGCGCGGCGGTCCCGGAGATAGGAGAAGTCCGGGATCGCGAAGTCCACGCCCGGCATCTCGTCGTCCGGGAAGAGCAGACCGCAGTCCACCGCCAGGATGTCCGGGCCGGACTCGATCAGCATCATGTTGAGGCCGATCTCCCCCAGACCGCCCAGCGGGATGAGCCGGACGGCGGGCTCCCCGGGGACGTCGATGGGGACGGGTTCCGGTCTGTAAGTGGTGTTCACGACGGCCTTTTCATCCTACCACCGAGGCCCGGCGCGGCCCAAGGAACGGGGAGGCTAGGCGGAGTGGACGGACTGCGCGGCCAGCCGGGCGAACTCGGCCAGCGACAGGGTCTCGGCCCGACGGCCGGGATCGATGCCGGCCAACTCGGCCTGGCGCCTGGCGCTCTCGGCCGAGACGGCGAGCCCGGCGGCGAGGGCGTTGGCCAGGCTCTTGCGGCGCTGGCTGAAGGCGGCGCGTACCACCGCCACGAACCGGGCCGGGTCGGCGACCGGGACCGGCGCCTCCCGATGCATGCGGAGGTACAGCACCGCCGAGTCCACCTGGGGAGGCGGGCTGAAGGCTCCCGGCGGCACCGAGAAGGCGAGGCGGGCCGAGGCCGCGACCTGGGTCAGCACCGAGAGCGCGCCATAGGTCTTGCTCCCCGGTGCGGCGGCGACGCGCTCGGCCACTTCCTTCTGGAGCATGAGCGCCATCTCGTCGATGGCGCCCCGGCTCTCGACCAGCGCGGCCAGGATCGGCTTGCCCACGCTGTACGGCAGGTTGCCTACGACCAGCACGCGCCCGGCCGGATCGGGCACGAGCGCCCGCAGGCCCGCGTAGTCGAACTGCCGCGCGTCGGCCTGGCGGATCTCGACCGAGCCCGCGCCGGCGAAGCGCTGCTGGAGGGCTGCGGTCAGGGGCGCGTCGATCTCGAGGGCCAGGAGCCGGCCCGCCCGGGCCGCCAGCGCCTCGGTGAGCGCCCCGCGCCCGGGTCCGATCTCGACGACCAGGTCGCGACCGGTCGGGCCGACCAGGTCCAGGATGCGGTCGACCACCGCGCGGTCCCGGAGGAAGTGCTGGCCGAGCGCCCGCGTGCGCCCGCGGGTGGCGGGCCGGTGCGCCGGTGCGCGCGGAGCCGCGGCGCGCGCGTTGCGGCGCGGGCTCACCGGGAGCTCGCCTGGCGCTGGCGCAGGTCGTCGAGGAGGCTGCGGTAGACCTCGCGCACGCGCGCCTCGGTCTGCTCGCGCGGGCCGGAGTTGTCGATCACGTAGTCGGCGTAGCGGGCCTTGACCGCGAGCGGCATCTGGCTGGCGGTGCGGGCGCGCGCCGCCTCCTCGGCGCAGCCGTCGCGCGCCATCAGCCGGCGGAGCTGGGTGGCGGGGTCGGTGGTCACCACCACCACCCGGTCCATCTTCTTGTTGCCGCCGGACTCCACGAGCAGCGCCGCGTCCCAGATCAGGATGCCGTCCCAGCCGGCCCGCTCGAGGTCGGCCATGATGCGCTCGAAGCGCCCCCGGATCGCGGGGTGCGTGATGGCCTCGAGGCGCTTGCGCTTCGCCGGGTCCGGGAAGACGATCTCGCCGAGCCGCGCCCGATCGAGTCGGCCCTCGGCGGTGAGCACCTCCCGGCCGAACTCGGCCGCGATCTGGGCCAGCGCCGGGGTGCCGGGCTCCACCACCTCGCGGGCGAGCGCGTCGGCGTCCACCACCCGCACGCTCGGGCTCGCGAGCATCGCGGTGACCGTGCTCTTGCCGGTGGCGATCCCTCCGGTGAGGCCGACGAGCAGGAATCGCCTCACACCGCGGCCCAGTCGTCGCCCACCTTGACGTCGACCCGGAGCGGCACGTCGAGCGACACCGCCGACTCCATCACCTCGGTCGCGAGCGCCTGGAGCCGCTCCACCTCGTCGGTCGGCACCTCGAAGAGCAGCTCGTCGTGCACCTGCAGCAGCATGCGGGTCTCGAGCCGGTGCGCGCGCAGCTCGGCGGCCATCCGGACCATCGCGATCTTGACCAGGTCGGCCGCGGTGCCCTGGATGGGTGCGTTGGTGGCCATGCGCTCCCCGAAGCCGCGCAGGTTGGGGTTGCCGCTGCGCAGCTCGGGCAGGTAGCGGCGGCGGCCGAGCAGGGTGGCGACGAAGCCGCGCTCGCGCCCTTCCTTCACGGTGCGGGCGAGATAGGCCTTCACCTTCGGATGCCGGGCGAAGAACCGGTCGAGGAACTCCTGGGCCTGCTTGGGGCTGATGTCGAGGCCGCGGGAGAGGCCGAACGCGGTGACCCCGTAGATCACCGAGAAGTTCGTGGTCTTGGCGATGTCGCGCTGCTCGGGGGTGACCGCGTCGAGCGGGACCCCGAACACCTCGGAGGCGGTGCGGGCGTGGATGTCCTCCCCGCGGCGGAAGGCCTCGATCAGGCTCTCCTCCCCGGAGACGTGGGCCAGGATGCGCAGCTCGATCTGGGAGTAGTCCGCGGCGAGGAAGCGCCAGCCCGCCTCGGGCACGAAGGCGGCGCGGATGCGGCGGCCGAGCTCGGTGCGCACGGGTATGTTCTGGAGGTTTGGGTTGCTGGACGAGAGCCTCCCGGTCGCGGCCACCAGCTGGTTGAACGAGGTGTGGATCCGCCCGGTGATGGGATTCACCAGCGTGGGCAGCGCGTCGGCGTAGGTCGACTTGAGCTTGGCCAGCGTGCGGTGCTCGATGATGCGCGCGGGCAGCTCGTGGCCGAGGGCCAGCTGCTCGAGCACGTCGGCGTCGGTCGAGTAGCCGGTCTTGGTCCGCTTCACGACCGGCAGCTTGAGCTTCTCGAACAGGATGTAGGCGAGCTGCTTGGGCGAGCCGATGTTGAACTCCTCGCCCGCGAGGCCGAAGATCTCCTTCGTGGTCCGCTCGAGGTGCACCTCGAGCTCGCGGGAAAACTCGCCGAGCCGCACCTGATCGACCCGGATGCCGTGACGCTCCATCTCGGCCAGCACCCCGATCAGCGGCCGCTCGACGTCCTCGTAGAGGCTCTGGAGCCCCACCTCGGCGAGCGCGCGCGGCGCCATCGCCCACAAGTCCCAGATCCACTTGCCGCGCGTGCCCGGCCGCGCGATGCCGGGGCCCTCGCCGAGCAGCTCCGCGCAGACCTCCTCGAGCTTGTAGTTGGTGCGCGCCGGATTGAGCAGGTACGCGACGACCGCGGTGTCCTCGGTGGGCGGCGGCGTGCCGCCGCGGGCCAGCCACCACTCGGCGAGCGCCTTCACGTCGTGCCCGATGAGGGTCCGGCCGCCGATCCCCGCCACCAGGACGCGTCCCCGATCGTCCGGGGACTGGCTCACGTCCGGACCCGCGCACACGAACAGCGCGCTGCCCGGCGACGGGTGGTAGAGCCCCACCGCGGTGACGACCGGGTCCGGGGGCCCGCCGTCGCCGACGCTCTCGACGGCGAGCGGTTCGCCGGCCGGGACCTGCGCCAGGTATTGCCCGAGCGCGGCCGCGTCGGCGAGCGTCGCCACGTCCGCGCCCGCCACCTCCACCACCGGCTGGGCCGGCACCTGGCGCAGCAGGCTGTGGAACTCGAGCTCGGTCCAGAGCGCGCGCAGCCGATCCCAGTCGGGCTCGCGGCGCCGGAAGGTCTCCAGATCCACCGCGATCGGCACGCGCGTGCTGACGGTGGCCAGCTCGCGCGAGAGCAGCGCCTGCTTGCGGTTGGCGGCCAGCGTCTCCCGGAGCTTGCCCGGCACCAGGGAGAGGTTCTCGTAGAGCCGCTCCACCCCGCCGAACTGGCCGATGAGCTTGGCCGCCGTCTTCTCCCCCACCCCGGGCACCCCGGGGATGTTGTCGATGGAGTCGCCCATGAGGGCCAGGATGTCGGGGATCTGCGCGGGCTCGACGCCCCACTTGGCCTTCACCGCCGCCTCGTCGAAGATCACCCGGTCCCCGCCGCGGCCGGTGGTCGAGAACACGCGCACGCGCGGGCTCACGAGCTGCAGCATGTCCTTGTCGGAGGTGACCAGGACCAGCTCGATCGGCAGGTCCCGGGTGCGCTCGACCACCGTCCCCAGCACGTCGTCGGCCTCGAAGCCCGACACCTCGAGCACCGGCAGGCGCAGGGCCTCGAAGAGCGTCTTGACGTACGGGATCTGAGTGCGGAGATCGTCGGGCGTCGGGGCGCGCGTCTCCTTGTAGGCGGCGAACTTCTCCTCCCGGAAGGTGGGCCCCGGCGGATCCCAGGCCACCGCGAAGTAGTCCGGCCTGTCCTCGCGCAGGAGCTTCCAGAGCATGGTCGACATGCCGAAGACCGCGTGGCTCGGCACCCCTCGCGAGGTGGAGAGGAAGGGGATCGCGTGGTAGGCGCGAAACAGGAAGCCGGGGCCGTCGAGGATGAAGAAGCGCTCGCTCATGCGGGCAGATGATACACCGGCCGCGGCGACGCCGCCCGGGCCCGTCCCGCGAAAAAATCGGGTCGGTTATGATGGTCCGCGGTGAGGACGCGGGCGTGACCGGAGACCGGTTCCTGGTGGAGGGCGGCCATCCCCTGCGCGGGACGGTGACGCCGGCGGGCAACAAGAACGAGGCCCTCCCGGTGCTCGCGGCCTGCCTGCTCGCGCGCGGCGAGGTGGTCGTCGACAACGTCCCCCGCATCCGGGACGTGACCGCGCTGCTGGAGGGCCTACGCCACCTGGGCGTGCAGGTCACGGTCGAGGACGGGGGGACGGTGCGCCTCGACGCGAGCCGCCTCGAGACCTGCGATCCCGATCCGGCCGTGATGTCGCAGCTCCGCGGCTCGGTGCTGCTGGCGCCCGGCCTCCTCGTGCGGACGGGCCGGGCCGCCCTGCCCACCCCGGGCGGCGACCGGATCGGACGGCGCCGCGTCGACACCCACCTGCTCGCGCTCGGCGAGCTCGGCGCCCGGGTCGAGGCGGGACCCGCGCTGCGCCTCACGCTCGACGGCCGCTTCCGGGGCGGCGAGGTCTTCCTCGACGAGATGAGCGTGACCGCCACCGAGAACACGGTGATGGCCGCGGTGCTCGCGGAGGGGACGACCGTGATCCTGAACGCGGCCAGCGAGCCCCACGTCCAGGGGCTGTGCCACTTCCTCAACGCGCTCGGCGCGCGCATCGGCGGCATCGGCACCAACCGGCTGCGCATCGAGGGCGTGCGCGAGCTTCACCCCG
>DATJIR010000407.1:0-5003 GCA_035493135.1 Verrucomicrobiia bacterium
GCAGCGTCTCGCCGCCCCCGGTCAGCTCGGCGCGGATGCGCTCGCGCGTGCCCGCATCGCCGAGGCGCTTCAGCATCGCGTCGATGCCGCCCTCGAGCACCCAGTCGGGCAGCAGCGTGCGCAGCGTGGTGCTGGAGGCCGCCGTCGTGGGAAAGGAGGACAGCGACGGACTCATCAAGCCGAAGGCCTTCGTCGTGTTGCGCGACGGGTTCCAGGCGGCGGAGCTCCTGGCCGAGGAGCTGAAGGCGCACGTCAAGAGCACCATCGCGCCCTACCAGTATCCGCGCTGGATAGAGTTCGATGACTCGCTGCCCAAGACGGCCACCGGCAAGATCCAGCGTTACAAGCTACGATAGCCGGCACCGAGCACGCGCCCCCGCCGCTCCCGCGACGGGCGGAGGGTCAGGGCCGGAGGACGCGGCCGGGCAGGGCGCCGGTGTGCTGGCCGCCCGCGATGACGTGGCGTCCGTTCACGACGACGTCGCCGATGCCGGCCGCGTACCGGTGCGGGTCCTCGTAGGTGGCGCGGTCGGCGACGGTCGCGGGGTCGAATACCACGAGGTCGGCTTTCGCGCCGACCGCCACCACCCCGCGGTCCGGTAGCGCGAGCCGGCGCGCGGGGAGGCCGGTCATCTTCCACACCGCGGTCTCGAGCGACAGCACGCGCTCGTCGCGCGCGTAGCGGCCGAGCACGCGCGCGAACGTGCCGTAGCTCCGCGGGTGCGGCTTGCCGGTGGCGAGGGGGCCGTCGGCAGCGAGCGAGGAGCCGTCGGAGCCGACCATGACGTGCGGATGCACGAGCGCGCGCCGCAGGTCGGCCTCGTCGAGCTGGAAGAGGATCATGTAGCCCTTGCCCTGCTCGGCCACGATCAGCTCGATGGCCGCGTCCAGCGGGTCCTCTCCCCGCGCGGCCGCGATCTCGGCGATGCGGCGGCCCTGCGCGTCCGGGCGGGAGGGCGAGTAGGCCACCATGATGTCCGACCAGTCGAGGCCGCGGAGCAGCGTCTCGCCGCCCCCGGTCAGCTCGCGGCGGATGCGCTCGCGCGTGCCCGGGTCCGCGAGGCGCTTCAGCATCGCGTCGATGCCGCCCTCCAGCACCCAGTCGGGCAGCAGCGTGCGCAGCGTGGTGCTGGAGGCGGTGTAGGGGTAGACGTCGCCCATCACGTCCTGGCCCTGGGTGCGCGCGGCGTCGATCAGGGCGAGGGCGTCGGCGACCTTGCCCCAGCTCGGCCGGCCCGCGGCCTTCACGTGGCTCACCTGGGCGGGCAGTCCGCCCTCGCGGCCGACGCGGATGGCCTCCGCCACCGCGTCGAGCAGCGTCGCCCCCTCGCCGCGGATGTGGCTCGCGTAGAAGCCGCGCCCGCCCGCGGCGCGGCGGGCGATGCCGATGATCTCCTCGGTGGCCGCGTAGGAGCCGGGGGCGTAGATCAGGCCGGTGGCGAGGCCGTACGCGCCGTCGGCCATCGCCTCGTCCATCATGCGCTCCATGTGCGCCTGCTCGGCCGCGGTGGGCGGGCGGCGCGCGAAGCCCATGGCGGCCAGGCGCAGCGTGCCGTGGCCGATGAGCTGCGCCACGTTGAGCGCGACGCCCTCCCCCTCGTAGCGCGCGAGGTACTCGCGGACCGACTTCCACGCGAAGTCCATGCCCGCGGGCAGGTAGAGGGCGAAGCCCTTCATCTCGGCGCGGAACTGATCCGAGACCGGGGCGGGGGAGAAGCCGCAGTTGCCGACCACCTCGGTGGTGACGCCCTGGCGGATCTTCGACTCGGCGCGCCGGTTGTCCCAGAGGCGCCAGTCGGAGTGCGAGTGCATGTCGATGAAGCCGGGGGTGACGGTGCGCCGGCTCGCGTCGATGGTGCGCCCGGCCGGCTCGCGGGCAAGATCGCCGACCGCGGTGATGGCGTCGCCGGTCACTCCCACGTCGGCACGGCGGGCGGGTGTGCCGGTGCCGTCGATGAGCTGCCCGCCCGTGATCTTGAGGTCGAGCACGGGAGCCGGGCCTAGTAGCGCCGGTCGTCGAGATCCAGCAGCGGGAACGCGCTGGTGACGTGCGGGACGGTGACCGGGGTGGCCGGATGCAGGTACGAGGCGTCCAGCATGTCCAGGCTGTGCACGCCGAGCAGGCCCATGGCGATGCGGATCTCGTCCTCCAGCAGCTCGAGGGTGCGGACGAGGCCCGCCTCGCCCGCCGCGGCGAGGCCGAGGCAGGTCAGGCGCCCCAGGCCCACCACCTGCGCGCCGAGGGCGATGGCCTTCAGCACGTCGGTGCCGCGCATGAAGCCGCCGTCCACGATGATGGTCGAGCGCCCCGCCACCGCCTTCACCACTTCGGGCAGCACCTCGATCGAGCCGCGGCCGTGGTCGAGCTGGCGGCCGCCGTGGTTGGAGACGTAGACGCCGTCCACGCCGTGATCGCAGGCGATGGCCGCGTCCTCGCCGGTCGCGATGCCCTTCAGGATCAGCGGGAGGTCGTGACGGTCCTTGAAGCGCTTCACCTGATCCCACGAGAGCGCGGCCTGGAAGTCCTGCCCGGTGGCGCGCAGGCGCCACGGCTTGACGAAGCGCCGGGCCAGGTCGCGCTCGCGGCGGCTGTACATCGCGGTGTCGACCGTCATGCAGAAGACGGGGTAGCCGTTGTCCTTCGCGCGCCGGACGTGGTCGTCCACGAAGGCGTCGTCGCCGCGCACGTAGAGCTGGAAGATGCGGAAGTTCTCCGCCGCGGCCGCGGTGGCCTCGAGGCCGGGGTTGCAGGCCGAGCTGAGCATCTGGGGAACGCCGAAGGCGGCGGAGGCCTTGGCCGCGGTGGCCCCGCCGCCCGGGGTGAAGGTCTCGATCGAGCCGACCGGGGCCATCATCACCGGGATGCGGAGGCGACGCCCGAAGAACGTCGCGCCGGTGTCGATGCGCGAGACGTCGCGGAGCACCCGCGGCCGGAAGGCCAGGCTGTCGATGCCGAGACGATTGCGCCGGAGCGTGGTCTCGGTCTCGGTGCCCCCCACCATGTAGTCCCACGGCCCGGGGGCCAGGTTCATGCGGGCGGCGCGGACGATCTCGTGCAGGGTCTGGAACTTGTCTTCGAGCTCGGAAGCCATGGTCTCGGTCGTCTCCGGACGGGTCAGGCGTGCTGGTGGGTGGGCGGCAGGCCGAAGCGCTCGGCGGTGCGGCTCTGCGCGTCGAACTCGATGAGCACCGCGGGCTCGCGGCCGACGACCCACGCGTCGTGGCCGGGATCGAGCACGATCGCGTGCGGAGCGGCCACGTCGAACTCGCAGCCGTCCGCGTAGGTGCCGCGCACGTGGCCGCGGGCCAGGAAGCCCACGTGGGCGTGCATGCAGAGCGCCGTCTTCACGATCGGCTTCATGTGGGTCGACCAGCGGAAGCCCGGCGGGTAGCAGACGCGCTTCACCCGGCCGTTGGCCGCGTCCATGATGTCGATCGAGACGCCGCCCACCTCGCGGTGCGTCGCGCCCGCCATGCGAGCCAGGAGTGGATCGCGGGCGATCCGGGCGGGCGCGCTCCGCCGCTTCGGCGCGGGGCGCTTCGAGCGGGCCGGCTTCCGCGGCTGCTTGCTCTTCATCCGGTGGCCTCCTGGGCGCGGCGTGGGACGTCGAGACACTGACTCCCGCGGCCGGGCCTTGTCAAGCCCGGTGCCGCCGACTCCGATCCGGTCGCGGCCTCGCGCGCGAATCCTCGCCGGCCCCTCACTCGACGACCTGATCCGCCCGCTGCAGGAGCGACGGCGGGATCGTCAGGCCGAGGGCCTTGGCGGTCTTGAGATTGATCGCCAGCTCGAACTTGCTGGGCTGCTCGACCGGGAGGTCGGCGGGTCTGGCGCCCTTGAGAATCCTGTCCACGTAGATGGCGGCATGTCGAAACAGCTCGGGGAGGCTCGGCCCGTAGGACATGAGGGCGCCCGCGTCGACGTTCTCCTTCAGCTGATACATCGTCGGGAGCCCATTCGCCCGCGCCGCGTCCACGATCCGACCGATGTGAAGCGTGAGCATGGCGTCGGCCGTCACCATGAGCCCGTGTGGACGCGCCGGGGCCATCGCTACGAGGGCCTTCTCGAGCTCTTCCGGGCTGCGTGCCTCCAGGGACAGCATGGTCACGCCCAAGGCGCGGGTGGCCGACCTCATCTCCTCGAACTGGACAGAATTGGCGGCATTGCTCGGATTCCAGAGCAGGGCCACCCGCGACAGCCTGGGAACGGCCTCCATCAAGAGCTGCAGGCGCTTCGTGGTGATCTGGATCGCCATGATGGTGTTGCCGGTGACGTTCCCGCCAGGGTGCGCGAGGCTTCGGACCAGGCCCGTCTTGAGGGGATCGCCGGTTCCCACCATCACGATCGGGACCGTCGAGGTCGCTCGCCTGGCCGCCTGCGTCCCCGGCGTCCCGTAGGCCACGATGACGTCGACCTTCTGGCGGACGATCTCGGCCGCCATCTCGGGCAGGCGTTCGTGCCTTCCCTCCGTCCGGCGATATTCGAGGATGACGTCCTGGCCCTCGACGTAACCGAGGGCCCGAAGGCCCTGGCGGAACGGCTCCCAGAAGGGAGCGTAGTCAAGAAGGCCTATGCGAGGGATTCCCCCGGCCCGCTCCGCCCGGGCGGCCAGCGGCGCGGCGAGGAGGCCGACCGCGATGCCGGCCATGAAGGCACGCCGGGGTGTGTCGGGCGCCCGCGGCGGGTCCAGGAGGTCCCTGCTCATGATTCGCCCCGCGAGTCTACCAGCGTCGGCGAAAGTCGGCGCGCGTTAGACTACGGTCCGGAGGTAGTGACGCAATGCCACCGCTGCTCGACGCGCGCAGTCTCGTCAAGCATCTCGGCGGCCGCCGCGTGGTGGATGGGGTGGACCTCGCCTGCGAGTCCGCGCAGATCGTGGGACTGCTCGGCCCCAACGGGGCGGGCAAGACCACGACCCGCCGGATGCTGTACGGCTTCCTCCGCCCGGACGCGGGGTCGATCCACGTGAACGGCGTGGAGCTGGGCCGCGACCTGGTGCGGG
>DATJIR010000408.1:0-4681 GCA_035493135.1 Verrucomicrobiia bacterium
CGGCCGATGACGCCCGCGATCTGGACCCCCACGAAGCCGGCCACCGCGGCGGCCTCGACCACGAGCAGCCAGAGCATGGCCCCGATCACCCGCGAGTCGATGGCCAGCGTCGTCCAGGCCAGCGCGACGCCGATCAGGAGGAAGAGCGCCTGCGCGATCGTGAGGGTGGTCTTGGCGATGACCACCGACGGTACGCTCTCGGCGTAGGCCACGTCGCGCCGGATGAGCCAGGCCTTCACCGCCTCGCCGCCGACCGAGCCGACCGCGGTCACCAGGTTCAGCGCCTCGCCGGCCAATCGGGCCCCGAAGAGGCGCCGGAAGGGCGCGGGATCCCGGGGGAACGCGAACCGCCAGCCGAGCGTGTCGACCGCGGTGATCACCGCGTACGGCAGGCACACCAGCACGAGCTGCCACCAGGTGAGCCGCTCGAGCGCCTCCACGACGGGAGCCCATCCGATACGGTGCACCGAGACCGCGATGGCCGCGACCCCCAGGACCAGCAGCACGAGCTTGACGATCCGCATGAGGACGGATCGTACAACTTCCATGCCACGGGAGGCAGGCCGCTCCGCCCTGTGGCATCATGGAGAGCCTACGGCCATGGTGCGGCGGGTTCTCTCGTGTCGGGCGGCGGTGCTTCTCGGGGTGGCGTCCATCCTGCTGACCGCCTACGTGACCCTGGCCGTCGACGCGGCGCACCATCAACTCCTGCCGGGCGATCAGAGCGTGCGGAGCTGGGTGCAGCCGATGCGAGGCGGCACGCTCGACCTGCCGATGGAGCTGGTCTCGCGGCTCGGCGAGCCGGCCGGCCTCGTCCCGATGATCCTGATCGCCTCCGCGGCGCTGTGGCGGGCCAGCCGGCGCTGGGCCCTGCTCCTGCCGATCCTGATGGCGGGCACCGGCGTGCTGCAGGTCGCGGGCAAGTGGGCCGCGGCTCGGCCCCGCCCGAACGCGGCCCCCTGGGGCTTCCCGAGCGGGCACGCGCTCAGCCTGGTGGTGTACTTCGGCGTCGTGGCCTTCCTGCTGGTCTCGCTGACCGATCGCCGTCGGCGCTTCCGCGTCCTGGCCTGCTTCGGCTGCGGCGCGGTGGTGGGGCTCGTCGCGGTGAGCCGCATCTACCTCGACATGCACTGGCTCTCGGACGTGATCGGCGGCCTGAGCCTCGGCGCCGCCTACCTGCTGATCGCGATCTGGCTGAGCCAGCGGCTCGGCCGGGCCCGCCCGGCCCCCGCCGCGGTCGAGGTCGAGGTGGCGCGGCCCGCCTGACGAAGCCCGCCGGACGGCCCTCGGGCTCGGGTAGAATGGCCGCGCGACGATGCCCAGGAGCCTGCGGCCACTTCTGACGGCGATCCGGACGCTCGGACGGCGGGGGGCGCCCGCCTCCGCCGATCGGGCCGCGCGGCCCACCGACGAGAGCCTTCTGGCCGCGCTCACCGCCGGGCGCACCGTGGCCTGGGAGTGGGACCTCCGGACCGACCGCGTGGTGCGGACGCAGAACGCGCCGGGGCTGCTCGGACTTCCGGTCACCAACGCCGCCGATCACGGACAGACGTTCGAGCGCCTCATCCATCCCGACGACCGCGAGCGCGTCCGGCAATCGATCCAGAGCGCGCTGGCCGCCGGCACGCCCATGGCGAGCCAGTTTCGAATCGTGCGGGACGACGGCTCGATCGTCTGGGTGCTCGACGACGGGCAGTTCGAGGTCGACCGCGCTGGCCAGCCGCTCCGGATGCGCGGGATCCTTCGCGACATCACCGAGCAGAAGCTCCTCGAGGCCCGGCTCGAGCGCGCCCACCAGGAGGCGGAAGCGGCGAACCAGGCGAAGGACCAGTTCCTCGCGACGCTCTCGCACGAGCTGCGCACGCCGCTGAACGCGGTGCTGGGCTGGGCGCGCATGCTGGCGAGCGGCCAGCTCGACCCCGACGCGACCCGCCGGGCGGTCGAGGTGATCGAGCGGAATGCGGAGGCCCAGGCCCAGCTCGTCGACGATCTCCTCGACCTCGCCCGGATCACGACCGGCAAGCTCCGCCTGGATCTGCGACCGGTGGACGTGGCCCTGGTGATCGAGCGCGCGGTCGACGTGGTGCGCCCGACCGCGAGCGCCAAGGGCATCCGCCTCCAGGTCGCGCTCGATCAGCGCGCGGGGCCGATCATGGGCGACGCCGATCGCCTGCAGCAGGTCGTGTGGAACCTGCTCTCGAACGCGCTCAAGTTCACGCCGCGGGGCGGGCGGGTGCAGGTATTCCTGGCCCGGGTGAACTCGCACATCGAGGTGCAGGTGAGCGACTCCGGCAGCGGCATCGCGCGCGCCCTGCTCCCGCATCTGTTCGAGCGCTTCCGGCAGGGAGCCGACGGCGCGGCGCGCCCGCAGGGGCTCGGGCTCGGCCTGGCCCTGGTGAAGCATCTGGTGGAGCAGCACGGCGGGACGGTCACCGCCGACAGCCCGGGCGAGGGGCAGGGGGCCGTCTTCACCGTCGCGCTGCCGATCATGATCCACGCCGCGCCCGCGGTGAGCGGCGACCATCCGACCGCGCCGCGCTTCCGCGGCCTCAGCACCGACCTGTCGCTGGCCGGGGTCCGGGTGCTCGCGGTGGACGACGATCCGGACGCGACCGAGCTGATGACTCACGTCCTCCAGGGCCGCGGGGCCGAGGTGCGCACCGCGCGCTCGGCGCGCGAGGGGTTCGCGCTGCTCGAGACGTGGCGCCCGGACGTGCTCATCTGCGACATCGAGATGCCGGAGGAGAACGGCTACGACTTCATCGCGCGCGTGCGCGTGCTGCCCGATCCCCGCGCCGTGGTTCCCGCGATCGCGGTCACCGCCTACGCGCGCACCGAGGATCGGGTGCGGGCCATCGGCGCCGGGTTCACCTCGCACATTCCCAAGCCCGTCGAGCCGGTGGAGCTGGTCACCGTCGTGGGCGCGCTCGCGCGGCGCACCAGGTAGCCGCCGACACGCGCCGCCGGGTCTCTCCGGCGAGTCCGGTAGGGAGGGCCCGGTAAGAAGTGCCGGCGCCGCGGTGCCGCGGCGCAGATGCCGGCGCTCCGAGGCCACGTTCGGCCCACGGCGACGCTGGCAATCGCCTTGCACATACGCAAGGCCATGCGAATCGCTCACGTCGCCCCGCTGTACGAGCGGGTGCCTCCCCGACTCTACGGTGGGACGGAGCGGGTCGTCTCCCACCTGGTGGAGGAGCAGGTGCGGCGCGGATGGGACGTGACGCTCTTCGCGAGCGGCGACTCCCGCACCGGCGCGTCGCTGGTGGCGCCGGTGCCGCGCGCGCTGCGGCTCGACGTCGGGGCGGTCGACCAGCTCGCGCCCCACGTGGTCGAGCTGTCCCAGGTGTTCGATCGGGCGGGCGACTTCGACCTCGTCCACTGCCACGTGGACTATCTCGCGTTCCCGTTCTCGCGCCTGGTGGCCACCCCGACCGTGCACACCCTCCACGGGCGCCTCGACCTGCCGCACACACGCGCGGTGCTGGGCCACTTCGACGACGTGCCGCTCGTGTCGATCAGCGACGCGCAGCGTCGGCCGGTCCAGGACATCGCGCTGACCTGGGCCGGGACCGTGCACCACGGGCTGCCCCTCGACGCGTACCCGGTGGGAGCCGGGCGCGGCGGCTACCTGGCCTTCCTCGGCCGCATTTCGCCCGAGAAGCGCCCGGACCTCGCCATCCGGGCCGCCCGGCGCGCGGGCCTGCCGCTGCGGATCGCGGCGAAGGTGGACGCGGTGGACCGCGCCTACTTCGAGGAGGAGATCGAGCCGCTCCTCGCGGACCCGCTCGTCGAGTACCTGGGCGAGATCGGCGACGCGGAGAAGCCGGCCTTCCTGGGCGAGGCGGCGGCGTTGCTGTTTCCCATCGACTGGCCGGAGCCGTTCGGCCTCGTGATGATCGAGGCGCTCGCCTGCGGCACCCCGGTGATCGCGCGGCGCTGCGGGTCGGTGCCCGAGGTGATCTCGCCGGGCCGTACCGGGTTCATCGCCGACACCGTGGACGACCTGACCCAGGCGATCCGCCGGCTCGACCGGATCGATCGCGCGGCCTGCCGGCGGGAGGCGGAGGTGCGCTTCAGCGTGACGAGGATGGCCGACGGGTACGAGTCGGTCTACGAGCGCCTCGAGGCCGGGGCGGAGCTCGCCTGAGGCGGTTGCGATGGACGGCGACGACGAGGAGGGCGCGCGCGACCCGTACTACATCCGCACCTCGGCCGCGGCCAGCGGCGACATCCGGCGGCTCGTGGCGAAGTGCGACGACGCCTTCCTCGTCGCCGACCAGCACGGCGACTTCCCGGACCTGCCCGAGAGCGAGTTCGGCCTGTATGTCGGGGGCACGCGGTTCCTGCGGAGCCTGGAGCTGGCCGTAGACGGCCAGCGACCTCTGAGCCTGAGCGCAGCGGTCAATGCCGACGGCCGGCGGCTGGCGATCGACCTCACCAATCCCGATCTCTGTCACGGGGAGATCGTGGTGCTGCGCGGTCGGACCCTCCGCCTCGCGCGGCGCCTCGAGCTGACTCCCACCGGCCTCGACCAGGTCCTCACGGTCGAGAGCTTCAATTCGGCCCCGCACGAGCTGGTGCTGACCTGGCACTACGCAAGCGACTTCGCCGACGTCTTCGAGGTGCGGGGGATGATCCGGGAGCGGCGCGGCGACCTCTTCCGGCCCACGATGGAGCCGGG
>DATJIR010000409.1:0-10686 GCA_035493135.1 Verrucomicrobiia bacterium
GCGTGATCCCGGTGGGGCGGCTCGCCGCGCTGCGGGTGGCCGGCTTCTTCATCGACTGGCTGAGCGGCGCCCCGGTGGCCGACACCCAGTCCGGTTTCCGCGTCTACCCGGCGAGCCTCCTGGCCGCGGTGAAGCCCCGCCGTGGCGGGTTCGTGCTCGAGACCGAGATGCTGCTGCGCGCCGCCGACCGAGGGATAAGCCTTCGGGAAGTCCCGATCACTCCGATCCACTTCGAGGACCGGCGCAGCCGCTTCCGTCCCGCCCGGGACGGGCTCGCGGTCGGCACCTACCTGGCCGGGCGGATCGTGGGGCGCTGGGCGCGCGAGGCCGCCGCCGGCGCGGGGTGGCTGTTCGGCATCTTCAGCCCGACGCGGCTCCGGACCCGGCACCGCGAGATGTACCAGTTCGCGGCGCCGCACCGCGCGCACGCGCCGGGCTGGGCCCTCGCGATCGGGGCCTTCGTCGCGGACCGCGTGCTCCGTACCGTGGAGCGCGGCTGGCACTCGGACCACGCGCGGGGCCTGCGCCTGGCCGCGCTCGCCACCGCCGCGACCCCGCTGCTGCTGCCGCTGGCCCTGGGACGGCGAGTGCTCGCCGGGCTCGGGCTCGACTGCCTCACCCCGGTGGTGCGGCGGCTCTACCCGCAGGAGGCGCTGGCCGGCACCCTCGAGACGCCGCGGGCCCGCGCGGCCGGTGCCGGCCGCCCGGCCGACTACGACGTGCTGGTGGTCGGGGGCGGGCCGGGCGGCTCGAGCGCGGCCACCTTCCTCTCGCGCGGCGGGCTCCGGGTGGCGCTCGCGGAGCGCGAGAGCTTCCCGCGATTCCACGTGGGCGAATCGCTCCTGCCCGCGAACATGCCGGTGCTGGAGCGTCTCGGCGTGCTCGACGCGGTGAAGGCGCGCGGCTTCCTCGTGAAGTACGGGGCCTACTTCCACGACCAGGACATGGACCTCGGTTACCAGTTCTTCTTTCGCGAGGGGAAGCCCTGGCCCTCCTACACCTACGAGGTGCAGCGCGGCGAGTTCGACAAGATCCTGCTCGACCACGCGGCCGGGCAGCCGAACGTCACCTTGCTCCAGCCCACCACCGTCGAGCGGGTGGCCTTCGACGGCGAGGGCGTCACCGCCGCGGTCTCGGACGCGACCGGCACGCGCGAGATCCGCGCGCGCTTCCTGGTGGACGCGAGCGGGCGCGACGCTTTCATCGCCACCCGGCACGGGCGGCGCCGGCCCATCGAGGGGCTCGGCAAGGTGGCCCTCTTCGCTCACTTCCAGGGGGGCCGTCGCTGGCCCGGCAAGGAGGCCGGCAACATCCGGATCTTCAGCTTCCAGCCGGGGTGGTTCTGGTACATCCCGTTCCACAACGGCACGAGCAGCGTCGGCTGCGTGCTCCACGCGCGCACGGTGCGCGGGCGCGAGGGCAACCTCGAGCAGCTCTACGAGTCGCTGATCGCGCAGTGCCGCGGCCTGGTGGAGGCCCTCGACGGCGCGCCGCGGATCACCCCGGTGCACAGCGCGGCCAACTTCTCGTACCAGACCGAGCCCGCGGTGGGCGATCGCTTCGTGTGCGTGGGCGACGCGATCGCGTTCCTGGACCCGATCTTCTCGTCGGGCGTCTACCTCGCCACCCAGTCCGCCGAGCTCTCGGCGCGCGAGATCCTGCAGGCCTTCCGCGAGAACCGCTTCGAGGCGCGGCGCTTCCGCGCCTACCAGCGGGCCATCCGTCGGGGCATGCAGCCCTTCCAGCGCTTCATCCGCAACTTCTACGATCCCTCGTTCACCGAGATGTTCCTCAAGCCGCGTGAGTTCGCGGGCATGGTGGACGGGGTCACCGGCGTGCTGGCCGGGGGGGCCTTCCTGCGGATGACGCTGCGGATGCGGCTCTCGCTCGAGGTCTTCTTCACGATCGTCCG
The DNA here is from genome assembly GCA_035493135.1 of Verrucomicrobiia bacterium. Classification (GTDB taxonomy): domain Bacteria; phylum Methylomirabilota; class Methylomirabilia; order Rokubacteriales; family CSP1-6; genus CAMLFJ01. The sequence continues at coordinate 1,913 of DATJIR010000409.1, forward strand.
GATCAACCGCTGGGTGCGCCGCCGCCGCGGCCTCGCCACCGAGTCCCGCTTCAAATGGTAGGGATCGGCCGCTTCCTGCCCAAGAACTACCTGTTCACGATCCTGGGCATCGCGGTGGGCGTGGCCGGACTGGTCGCGCTGGGCGCGATGGCCGAGCGTATCACCCGCTTCATCGACGGCGGCGATCGCTTCGTGCTCGGCCAGATCTCGGTGGCCGGCGAGGGGATGGGCATGGGCACCGGCTTCACCGCGGGCGGCCTCCTCCGGGCCGCCCGGATCGAGCAGATCGCGCGGGTGCCGGGCGTGGCCGCGGTGCAGGCGCAGGTGATGCTGCCGCTCAATCCCACCACGTCGCAGTTCCTGACCCTCACCCAGGAGCTGATCCTGGGCGTGGATCCCGGGGTTCCGATGTCGAACCGGCAGATCCGGGAGCTGCCGGTTCGGAGCGGCCGGTTTCTCCGAGCGAGCGACCGGGGCGTGGCGGTGGTGGGCGCGGACTTCGCGGCGGCCCGGAAGCTGGCGCCCGGCGGCCGTCTCGAGCTCGCCGCCGGCCGCGTCTTCGAGGTGGTCGGGGTGCTCGACAAGACGCTCACCGCGCCGGACCGGTTCGCGATCGTCCCCCTCGACGACGCGCGCGACCTCTGGCTGCGGCGCGACCCGCTGCTCGTGCAGGTCTTCGCGGGCGGAGCGGGCGGCATGAGCCGGGCCGACCTCAACACCGGGGCCGCGGTGGCGTGGGCCGACGGGGTGGATCCCGACGAGCTCGCGCGGCGCATCCAGGCCACCGTGCCGGGGCTGAACGTCACGATCCCGGGCGAGCTGAGCCGCCTCCTGCGCCAGTCCACCGCGTTCTTCTCCGCGCTGCTCTTCGGCATCGGGGTCCTCGGGCTCGTGATCGGCGGGCTCTCGCTCTCCAACACCGTGACCGCCGCGGTGTTCGAGCGCATCCGCGACTTCGGCATCAAGCGCGCCCTCGGCGCCACCGATCTCCAGCTCCTGCGCGAGATCCTGGGCGAGGCCCTCGGGGTCTCGGTCTCGGGCGGGGTCATCGGGGTGGGCCTGGCCCTGGCCATCGGCACCGTGGTCGACGCGCGCGTGCTGCGCGACGGCCAGCAGCTCTTCCTCTTCTCGCCGCGGCTCCTCGCCTTCGCGATCGCGTTCTCGGTGATCCTCGGCGGGCTGGCCGCCACCTACGCCACCCTGCGGATCGTCCGCCTCTCCCCCGCCGAGGCCATCCGGCGGGGCACCTGAGCGGGCCGCGCGATGCTCGTCCGGGCGAACGGCCTCAGCAAGACCTTCCGCGGTCCCGACGGCGCCCCGGTGCCGGTGCTCGACGGCGTCGACGTGGAGGTGAAGCCGGGCGAGTTCGTGGCGGTCGCGGGTTCGTCCGGCTCCGGCAAGTCCACCCTTCTCAACCTGCTGGGGCTGCTCGAGCCGGCCGACCGGGGCGAGATCTGGCTCGACGACGTCTGCGTGAGCCGGCTCTCGCGCCGCGCCCAGTGCCCGGTGCGGGGCCGCTCGATCGGCTACGTCTTCCAGTCGTTCCTGCTGATCGCGGGGCTCACCGCGCTCGACAACGTGCTGCTGGCCGCGCGCTACGTCGGCCGCTCACGAAGCGAGGCCCTGCCGGCGGCCCGCGCGCTGATGGAGCGCCTCGGGGTGGTCCACCGCAGCGGCCACTACCCGTCCCAGCTCTCGGGCGGAGAGCAGCAGCGGGTGGCGTACTGCCGGGCCGTGCTCAACGCGCCGCCGCTCGTGCTGGCCGACGAGCCGACCGGCAATCTCGACGACGAACACGCCGGAGTGATCCTGTCGGAGCTGCGCGGACTGTGCCGCGAGCGCGGCGCCTCGGTTATCCTTGTGACGCACCGGGCCGACGCGGCCGCCCTCGCGGACCGCACGCTGCGCCTGCGCGCGGGGCGGCTCGAGCCCGGAAGAGGCGAGGGAACGACATGACCACGCGACGCGCGATCGTGACGCCGCGGCGGCTCGCCGCGGTGCAACGTCCCCCCGACCGGGTCTTCACCGTGACGCGCTCCGTGCTCAAGAGCCTCGAGTGGGACATCGACAAGGAGGACCGCGACGTGGGCTGGATCCGCACCGATTCTCGCCGGCTGGACGGGGACAACCTGGACGCGAGCCGGACCGCCGTGACGGTGGAGCGGCGCGGTTACGAGGAAGAGCGCATCCTCTTCGTCGCAAAGGAAGAGGACCTCAAGACCGACGACCGGTCGGTCGAGAAGCGGATCCTGGACGAGATCGGCCGCTCCCTCTAGTGACGGCGCTGCGCGACGCCGGCGTCGCCGTCGTGTCCATGGTGGGCCTGGCCGCCCTGCTGCTCGCGCCCGGCCTGGGGCGTGCTCCCTTCGACGATCCCGGCGAGGGCCAGCACGCCGAGATCGCCCGCGAGATGCGGGGCGGCAGCCTGGTCGTCCCACGCCTCAACGGGGTGCGGTACTTCGACAAGCCCCCGCTGCTCTACTGGCTGACCGCCGCGTCGTTCCGGCAGTGGGGTCTGACCGAGCGCGCCGCGCGCCTCGCTCCGCTGCTGGGCGCACTGCTGGCGGTGGCGGGGACGACCCTCCTCGGGATGCGCCTCCTCGGGCCCGGCGGGGGCCTGCTGGCCGGCGCGGCGCTGCTCTCGTGCGCGCTCTTCGCCGCGTTCGCGCGCTACCTCCGGCCCGAGACGCTGTTCGTGGCGGCGATCCAGTGGGGGTTCGTCGGGCTGCTGTGGGGGCGGGGTGCGCGGGCGGACGACCGGGCGAGATTCTCGGGAGCGGGATGGGCCGTCTTGGGCTGTGCGGCGCTTGGTCTCGCGGCGCTGGCCAAGGATCTGCTCGGGATGGTGGGCCCCCTGGCCGCGGTGGGGGGGGCGCTCTGGCTGGCGGGGCGGCTGCGACCGGTGGGCGCGTGGCTGCCCGTGGCGGGCGTCGGGCTCATGCTTGCGCTGGGCGTGGGCTGGTACGTGGTGGTGGCGATGGCCGAGCCCTCCTTCCTCTGGTACACGGTGGTCGACAATCACGTCCTGAACGTGGCCCGCATGCGCGTGTTCCCCGACGAGGACGTGCCGCTCTCGGCGCTCGAGTTCGTCGCCGCGGCCGGCTTCGGCGCGTTCCCGTGGGCCCTCTCGGCCGGGGCGACGGTGGTCGCCCTCGGACGGCGTCGCGCGTGGCGGGATCCGGCCGAGGCGCCGTGGGTCGCGCTCGCCCTCTGGGCGGTGGGTGTCCTCGCACTGTTCACGCTCTCGCCGTTCAAGCTCCCCCACTACGGGCTCCCGGCCTATCCCGCGCTCGCGCTCCTGGCCGCGCGCGCCTGGAGAGAGGCCGCTCCGCGCCCGGCCGGGCTGATCGCGGCGCACCTGGTCCTCTTCCTGCTCCTGGGTGCAGGGCTCGCGTGGGCCGGATCGAGCGATGGCCGGGCCTTCACGACCGCGGTGTTCGGGGTCACCGACGTCTACTCGCGGAAGGAGGCGGCGCTGGGCCAGGCCTCGCCCTATCCGCCGTGGTCGGAGATCCAGCCGCTGCTCGTCCGCGCGTCGGTGCTCTTGCTCACCGGCGCGGCCGGCCTCGCGCTGGCCGCGGCGCGCCGCTCCGCGCGCGCGGCCGCCGCGGTGGTCGCCGCGGTCATGCTCCTCACGGTCCCCCTGGTCGCCGACGGGCTCGCCGCGACATCCGCCGCGCGTGCGGTCGCCGGCATGGCGCGCGAGATCCGGGCCCGGCTCTCGCCCGACGACGTGCTGGTGCTGGAGGGGCCGATCGAGAACGCAGGGGCGGTGGAGCTCTACTCCGGGCACCGGCCCGCGCTGCTCGACGGCCGCCGCAGCGTGCTCGGCATCGGCGCCACCTTCGCAGACGCGGCCGACACGTTCTGGACTCCCGCACGCTTCACCGCCGCGTGGGGCGGGACGAGGCCGCCCTACCTGCTGACCACCCGGGCCCCCGCCCAGAGCATCGTGGCCCATCTGCCGCCCGACAGCGTGCGCCTGCTGGCCCTGCAGAACGGCCGGTGGCTCTACGGCCACGCCGCCGCTTCCCGCTGATGCTGATCCGGCTCATCATCCAGTTCTCGTACCCGGGAGTGTTCCTGATCCTGCTCGCCACCGGGCTCGGCGTGCCGATCCCGGAGGAGCTGCCGATCGCGGTCGCGGCGATGATGGCGCGCTGGGAGGTGATGCACTGGTGGGGAGCGCTGCTCTCGTGCCTGGGCGGAGTGCTGGCCGGCGACATGCTGCTCTACATCCTCGGCCGGCACTTCGGCCGGCGAATTCTCAAGTGGCAGCCCGCGCGACGCATCCTCACCCCGGAGCGCGAGAAGCGGGTGATGGAGGCGTACCATCGGCACGGGCTCAAGTTCGTGGTCATGGCCCGCCTGATCATGGGGCTGCGGGCGGCCGCCTTCCTCACCGCGGGCCTCGTGCGCGTGCCGTTCCCCCGCTTCCTGCTCGTGGATCTGGCCGCGGTGCTGGTGAGCGTGCCGCTCTCCTTCGGGGTGGCCTACCTGGTGGCGGACTCGGTGGCGGTGGCCCTCGCCCGGGTCCGCGAGCTGCAGCTCTGGATCGCCGGGGGCGCGCTGGTGGTCGCGGCGGGGTGGGGCATCGTGCTCCTGCGGCGTCACCGGCGGTCGCGCGAATGAGGCCGGTGCCCCGCGGCCGCGGCGGCCCGTGTGGTATCGTGAACAGGCCGTGACCGAGAGCTATCTGCGCACGCTGTTCCTGCACCCGCCCGCGGCCGCGGGCTTCGACGGGGGCGCGGGATCCCGCTATCAGGCCCGGCGGGAGATCCGCTCGTTCTGGTACCCGACGTGGCTGGCCCAGCCCGCCGCGCTCGTGCCGGGCTCCCGGCTCGTGGACGCGCCGCCCGACGGCCTCACGGTGGACGACGTGCTCCCGCTCGCGCGCGGCTACGACCTCTGCGTGATGCACACGAGCACGCCCTCGTTCGCCTCCGACCTGCGGGTGGCCGAGGCGCTCAAGGCCGAGAACCCCGACCTGATCATCGGGCTCGTGGGCGCGGCGGTGGCGGTCGCCCCCGAGGCGTCGCTCCGCGCGAGCCGGGCGCTGTCCTTCGTGGCGCGTAACGAGTTCGACTTCACGATCCAGGAGGTGGCGCAGGGGCGGCCGCTCTCGCGGATCCTCGGGCTCTCCTATCGGGTGAACGGCCACGTCGAGCACACCCCCGAGCGTCCGACACTCGAGAACATGGACGCGCTGCCGTTCGTGACCCCGGTCTACAAGCGCGACCTCACCGTCGAGCACTACGCGATCGGCTACCTGCGTCACCCCTACGTCTCGCTCTACACCGGGCGGGGCTGCCGCTCCAAGTGCACGTTCTGCCTGTGGCCCCAGACGGTGGGCGGGCAGCGGTACCGCACCCGCAGCCCCGAGCACGTGGCCGAGGAGATGGCCCTGGCCGCGTCGCTCTTCCCGCAGGTCCGCGAGTTCTTCTTCGACGACGACACGTTCACCGACGATCTGCCGCGGGCCGAGACGATCGCCCGGCGCCTCGGGCGGCTCGGCATCACGTGGTCGGTCAACGCCAAGGCCAACGTCCCCTACGCGACCCTGAAGGTGCTCAAGGACAACGGGCTGCGTCTGCTGCTGGTCGGCTACGAGTCGGGCAACCAGGCCATCCTGAACAACGTGAAGAAGGGCGTGCGGCTCGACGCGGCGCGCCGGTTCACCCGGGACGCCAAGTCCCTCGGCATCGCCATCCACGGCACCTTCATCCTGGGGCTGCCCGGCGAGACCCGCGAGACCATCGCCGAGACCATCCGCTTCGCGGCCGAGATCGACCCGGACACCATCCAGGTCTCGCTCGCCGCGCCCTATCCGGGCACCGCGCTCTACGAGGAGGCCCAGCGCAACGGCTGGCTCGAGACCGACGAGCTGGTCGACGGGACCGGCGTGCAGGTGAGCGCCATCGGCTACCCGCACCTCTCGCGCCCGGAGATCTTCCGCTCGGTGGATCAGTTCTACCGCCGCTTCTACTTCCGCCCGCGCAAGATGCTCTCGCTCGCGTCCGAGATGGTCCGCGACCGTCAGGTCATGAGGCGCCGGCTGGCCGAGGGGCGCGAGTTCCTCCGCTTCCTGCGCAGCCACCGCTAGATGAAGGTGCTCGTGATCGACACCATCGCCCCCGAGGGCGTCGCGTACCTGGCCGAGCGCGGGTTCCAGGTGGACCAGGTCTCGAGCAAGCTCGAGCGGGAAGACCTCCTCGGCCGCCTCGGCGACTACGAGGCCATCGTCACCCGGTCGTCGACCACCGTGACCGCGGAGTTCCTCGGCCGGGCCCGGCGCCTGCGCATCCTCGGCCGCGCCGGGGTGGGCGTCGACAACATCGACGTCGACGCCTGCTCGCGCCAGGGCGTGGTGGTGGTGAACGCCCCCTACGGCAACGTGGTCTCGGCGGCCGAGCACACCGTGGGCATGCTGCTGGCCCTCGTCCGCAAGATCCCGCTCGCCCACGAGGGACTCAAGCGCCTCGAGTGGGATCGCGCCATCTACGGCTCCGAGCTGTTCCGGAAGACCGCGGGGGTGCTGGGCCTGGGCAAGGTGGGCTCGCGAGTGGCCGCGCGCCTCAAGGCCTTCGACATGGAGGTGCTCGTGTACGACCCGTTCATCCCGGAGAGCCGGGCCCGCGACCTCGGCGTGCGGCTCACCGATCTGCAGACGGTGCTGAGCCGGGCCGACGTCCTCACCGTCCACGTGCCGCTGACCGACGAGACCGAGAACATGATCGGCGCGCGGGAGCTCGGCGCCATGAAGCCGGGCGCGCGGGTGGTCAACTGCGCCCGCGGCGGCATCGTCAACGAGGCCGACCTGCTGGCCGCGCTCGACTCGGGACACGTGGCCGGGGCCGCGATCGATGTGTGGAGCGAGGAGCCGCCGGTGTCGCCGGTGGTGAAGCGTCTGATCCAGCACCCTCGCGTGGTGGTGACGCCGCACCTCGGCGCCAACACCCAGGAGGCGCAGGTCAACGTGGCGGTCGACGTGGCGCGCCAGCTCGTGGCCTTCCGCGACGGCGAGCTGGTCGAGCACGCGGTGAACATCCCGGTGGCCGATCGCGAGACCATGGCCGAGCAGCGGCCGTTCCTGCAGCTGGCCGAGCTGCTGGGCCGCTTCTGCCTGCAGCTCGAGCCCGACAACGTGGAGCGCGTCGAGATCGAGGTGGCCGGCTACATGGCGCGGTGGGATCCCGAGCTCGTCGGCCGCGCGGTGCTGAAGGGGCTGCTGGCGGGGGTGACGGTGCAGGCGGTCAACCTGGTCAACGCCCACCTGATCGCAGGGGAGCGTGGCCTGTCCGTCGAGGTGCGTACCGATCCCGAGCCCGCCTCCGGCTACACCAACCTGATCACGGTCACCACCCAGGCCGGCGCCGGCCGCAAGGTCATCGCGGGGACGGTCTTCGACGGCGTGCCCCGGATCGTGCGCCTCCGCGACCTGCACATCGAGTTCATCCCCGAGGGGCACATCCTGGTCCTGTCCTACGAGGACCGGCCGGGCATGGTGGGGCGGATCGGGTCCATCCTGGGCCGCCACAACGTGAACATCGCCTCGATGCACGTGGGCCGGCGCACGCGCCGGGGCCGGGCCATCGTGGTCCTGCTCCTCGACGAGGACGTGCCGGCCGAGGTGCTGGAAGAGGTGAGCAAGAGCGTGGAGGCCGACTTCGCGCGGGTGATCCGACTATGAGCGCTCCGCGCGGCCGTCGGGGCGGGACCCCGGTGGGGGTCTTCGAGACCCGGCCCTGGGGCGGCTTCCAGACCGTCGAGGAGGGCCGCGGCTACAAGGTGAAGCGGCTCTTCGTCCGGCCGGGGCAGCGGCTGAGCCTGCAGCGCCACCGTTTCCGGGCCGAGCACTGGGTGGTGGTCTCGGGCTCCCCGCGCGTGATCATCTCGGACCGTCAGAAGCGGCTCAAGCCGCGGGGGTCGGTCGACGTGCCGCGCGGAGCCTGGCACCGCATCGAGAACCCCGGCCGCCTGCCCGTCGTCCTCATCGAAGTCCAGCACGGACCCTATCTCGGCGAGGACGACATCATTCGCCGCCAGGACGACTACGGCCGCGCCGGCCGCGAGGCAAAGGCCAAGAGCGGGAACAAGAGCAGGAAACGGGGCAGTAAACGGTAGACCGCCGCATGTGTCCGCCACCCCCCGAAAGGAGCCACCCTCATGCCGTCCCAGACCCGTTATCTCTTCAGCGCCGCCATGGACGTCGACCCGGCCCAAGAGCGCCTCTTCAACGAGGTCTACGACCGCGAGCACGTACCGAGCCTGCTGACCGTCCCGGGTGTGGTGGCGGTGACCCGCTACGAGCTGCAGCCGCTGACCATGAGCATCGGCGGGCAGCTCAAGACGATCGTCATCGAGCACGCGCCAAAGTACGGCGCGCTCTACGAGATCGAAAGCCCGGAGGTCCTGGTGAGCGAGGCGTGGGCGAAGGCGGTGGAGCAGGGACGGTGGCCGGCCCAGGTCCGGCCCTACACGCGCAACCGCCAGCACACCCTCTACCGCCGGCTGCCCTGAGGCGGGCGGCGCGGCCCGCTCAGCGCATGAGGCTCGAGACCTTGAAGTAGAGGGCGAAGAGCCCGAGGTACTCGTGCAGGACCGCCTCGCTGCACCGCCGCCGGCGCCACCAGCCGTCCTGGCCCGAGCACTCGTCGTGGGTTACCGCGAGGCCGGCCTCGAGGCCGGGGCCGGCCTCGCGATGCCAGATCAGCCGCACCCGCCGCGAGTGATTGGGGGTGGTCACCAGGAGCACCCGGCGCCACCCCCGCGTG